>CALVZV010000026.1 GCA_944372665.1 uncultured Clostridia bacterium
GGCAAGCTGTACGGTCAATGGCTCTCGGAAGCGGCGGTATTCACATACGACTTCGACAAATTCAAAGCCGCCGACATACTGCCGCTGTTTGCAAAATACAACATCACGACTTTCTGTGCGCCGCCTACCATGTACAGGTTCATTCTGTTGGAGGACCTGACAAAATACGATCTTAGCTCGCTCAAATACGTCACGACAGCCGGCGAAGCGCTGAACCGCGAAGTTTTCGACCAGTTCTACAAGATAACGGGGCTAAAGATAATGGAAGGCTTCGGTCAGACCGAAACCACGCTTTCCATAGCAAACCTCGTCGGCAACGAGCTTAAACTCGGTTCCATGGGCAAGCCCACGCCGCAATACGACGTCGACATCGTGGACGAGAACGGCATAAGTGTCGCCGCGGGCGAAGTCGGGGAGATCGTCATCCGCATCGACAAAGGCATCCCCTACGGTCTGTTCGACGGCTATTATCTCAACGAGGCCACCACCAAAAAAGCCATGCACGACGGGCTGTACCATACCGGCGACATGGCATGGAAAGACGAGGACGGCTATTACTGGTATATGAGCCGTATCGACGACGTCATAAAATCGAGCGGCTACCGTATCGGACCTTTCGAAATCGAATCCGTCATTATGGAGCTGCCTTTCGTAGTCGAATGCGCGATAACCGGCGTGCCCGACCCCATCCGCGGACAGATAGTCAAAGCCACCGTGGTGCTGACCGAGGGCACGGTTCCTTCCGACGAGCTTAAAAAGCAGATACAGACCTACGTCAAGGAAAATACCGCGCCTTACAAATACCCGCGTGTCGTCGAATTCGTCGACGAGCTGCCCAGGACCACCAACGGCAAAGTTCGCCGCGTCGCGTTAAGAAAAAAATAAACGCCGTTTCGGGACTGTCGCTGTCCGCCCCGCGGGGCGGACATTTTTTATATGTTTTTTCGGCGCTTCGAAGTGCGTTTTTTGTTTCAGGCGTTTTATAAGACAAAACGCCTGAAAACGCCGTTGTTTTACGTCGCTTTTTCCTCGCGCGGGCGCGCATATTGGAGTTGACTTTTTACGCCGCGGGTATTACAATTTTAAAGTACGGAATCTTAATTTACGGAGAAACTAGGGATGAAAAAAATCGGCTTCGACAACGAGTTGTACGTCAAAATGCAAACCGAAAAAATTCTGAAGCGTATCGCCGCGTTCGACAACAAACTTTACCTGGAATTCGGCGGTAAAATGTTCGACGATCTGCATGCGGCGCGCGTGCTTCCCGGCTTCGACCCCAACGTGAAAACTAAAATCCTTCAGAACCTGAAGGATAAGCTGGAGATCATTCTCTGTATAGGCGCCCCCGCAATCGAGAAAAACAAAATTCGCTCCGACTTCGGACTGACTTACGGCAACGAGCTTATCCGTCTTATGAACAACCTGAGATGCGCGGGCCTCGACGTCAGCGGCGTCGTTATCACCCAGTACAACGAACAACCCGCCGCCGACATTTTCAGAAAAAGGCTGGAGCGCCGCGGCGAGAGAGTATATATCCACAAGCTGACAAAAGGCTACCCCAACGACGTGGACACCATAGTGTCGGACGAAGGTTACGGAGCCAACCCTTATATCGAAACCACCAAGCCTTTGGTCGTCGTCAACGCTCCGGGGCCCAATTCGGGCAAGCTTGCCACGTGTCTGTCACAGCTGTATCACGAATATAAGCGCGGCGTAAAGGCGGGATACGCCAAATACGAGACCTTCCCCGTGTGGAATCTGCCTCTTAAACACCCCGTCAACGTAGCCTACGAAGCCGCCACCGCCGACATAGGCGACAGGAACATGATAGACTACTTTCACCTGGACGCCTACGGGATCAGCGCCGTGAACTATAACCGCGACCTGGAAGTTTTCCCCGTGGTCAAAAACATTCTGACCAGGATACTGGGCAAGGAAATCTACAAATCCCCCACCGACATGGGCGTAAACATGGCAGGCTACGCAATAACCGACGACGAAGCCGTGCGCGAGGCCACCAAGCAGGAAGTCATACGCCGCTATTTCAAGGCATACAACGACTATAAACTGGGAATAACCGAACTGGAAACGGCGCACCGCGTCGAGATCCTGATGAAAGATATGGGCGCTTCGCCGCTTGACAGACGCGTGGTCAAATACGCACTGGACAAAGCCTCGGCGGCAGGCTGTCCCGCAATCGCGTTGGAGCTTCCCGACGGCAAGATACTGACCGGGCGCGACAAAAACAATCTGTACGCCCCCGCCGCGGTTATCATCAACGCGCTCAAGGTGCTGGCGGGCATCGACGACAAAATCAAACTCATCTCCCCCGCCGCCATCGACGCGGTGCTCAAAGTCAAACACGAGGCGCTGAAGTCGAAGACCAAAATGATGAACCTGGAAGAGGCGCTGATAGCGCTGTCGTTCTCCGCCGCGACGAATCCCACCGTGGAGTTCGCGCTGGAGAAACTGCCGCTGCTCTCGGGCTGCGAAGCGCACTCCACAGTAATGCTTCCCGAAAGTTCTCTCCAGATATTCAGACGGCTTGGGATCAACCTTACCTGCGAAAGCGAATTTTCGATGTAGGTTACCCGAATACCGATAACGGTATCCCTTATCTAAATTTTTCAGAAAACCGCGGCGAACTTTTGTGAGTCGCGGTTCTGTTTTTTTGCATGCATTTATTCAGTCGTATCGGTGCGGCGCGTTATATTTACCGGAGTCATTGGATATATTTATTCTATGCCTTTGCCCGTCATTGTCTGTATCGGTTCGTCGGGGGTCGTCGGCGACTCCCTTGGTCCTATGGTAGCGGATTTGCTGCGCGCCGTCCACAAACTTCCCGCCTACGTTTACGGCGGACTCAGACGTCCCGTGAACGGTCTGAACTACCGACGTTACAAAGAGTTTCTGCTGCGCCGCCACCCGGAAAATTTCGTCATAGCCGTCGACGCGTGCGTCGGCGCCGAAAAGGACGTCGGCACGATAAAGTACAGCGCCGGAGGTCTCAGAGCGGGCGGCGCTTTGAACAAGGATCTGGGAAAAATAGGCGATATCGGCATCCTGGGCGTCGTGGCGGCAAGGGGCGAGGACAATCTCCTGCAGCTGATGAACGCACCCTATTCGCTGGTCGAGCGTCTCAGCGAAAGAATAGCTTTTAAGATAGCCGGACTGGTAAAAGACGCTTCGCCTTCGGGCGGCGTCGCAGCGGTAAAACCGCATGACACAGAACAATCATTCTCCGTGCAATAAATATTCATTTTACATTCTGTAAAACGTATGGTATAATAGTTCAACAGAGTTCCGGCAGATTACGGAATTTTTACGAGGAAAGATGGATACAAAACCTAATACGCGAAGAATAATTTTCATAGTGCTGACGGCGATCCTGGTGATCGTGCTGCTCGCCGTGCTAATAACCAATCTCAACAAATCGTCCGCGGAAACGCTGTCTTACGACGAACTGCTTAAAAAAATTCAGAACAACGAGATCGCGGGAGTCTATTTTACCGACTCTTATACCGTCAACGTGCTTTACCGCGATCAGGACAACGAGAAAAACAGAGCCGATTTCGAACGCGGAAAATACGCCAGCGCCGTCTGTATTACGATTTACCGTGACGAGCTGGTCGCCGCAATCGAGGAATACACCGCGGATACCGAGGGCGCCACGCTGCCCTCGATCTGGCTCAACGGACCTACGAACAACTCCTTCTCCAGTTACATCTTCCCGGTACTTATGCTGCTGATACTGGGAGGACTCGCCGTGTATATGATAGTCGTTATGCGCAAGCAGGGCGGCGCGGGCGGCGCGATGAATTTCGGTAAAACCAAATCCAAAGTCACCGACAACGTGCGCGTACGCTTTACCGACGTTGCAGGCGCCGAGGAGGAAAAGCTGGAGCTTCAGGAAGTCGTCGAGTTTCTCAAATCCCCAAAAAAATTCCGCGACGTTGGCGCGAGAGTGCCTAAAGGCGTTCTGTTGGTCGGGCCTCCCGGAACGGGCAAAACGCTCTTTGCAAAAGCCGTTGCCGGCGAAGCGGGCGTGCCTTTCTATTCGATTTCCGGCTCCGACTTCGTGGAAATGTTCGTGGGCGTGGGCGCAAGCCGCGTGCGCGATCTGTTCAATCAGGCCAAACGCACCCAGCCCTGCATAGTATTTATCGACGAGATCGACGCCGTAGGCAGAAAGAGAGGCGCAGGCCTCGGAGGCGGCAACGACGAACGCGAACAGACGCTGAACCAGCTGCTGGTGCAAATGGACGGTTTCGAGGAAAACGAGGCCATAGTGATAATGGCGGCGACCAACCGCGCGGATGTACTCGACCCCGCCCTGCTGCGTCCGGGCAGATTCGACAGGCAGATCTTCGTCAATCTCCCTGACGTCAAGGGGCGCGAAGCCATATTCAAGGTCCACGCCAGGAACAAACCCCTTTCTTCCGATATCGATTTCAAAAACCTGGCAAGGCTGACGACGGGATTCTCGGGCGCCGATATAGAGAACCTTCTTAACGAAGCGGCGATAATCGCCGCACGCGAAAACCGCAAGATAATACAGATGAACGATATCCTGGAAGGCATCAACAAGGTCATTGCCGGTCCGCAGAAACGCTCCAGAGTCGTTACCGAAAAGGACAAGCGCATAACCGCCTATCACGAGGCAGGACACGCTCTGGTGGGAAGGATGCTCAAAAACTGCGATGCCGTACAGGAAGTTTCCATTATTCCCAGGGGCATGGCGGCAGGCTATACGATATCCCGTCCCAAGACCGACGATTCGCATACCACGCTTTCGCATCTGCAGGATACCATAGCAATGACCATGGGCGGCAGAGCCGCCGAGGCGTTGATAATCCGGGACATCACCACCGGCGCGTCTATGGATATCAAACAAGCCACCTCTATAGCGCGCAGCATGGTGACCGAATGGGGTATGTCGCCCGCACTCTCTAACGTATATTACGGCGGCGAACAGGAGGTGTTTATCGGCAGGGATTATCAGACTCAAGCCAGTTATTCCGACGAAATAGCCGCCATCATCGACACCGAAATACGTAAAATCGTCGATAACGCCTACGCACGCGCCTACGAGATCCTGGAAAAGAACGTCGGCATACTGCACGCGATGGTAGAGCTTTTGTACGAACACGAAACCATATACGGCGACGAAGTCGACCTGCTGATGGAAGGCAAGACCGCAAAGGAAGTCACCGAGTACATCAACGAGAAAAAGGTGCGCCGCGAACGCGAAGCCAAGGAAAAGAACGACGAGCTGCGCCGCAAGGAAAACCCCATGGGCGATCCCAAAGCGCTGATAGTCGCCGAGCCCAAGGCTGACGGCACTCCCGTGATCGAGGTCAACGAAGTCATCGAGGAAGACTCTGCCGACGACGAGCCCGAAGCAAAAGACGGCGATAAGTCCGCCGACGGCGACGTAACTGAGGACGCGGACGGCAACGCCGTAAAGGACGGCGAAAACGATAATAAAGCATAAATTCGGAACGGGCGCTGCAGCGCCCGTTTTAGGAGGAGGAACAAATGCTGACGGTTGCAATCATAGGATTGGGGAACCGCGGAAGAAAGTACGCATATCATTTCACCTCTTTAGGCGCCAAAGTGACGGCGGTTTGCGACGTCAACAAGGGCATGCTGGAATACATACGCAAAAAATACGGCATTCCCGAAACGATGGCTTTCGACAACGAGGAAGATTTTTTTAAAGCCGGCAAACTCGCCGACGCGCTGGTCATTTCCACCCAGGACCGCGACCACTACCGCCATGCGGTCAAGGGCATGGAGCTTAATTACCATCTGCTCTGCGAAAAACCCGTTTCTCCGCTTTTAGAGCAATGCGAGGAACTGGAACGGATCAGCCGTGAAAAAGGCCTGAAGATGGTCGTGTGCCACGTGCTGCGCTACGCCCCCTATTACGATAAAATAAAACGGATCATAGATTCCGGCGCGATCGGAGAACTGACCAACATCGTACAGACCGAAAACGTGGGATACTGGCATTTCTCGCATTCGTACGTACGCGGAAACTGGAGAAGAGAGGACGAAACCGGGCCGTCTATTCTGGCAAAATGCTGTCACGATCTCGACCTGTTCTATTACTATACCGGTAAAGCGTGCGACGAAGTATTCTCGATCGGCGAAAGGCGCGTTTTCCTCCCCGAAAACCGTCCCGAGGGCGCGCCCGCGCGGTGCCTGGACGGCTGCCCTTATGCCAAGACCTGCCCATACGAAGTCACGAAACTGTACTACAAACCCACTTTAAAGACCTTCCCGTGGCTGTTGGGACACGTCAAGGTAATAACCGGAAAAGGCCGTCCGCGTAAAAAGGACATCGTCGAGGCGCTGAAAAATTCGCCTTACGGACGCTGCGTTTACGCATGCGACAACGACGTCATGGAGAATCAGGTCGTGTGCTGCAAAATGGGCAACGTCAACGCCACGCTGACGATGACCGCCCAGACGGCGCGCTGCTACCGCCGCACCCACATCATGGGCACCAAGGGCGAACTTTACGGCAGAGATTCGGACGGATACTTCACGCTTAACGTATTCGGAGAACTGCCCAAAAAGATACGCGTCAGCTCCGGTATAGGTCATCTGGGCGGCGACAGAGGCGTGGTAAAGGACTTTATAGAACTGATGGAAACCGGCCTGGTCACGCCGCGCCTTTCGATGATGGACAAAACGATAATGAGCCACCGCATGGCTTTCGCCGCGGAACAGTCCAGAAAAAACGGAAAGGCCGTAAAACTTTGATGATCGCGTTTCAATAGAATTATCGGTTCCGGTCCGTCATAAAGTTTATTATGACGGACCTTTTCTATTCCGAAAAGCTGTATGACCCTTCCTGCTCCGCCGCGGCTTTTTTCACCGCCGTGGGCGAAACGCCCGCGCTGATAGTCGCTTCGCTGGCGGCGGCATCGCTGTTCACG
Organism: uncultured Clostridia bacterium; assembly: GCA_944372665.1. Lineage (GTDB taxonomy): Bacteria > Bacillota > Clostridia > Christensenellales > DTU072 > Stercoripulliclostridium_A. The sequence goes on from CALVZV010000026.1 coordinate 6,948, forward strand.
CTTCTTCCGAAATGCAGACTGCCCGAAGAAATAAAGCGCCGAATACTGCGCTTTGCGCTGTACGCCGCGGCGACGCTTATGCTGAGCGCCGCCGCCGTGTTCGCGTTAAAGCATTTCTGGGGCAGGATAAGATATGCCGATCTGAAAACTCCCGACGACTTCACTCCGTGGTACGTCCCCGGCACCAAAGGCGCAGGCAGCTCCTTTCCGTCGGGACACGCCGCTATGGCTTCGCTGGCGCTACTCGGGTACGATTTTTTAAAATATTTCGGTTTACGCGGCAGAGCCGCCGCGCTGATCCTCGGCTCCGCATTCGTTGCCGCCGTATCCGTTTCCCGCGTCATTCTAGGCGCGCATTATATCTCCGACGTTTTGGCGGGAATAGCGATTACGTTGATAATAAAACAGATTTCGGGATACTTTATTCTGAAAAAAGGCAGCCTTAATTCAAAATATTCCCCTCATAGTCAAGAGGCATGTCCTGCGAAGTGAACATGCGGCTGCCGCTCAGCATTGCCGCCGTCTTTTCCAAAAAAGGCACGGCTTTGCCTTTTGCCGATGCGATAAGCTCCTTCACGCTCATGACGCGGTTGGCTTTGCCGCCCTTGACCGAAGGGAACGGACGGCGCGCACCGTTGAGAGCGTCTATCCTTTCGTCGGCGTCGGGCGGCTGGAGCATTACCGAGAATTTCCTTTTGCCCTTGAAAAAGACGTCCTCCGCCCTTCTGACGCGTTCCTTGCTTTTCCCGGATACGTTCTGAGTAAAGCGCAAAAGCCTGCCCAACATCCTGAACGAAAACGCCGTTTTGCTCCGCGACACGTTTTCGGAATATAACGGGTGTACTTTCTTTGCCATGAACGCGGCGACTTTTTTAACGACAGACGTCGGCGTTCTGAAGCCGACGTCGCCCTGCATCCCCGCCAGAAACAGCCCGTCCAGTGCGCATTCTATAAGCTGATGTCCGTACGGCGACAGCGCTTCGCCGGCAGACACGTTCTTTTCGATTTGCAACGCCTCGAAAAACACGTACGGATGCAAAGTCGAATCCAGCACGTAATGCGTAGCGAAGCCCAAAGCGTACGCGTTCAGGACGCCGTCGCCGGCAAGCGCAAATGCGTTCAGCGTTTCTATGCATTTTTCGGAATGCATACGCGACACGAAGCTTTTGTCGCAAAGTCTAAGCTCCCTGAGAACGAACAGATAGTCCGGACCCAGGGCGCCCAGCTCGTACGCCGCTGGCGCCGCGTCGATTATACGACGGACGGCGCACGAATCATTAAGTTCTTCCGCCACCTTCCTTGCAAAAAGGACGTGGGTTATCGGATTGGGCATAAAACTCTTTACAGACCGTATTTTGAAGCTATTTCGCTGACTTTTACGGGTCTGTTTTCTTTGACGGACAACGCCGCCGCCAGTCCTATCAGAACGGGCTGCAGTCCGTCAGTGACGCCGACCTCGACCTCGGTATCCTTTTCGACGGCACTGACGAACGACTCTATTTCCGCCGTATATGCCGCCATATATCTTTCCAGGAAGAAATATTTGGGCTTTTCCGCGATCACGCCGTCCGCGTTGGACAGCACCGCCGTGGAATCGGTGTCGTTATGCACCTCGACCTGTCCCAGCGAACCGAACGCCTCGAGACGCTGGTCGTAGCCGTAAGAGGCGCGGCGGCAGTTGTTGATGACGGCGATGGCGCCGCTATGTAGCTTCAGCGTTATTACGGCGGTGTCTATATCGCCCGCCTTGCCTATTTCGGGATCGACCAGAACGGCGCCCGAAGCATACACTTCCTCAACTTCGTCTCCGGAAACGTACCTGACCATATCGAAGTCGTGGATCGTCATGTCCAGGAAAATGCCGCCCGAAACTTTTATATAGGAAACGGGAGGCGCGCCGGGATCGCGGCTGGTAACGGAAAGCGTGTTCAGCTCGCCAATCCTGCCCGAGGCAACCGCAGCCTTTGCGGCGCGGAAGTTATGGTCGAAACGGCGGTTGAAACCCACCTGGTATTTCAGCGAAGTGCCCTCCAGCGCTTTTATGACCTGCTTTATCTTATCCACGTCGTGGTCTATCGGTTTTTCGCAAAAAATGTGTTTGCCGGCTTTTATCGCTTCCAGCGAGATCGGGCTGTGAGTGTCCGTCGACGAACAGATCAAAACGGCTTTTATTTCGGGATCGTCCAAAATCTTTTTGTAGTCTTTATAGACGTTGGCTATTCCCAGCTCCTTAGCCCATTTTTCCGTTTCGGCGTTCATGAACGGATCGGCTATCGCCTCGACCGTGGCGCCTTTGACAAAGCGCGTAACGCTCTCGGCGTGAACTTTGCCTATTCTGCCTGCACCTATGATACCTATTTTCATATTCCGTCTCCTGCTAAATTTTAGCGTTCTGTTTTATGTATTTTCTTGCTTTTATGGCATATTCCAGCGGATTCGCCACGGCGGGATCCTGCTCGGCTTCCACCAGTAGCCAGCCCGTATAATCGGAATCGGCAATGACGTCGAATACCGGATTGAAATCTATTGCGCCGTCGCCGGGAACGGTAAACGTACCTTTTCTGACGCCGTCGAGGAACGACAGATTGTCGCGCCTGACCTCGGCGATCACGTTGGGACGAACGTCTTTGAGATGAACGTGCTTTATCCTGCCGATATATTTACGCAGTATCTTCAGGTAATCCTCGCCACAGTACGCCAGATGCCCGGTATCGTACAAAAGGCTGACGTACTTGGGATCGGTCTGAGCCATCATGCGTTCGATTTCCTGCTCGGTCTGCACCACGGTGCCCATGTGATGGTGATAGGTAAGGCTGATGCCGTACCACTCCAGCGCTATCTCTCCGAGGTGATTGAGCCCGTCGACGAATACCGCCCATTCCTTTTCGCTCATTACCGGCTTTTCACCGAATATCGGCACGGGTTTCCCCTGTATTGAACGGCTCTGTTCGCTGACGCCGATGACTTTGGCGCCCATGGCTTTTAAAAACTTGCACTTTTTGTGAAATTCGGCTTCCACGTCGTAGAAATGCTGTTCCAGCAGATATGCGGAAAACCAGGAATTGGCGATTTTCAGCTTTCTCAGATTCAACGCGCGGCGGAGCGTGTTGATCTTGGTCGGATATTTGTTGCCGATCTCGGTGCCTTTGAAGCCCGCCAGCGCCATTTCGCTGACGCACTGTTCGAAAGTGTTTTCTCCGCCCAGGTCCGGCATATCGTCGTTGGTCCAGCCTATCGGGGCTATACCCAGTTTGATTTTTTTCTTGTCAAGCATAGTTTACTCCGTTTATTTGTATTTTTTGATATTTTCTTCGAGTTCGGAAAGCGCTTCGCGCTGAGTTTCGTTCCTCGGGGAATGCGTTACTCCCGTCTGCCACCAGCCGTTCACACAGCCGTCCGTCATGGTCTTGGGCAGCACTTTGATGTCGATAAGCACGCTGCCGCTCTCCTTTTTGGCGGCGTTCAGCGCGGCTTCAAGCTCCGCCGGCGTTCTGGCGGTAAACGCCTTGAATCCGTATGCCCGCGCGCTCATTGCGAAATCTATCGGTACGAACGGCGTGTCCGCCTTGGCTCCGTACCTGAATTCGGTAGCCAGCGATTTTACGCCCTTGCCCATCTGCAGATTGTTGATACAGCCGAAACCGCCGTTATCGAACAACAGTACGTTGATCTTGATGCCCTCCTGAACGGCGGTCACCATCTCGGAATGGAGCATCAGATACGAACCGTCGCCCACCATAGCGTACACTTCGCGCGACGGCATGGCGATTTTAGAACCGAGCGCGCCCGCTATCTCATAGCCCATGCAGGAATATCCGTATTCCATGTTGTACGAGTAAAGGCTGTCCGTATTCCACAGTCTTTGCATACAGCCCGGCAGCGAGCCCGCCGCCGCGACCACGACCGCATCCATGGGGATAAGCTTGCGTATCAGTCCTATCGCCGCCGTCTGCGTAAGCTCCGCGCCCGTTGCCTTGTGGAAATCGTCCATTGTTCCCGCGGTCAGCGCCTTAATCTCGGGCACAAGCTGTTTGGAATAAACGCTCCTGAACAGTCTGAATGTCTCTTCTTCCCATTTTTTCCTGGCTACGACATATTCGTCGGCATACCTGCTGCGGTATCCCTTCAGCCTGTCAAGCAGCAGTTCGACGCTCTTTTTGACGTCGCCGACAACGACGCTGCCGCGCATCTTAAGCGCGTGATAACGAGATACGTTAATATTGACAAAGGCTTTTGCGTTTTTGAACAAAGTCTTGCTTGAGGTCGTAAAATCGGAAAAACGGGTACCCAAACCGATAATTACGTCGGCGCCGGCGGCAATCGTGTTCGCCGCGGCGTTACCAGTGACGCCCAGTCCGCCGAGATAGTACGGCGAGGATTCGGGTATGGTGGATTTACCGGCCTGCGTCTCGGCGAAAGGTATGTTCGCCTCGCTTAAAAATTCGCTTATCGCGGCTCCGGCTTCGGAATACCTTGCGCCGCCGCCGACGATGACTAACGGATATTTGGATTCGCGTATAATCCTTGCGGCTGCATCCAGTTCGTCCTCTGCGGGAACGGGGCGGCGTATTACGCGCACGCGTTTTTCGAACATATATTCGGGAAAGTCGTAGACCTCGCCCTGAACGTCCTGCGGCAGGGCAATGCACACCGCGCCGGCAAGCTCGGGATCGGTCAGCACGCGCATGGCGTTTTCCAGCGCGGAATACAGCATTTCGGGACGGTATATCCTGTCGAACGCCCTGGTCACGGGCTTGAACGCGTCGTTGGTGGTGACGGTCAGGTCGTGGGGCTGCTCGAACTGCTGCAGCACCGGATCGGGGCGGCGCGTCGAGAACGTATCGCCTGGGAACAGCAGCAGCGGAATGTTGTTGACCGTCGCCACTGCCGCCGCCGTAACCATATTGGCGGCGCCGGGGCCTATCGACGAGATGCAGGGCATTATTTTGCGGCGGTTGTTCTGCTTGGCGTAAGCTATGGCGGCGTGCGCCATACCCTGTTCGTTCTTGCCCTGATATACTTTGAGAGAATGCTCGCCGTTTGCCAGCGCTTCGCCTATGCCCAGCACGCAGCCGTGACCGAACACGGCAAAAACGCCCTCGACGAATTTATACTCTGCGTTGTCAAACGAAACGTATTGATTGTCCAGGTATCTGACGATGGCTTCTCCGACAGAAATTTTAGTCATATATCTTCTCCTTATTTAAGCTCGGGGTTTTCGTTGAGCCAGGTGTATTCCGGCTTATCAGTCCTGGTATTGTCCCACGGATCGCCCGGCAGATGTCTTATCATCCACGCGCAGTACATCGGATACCCGGGAGCCGTTACCTGAACATGGGTGAGTCCGCCGGGGAACGCGCCCACGCTTTTGTCCTTGACGGTGTACGCCTTGTCGCCGATAAAGCAGGCGCCGAAGCCTTCGGGGCGTTCGAATTTATAGTAGTAAACTTCGGGCTGCGGATGGAAATGCGGGATATAGCTCCACCACCTGCCCTGTCTGGCATAGACTTCGCCGAGTACCATGTTGGAATACGGCGAGTTTTTGATATTGATTATGTCCACGACGTCCCTGACGGCGGTGTTTTCCCATTTACCCTCGCAGGAAACGACTTTTACTACGTCCTCGGGACGGAAAAGCCTGGACGGGAAATCGCGTTCGTTCTCTGTGCTCTGTACCAGGATCTCGGCGTCCGTTTCGGCGCGCACGACGACTTCGTGACCGCGCGCGGTATGCAGGCACGTCGGAAGCGCTTTCAAAACTCCGGCGCGCTCCGCTTCGGCTTCCGAATCGTCATAAAAACAGGTGATCCTGCCGCTGAGCAGCAGCGTCGCCGTTTCCATGCCCGGCTCCATTATCATCAGTTCTTCGCCGGCTTTCAGATCGTATGCGGAAATGTTCATCATGGTAAAAGCCGTACTTTCCGAATACACGTTCGTCAGCCGCTGTATGCCGTTTCTGAATTTAGGATAACGAAACATATATATACTCCTTAAGGATTGATCACGCCTCTATGCTTATGCCCTGAGCTTCGCGTCTTGCGGCGAGTTCGGCGATTATCGTTTCCTTCTTCTTGCCGGTAAGATCATAGAAGAATACAGGTATCGCCGTCAGTATAAGGCTGATACCCGGCACTATCGAAACGAGAGAAAACATGCCGAAACGCTGTATTTCGCTTAGCTCCGTTACGCGTATGACGGCTTCCTTGGACACCGACTGGGCGGGGTCGAGGTTTATTATCATGTACATGATTACGATAAACGTCGTAGCCAGCGCGTTGCCCAGCTTGTTCACGAATGACTGGCACGCCGAGCCCAGCGCGTTGTCGCGGAAGCCCGTCTTCCACTCCAGATAATCCAGGCTGTCGCCTATCATGGCGTATGCGGTGACGTTCAGCGCCCCCAAAGGTATGCACTGCACGATTATGAACGGGATCAGCAGATATACCAGCCAGTTCGCATCCGTGAATATGCTCAAAGAGCCGAGCACCGCAGATATCACGCTGGCGACGAAACCGCCCACGCAGGAAACTATGACTATCTGTTTATAGTTGAATTTTTTGTAAAGCAGCGGCATCACCAGCATGGAACCGAACATACCTATCGCGGAACACACCTGGAAAAGCGTGGATACCGTACCGATGCTGCCCGAAAGCGCTTCTTCCAGAGCTTCGCCCGTCAGTCCGTCCAGCGACGGTCCGATATAAAACGCATAGCGCGCTACGTGTATTGCCGCCGCCTGCATCATATACCTTCCGCTGGACAATACGCCCATAATCACTACTATCATCAGCGGCTTGCAGCCGAAAAGACGTTTAAGCGTACCGGGTTCGCCGGGTTTTCTCTTGGGCTTCGGGGGAAGCTGAACGCGCTCCTTTACCGTGAAAAAGCTGGTCACGAACAGCGTAATGCCGATTATGCACGCCACCAGCACCAGAATCATGTATTTTTGCTTTTCGGCAGCTATCGTGCCGTCCGAGAGCGAGGGTACGAACGACAGCACCATGAACAAAGCCAGAGGCACCGCGGTACCTATACCGTTGATCGTGCGGCCGAGCGAAATAGTGTTGGCTCTCTCGCCGGGATTCGGCGTCATGATATTGGGAAGCGTCCAGAACGGCACGTCCGAGATCGTGTACGTCATTCCCCAAAATACGTATGTGAACGCCGCATAGATCATCAGTTCCGTCGTGTCCAGCCCCTCCGGAACGTAGAACATAAAAAACGTCAGAACGCCTATGGGTATCGCCGTGAACAGCACGTAAGGCTTCATTTTGCCGAGCTTTGTGGTGTACTTGTCCGCGATGATCCCCATTATAGGATCGTTAACGGCGTCCCACAGTCTGGCAAGCAGCATCAGCAACAGTACGAATACGAGCGGCAAACGCATGACGCTGATGTAAAAGTCGCTGATGTACGAGGACATGACGGCGTAAATCATGCCCTGTCCGCAAGCCGCGACGCCGAACATAATCATTTCCTTTTTGCTTATATACTTTTTTTCGTGAAGCGACAATCCGGCTTTTCCGGGGGCGGAAGCCGGGTCGGCTTCCTGAGGTTGGGGCATTTTCAGAATCTCGTTGTCCATATCTCCTCCGTTCGTCAAGCATACGTCTTGTATGTTTATATATTTAATTATAGCGCGTGCGCGCAGGTTTGTAAAGACGCAATCTTTCCGCGCCCCGAACCTGATGCCGCCGCAGGGCACGCTTGTCTTATCCCTCTTGATCGGAGATTTCCGCTTTGGCCGGCAAAGCGCGTTTCATAGGCCGCAGCACTTTAAAATACATCGTAACGTAGCACGCCGTAGAAGCTATAAAACTGGATATCGGCTCCGCCAAAAATACGCCCGTGACCCCTACCGACGGTATCAGCGGCAGCGTCAGCGCCAGCGGAACGACTATAATGAATTTGCGTAAAGTCGAAAAGAATATGGCTTCCTTCGACTTGCCCACGGCGACGAAGGTGTACTGTCCCGAAAACTGAAGCGCCGCCAGAAACAGCCCGAAAAAGTAGATGTGCAGCGCGTTCACGCCCACGCCTGTCAGCTCCTCGTCCGAGGTAAATATCCTGATTATCTGTTCGGGAATTACGAGCATTATTGCCCAGACTATCATCGTGAACGTCAGCGAGACCGCAGTCATGAAAAACACGCTCTGCCGGACGCGGTCGTAGCGGTTGGCGCCGAAATTGTAGCCCACGACCGGCTGGGCGCCGCCGGCAACGCCCTGCAACGGCGTATAGACGACTTCCCTCAGCGAATTGACTATCGTCATGACTCCGATATAAACGTCGCCGCCGTAACGCGCCAAAGTGACGTTGTTGACTATCTGAACCACGCCGGTAGACATATTCATCACGAACGCGCTCAGTCCCAAAGCGACGATGTTTTTGAGGTGTGCAAAGTCGATCCTAATATTTTTCGGTGTCAGACGCAGAATGGCTTTTTTCGAAAACAGGAAACCTACAGCCCATGTTGCGGATACCGCTTGCGAAATTACCGTTGCCACGGCGGCGCCCCTGACGCCCATACCGAAAACAAAGATGAACAGCGGATCCAAGGCTATGTTGAGTACCGCGCCGATAAGCACGGTCATCATTCCCGTCTTTGCGAAGCCCTGCGAATTTATAAAGCTGTTCATGCCTAGCGACAGCATCTGGAAGAGCGTGCCCGCAAGGTAAACGACGATATAATCCTCGGCGTAGCCTATCGTTCCGGCGCTGGCGCCGACCAGGAAAAGCAGCGGCTCGTGAAAAACCTCCAAAAGCGCGGTAAGCACGGCTCCCGTTATAAGTATCATGGTAAACGAGGTGCCCATGATGCTTTCGGCTTTTTCCTTTTCGTGCGCGCCTCTGGCTATCGAAGCCAGCGACGCTCCGCCCATTCCGAACAGGTTGGCAAAGCCGGTGATCAGCGTGATTATCGGAAACGCCAGTCCCACGCCCGCCAGCGCGTCCGTTGCTCCCGACGGCAGGTGACCGATATAGATTCGGTCGACGACGTTATAAAGCACGTTTATCAGCTGGGCGAGCGTAAGCGGTATAGCCAGTTTGACTATACTTTTGCGTACGCTACCAACCGAAAAATCGTTTTTCTCGACCTCGGGCATGCCGCCTCCGTTTTCATTTTATTATTCCGCTACAATTATTGTACCGAATGCGGAAAAAGTCAAGCGTAATCCGCTTGCGCGCGGCGCGCTTCAATCAGATCGTGCACGCGCTTATCAGCACCAGAACCGCCAGATGCGCAGGATAGTAAAAATAGAATATGCGTTTGTTGATTCTGCGTTCAAAACCTACAGCCCGTTCGCCGTTATAAAAATAAAGCAGCGCCGGGGCAAGCAAAACTCCCGAAGCGACGGCTGCCGAGGCAGGAGCGGCGAACAGAAAGTTTACCGCCGCGTAGACTGCGGAAACCGCCACGGTACAAATAAAACGCAAGGATCTGTTGCCGCCAGCCGCATAGAACGCCAGCGCGTAAAGCGGCGCTGCCGCGCCCCAATCCGAAAAACAGCAGAGCGCTATCGGAAACAGCGGCAGTATCGGTTTCAAAATCGGGTTTTTTGTTCTGTCGAACAGCGCTATCGCCGCCAGCGACAGCGTCAGCGTCGCCAGCATGTTCCAGTCGCGGTACTCGAACGCCGTGCCGTGCACCGCCAGCGAATACGGCACCTGCGAAAGCAGCGCGAAAACCGAGAGCCTGACAAAATAATTTTTTAGCGACGAGGTGTGCAGATACCCTTCCGCGAGCATACAGCACATTATCGGCGCCGCCAGACGCCCGAAAAAACGCAAGGCAGCGTAAACCGTGCCCTCGTGCAGAAATATCATGGCGGCGTGATCCGCCGTCATCGCCGCCAGAGCGATAAGTTTGAGTATGCTGCCGCTCAGCCCCGACGGCACGGGACGGCAGTCGGACTGTTCTACCACTCTTTATTGCGGTCGTGCTTTACGTCGTCGTAAAACTCGAAATACCGCCGTTTTTCTTCGGCGGCACGGCGCGCGGCTTCGCGTTTTCTTTTAGCTTCCGCCTCCGCTTTTCTTTTTTCGGCTTCGTTTGCTGCCGCGTTTTCTTTTTCAGGTCCGGCGTTCATAAAAAACAAAAGCCCTCCCGCGGGAGGGCGTCGGTATCCGGCAATCAGTCGGCTTTGTAGGGCAGCAGCGCCATGAACCTTGCACGCTTGATCGCCTGGGCGAGCGCACGCTGGTGTTTGACGCATACTCCGGACATTCTGCGGGGCAGTATCTTGCCCTTCTCGGTTACGAAACGGGTGCGCTTCTCGCCGTCCTTGCCGGTACGGTCGGATGCCTTCTCCATTTCCTTGGCGAGTGCGATATAATCGATTTCGTCGATTTTATTGACGCAGAAATGGCATACTTTCTTTTTCGGGGCGCGTTTGCCCGCGGGTTTTACGCTTTTTACTCCTTCTTTTATCATGATCGATTAACTCCTTTCAGAACGGAAGACCGTCGTCGTCGTCGAAATCGACGGGACGCGCGTCTTCGATTTGCGCCTTGCGGTCGGAAGCGACTTCGGGAATGTCGGGAAGATCGCGTTGATCGTCGCTGCGCGAGGACAGGAACTGCACTTCGTCGGCTATGATCTCGGTGACGTACCTCTTGGCGCCGTCCTGAGAATCGTAAGAACGCGTCTGTACCGAACCGCAGATGCCTACGCGGCTGCCTTTTTTGAGGTGCTTGGCGCATATTTCAGCCTGCTTTCTCCAGCATATCACCGGCAAAAAGTCGGTCTGGCGCGTGCCGTCGCTGGAAGAATACGGGCGGTTTACCGCTACTGTAAAGCTGCATCTCATTACGTTGGACGAACTGACGAACTGTTCGGGATCCTTGGTGAGATTGCCTATCAGTATAACTTTGTTCATAATTCCTCCTATGCCATCTTGGTGATGAGCTGACGAACGACGTTGTCGTTGATTCTCATCTGTCTGTCTATCTCGGCGGGAACGGTGGGATCCGCTTCGAACTGCATCAGAACGTAGTAGCCTTCGGTCTTGAAGTTGATGGGATACGCGTATTTGCGGGTGCCCCATTTATCAAGCATGCCTACGGTGCCGCCCAGTTCCTGAATCAGATTAGAGAACTTTTCGATGACCGCGTCCTTAGCTTCGTCTTCGATAGAGTTATCGATGATGAATAATAGCTGATACTTGTTCATACATACCTCCTTTTGGACTTAAGGCTCCCGAGGGAGCAAGGGATCAAGCGCCTTCCGGGCGCAATGCTATAACATTATATCTATTAAATTTTTATTTGTAAAGCGTTTTTTTATAAAAAATGCGCGGATTTACAGGATTATCCTGGCTTTGGACGGATCTTTGGGGCGCTTATATAAAATAACTTTCCTGCCTATTGCCCTGACGGGCTCGGCGTCAAGCAGAACGGCAAGCTCGCGCATAACCGTGTCCGCGCTTTTGCCCGCCGCGGGCAGCACGTTTATCTTTATCAGCTCCCTGGCGTTAAGCGCGTCGGCAAGCTCCTTGACCAGAACTTCGCTTATCCCCGCTTTGCCTACCTGGAAAACGGCGTCTTCCCTGCCCGCAACGGCAAGCAGTTTACTTCTTTCCTTTGACGATAGCATCTATGTCCTCCACTTCTATTTCGCGTTCGACCGTTTCTTTATAGGAACGCATCGAATCGATAAGGGCGACGTGTCCCCTTTTTGCCGACTCCTCGGCGTGCCTGTTCAGTGACTCCCTGTCCTTCCACAGCTCCAGGAAGGTAACTTTCACCGCAAACGGCAGCCTGACGTACTTCATCTCGAATTTTATGTTGCCCTCGTCCTTGGCCGATGCCTCGGCGTGCTCGCGGCACAGCCGTACAAATTCCGCATACCCCGCCTTGTCCATGTGCAAGGCTATACTTTTGACTTTTAGATACAGCATCAGCACCTCTTGATAAGTCTGATATAGAATTCCACGGCTTCCCATATACCCCTGAAGGTTATGCGTTCGTCGTTGCCGTGGATAAGTTTCCTTTCCTCGTTGGTCATCGCCATGGCCGAAAACCTGTATACGCGGTCGGAGATCGCTCCGTAATGGCGGGAATCCGAACACGCTATCATAAGATACGGGGTTACCACGGCGTCGGGAAACACCTCTTTTATTACCGAAGCCAGCTTTATATATTCCGCACAGTCGGTGACCGACACCACCGACGGATCGGAACCGTCGATACAGCTTATCTCCACGGCGGGATCGTCGACGACGTTCTTTAGATATGCCACCGTGCTTTCCCTGGTTTCGCCGCTGATTATGCGGCAGTTGGAGGTTAATTCCGCCTCGGTGGGAATGACGTTGTAGGCGTTTGCTCCGCGCGCCGTGGTAAACGCCACGGTGGTGCGCATAAGCGCGTTCATTTCCCCGCCCGACTTTTTTGCCATAGCGTCCAGAATCGGACGGAACAGCCACAGATTGGCGAATATCAGCCTGTAGGCGAACGAAGAGTGTCTGCCCAGGTTGTCGAACATTTCTCTGACCGTTCCGGTCAGGCGCATTTTGAAAGGATGCGCCTCTACCCTGGCGCAGGCACGCGCCAGAATGCCTATCGGCGTATGCGCCGGCGGCGTAGACGCATGTCCGCCGCCCGATTTTACTTTATAACTGATGTTGGTGACGCCTTTTTCGGCGGTGCCCACGACGGCTATACGTTTTTTGACGCCGGGGAACACGTTTTCCACCACCGCGCCGCCCTCGTCGACGACCAGCGCGGGCGCGACTCCGCGCGAACGCAGCAGCTTCACGATGTTGGGAGTGCCCTCACCCTGAGTTTCTTCGTCGCCGGCAAACGAAAAATAGATGTCGTTTTCGGGTACGAAACCGAGTTTAAGCAGTTCTTCCGCCGCCCTGAAAATGCCGTTTAAAGTGCCTTTGGTATCCAGCGTGCCCCTGCCCCAGAGCGTTTCGCCCTCTATCACGCCGTCGAAAGGCGGACGGCTCCAGCCCTTCTCGTCGGCGGGAACGACGTCGTAATGCGCCATCAGCACCGTCGGTTTAAGATCGCTTCTGCCCTTCCATTTATAAAGGAGCGCCTTGGGTTCCACCCTTTCCGCGCTCAGATGCTCGTGCACCAGCGGAAAAAGCCTTTTCAAAGTCGCCGCGAACTTTTCGAATTCGGCGCCGTCCTCTTCGGAAACGTCGCTGTAGCTGACCGTACGGCAGCGTATCATCTCCTGCAAATCCGAAACCGCCTTTTCCCTGTCGAAAGCGACGGCTTCGGCCTCTTCCGTGCACTCCGGAGCGGGTTTGAAGCGCAGAGCTCTTATCAAACATATCAAAAGTAACGTGAACATTTATATCCTCCGCGGTACGTTAAGAATATGATAACACCTTTACTGTTTTTTTTCAACAGCTTATCCGCTCCGGTAGCAAGCCGAAACACAAATTCATAGCCTGTAATGTAACGAGGTGGATAATGATAGCGCTGATTGCGACCGATTTCCCGGAAATTTTCTCCGCCGTTCAGGGCACGGAAGCCGTTTTGTACGAAAGGACGGAACCTTACGTGCGCCGCGCCGAAATACGCGGCAGAAAATTTCTGATAGCCGACGCCGGCTCCGGCTGCGAGGAAATCGCCGCCAAAACGGCACTGCTTATAAGGCGGTACGCTCTCTCTGCCGTAATCGGTACGGGCGCAGCGGTAGGGATAAATCTGAAATGCGGCAGCGTCGCCGCGATCGGAAGCGCGACGGCATCCGGCAAAACGCGCCCCGGAGTGGCATACAATCTTCCCGACATCCTTTACGGCGATCCTTCCGTTACGAATATCGCCGAAGCCGCATACCCCGGCATCGTCTTGACCGACGCGGGCGCTCGTTACGACGCCGGCGCGGGCGCTTTCGATTTTACTTCATACGCGCTTTACGCCGCCGCTTCGCTTTTGAAAGTTCCGGCTTTGTCAATCAAGGGGATAACCGACGATCCCATGACCGAATCCGACCGTATGTGCGCTTCGGCGCTGTCGCTCGAGGCTGCGCTGAAGACCGTACCGCTCTTGCCGCGATAGCTCCCGGGAGCTGACGCGTTCATATAAAAAGGCTCCCGTTTTTTCATAAACGGGAGCCTTTACTTCAGATTTTATAATCAGATACTTTGCAGCTTTTCGGCGCACGCGATCAAAGCGCTGGCGCCTATACGCGTGGCTCCGGCGTTTATCAGTTCTTCGGCAAAGGCTAAACTGCGTATGCCTCCGGAAGCTTTTATGCCTATCGCGCCGCCCGCCACGCTTTTGAAAAGCGCTACGTCCGCCGCGGTGGCGCCGCCGCCGGCAAATCCCGTCGAGGTCTTTACGAAGTCCGCCCCCGAATCGACGACCAGACGGCATGCGTCGCACTTTTGCGCTTCGTTCAGAAAACATGTCTCGACTATGACTTTCAGAATGCTGCCGCCCGAAAGCCTTTTGAGCGCCTTAAGCTCGTCCAGGCAGTATGCGTAATCGCCTGCCAGAAATCTTCCCACGTTCATTACGGTGTCGGTCTCCGCCGCGCCCGCCATAAGCGCCGTTTCGGTTTCTTTCAATTTCGCCGCAGTCGAATCGTACCCGTTAGGAAAACCCGTGACGACGGCTATAGCGACTCTGCCAGCCGCGTGCGCGACCGCTTCCGCGGCATATGAAGGAGGTATGCACACCGAGGCGGTCTGCCACTTGATGCCTTCTTCCACTGCTTTTAGTATCTCGCTAAGTCCGGCGGTCTGTTTAAGCTGGGTATGGTCGGTAAGCTTCAGTATTTCTTCGGCTTTCATAGCGTTTTCTTCGTTCCTCTCTTTCCGGCGACGGCGTTTTCTATGAGTTTCTGGAGCTCGACAAGCGGTATCACGGCAAAAGCCGTTCCCAAAGCGATGCCCCATTCGGCGGCGTTAAGCGTGGAAATATCGAATATGTCGTGGAATACGGGCACCAGCGTGATGAACAGCATCAGGAGCGTGCCGACTACGAACGAAACATTGAGCCACTTGTTGTCGAAGATATCCTTATGGAATATGCTGCCGTCCTGACGCTTCAGGTTGAAGCTGTGGAAAAGCTGTATCATGCACAGGCTGATAAACGCCATGGTCATTCCTACGAATTCGTTGCTGGCGTCCAGAACGTAATGTCCCAGGCAGAACGACAGCATCACCAGACCCGTCTGGATAAAGCCCTGAATGATTATATCCTTGCCCATCTTACCTTTGAAAAGGCTGCCTCCGGCTTTCCTGGGCGGACGCGACATGACGTCGGCTTCGGCTTTTTCTACGCCCAGCGACAACGCGGGCAGGCTGTCGGTGACCAGGTTCACCCACAAAATCATGACGGGAGTCAGAAACTCGAGATCCAAAAACACCGTGGCTATGAACAGGCACAGCACCTCGGCGATGTTTGCGGAAAGCAGGAACTGTATGGCTTTTTTGATGTTCTGGAAAATCTTTCTGCCTTCTTCCACCGCGCTGACTATCGTTGCGAAGTTGTCGTCGGCAAGGATC
>CALVZV010000027.1 GCA_944372665.1 uncultured Clostridia bacterium
GGCGGCGAAGACTTAAATATACCGCAGTACGACATAAACCGCGCCGTACAGATCGGAGACTATATCTACGCGGCGTCCCCGAGACTTGTAACCGCGCACGATATCAACGACGCTTTCAATGTAACTTCGATAACGGAGATCTGACGTTTTGTCCCGACCGTACCCGTTAAAAAAGCCGAGCGAAACGCTCGGCTTTTTTTATTTTTTTCTCGGTTTGACGGGCAGCGTGTTTATCGTCGTTTCAGGCTCTGCCGATTCCGGGTTGGAAGCTACAGAATAGTATTCGTTTCCGTCGGAATCGGTATTTTTACGGTAAGTGATCCCGTTATACTCAACCGTATCGCTCCATGTCGCGGCACTCAGATCCACGTCCAAAATTTCTATCTCGGTAGAGTTGATTCCGTAAACTTTAACATCTTCTTTAACAAGTATCATACCTTCGGATTCCGTACCCGGTTTTCCTTCCACGGTATAACCTAGTTCGAGCAACCTCCCTTTCAAATTCAAATAAGTAGATATTATGTACTTCTCTTGGTTCAAATAATCTTCATCAATATCAATATATTCGTCATTGAGCTCCAATCCGGAGTTTCCTTGCATTAATAAATATTCAGATAAAACAAATAAAATATCTTCAGCTACAGTAGACATATAGCTATTATATATTGCAAAAGATTTTTCTATCTTTAATACCGTATCTTCTCTATCTGAGTAGCCGGCGTAATACCAATCATAACGATAATTATTTAGTATAAACGAAGCACTCGTAATAGTCCAATTAAGTTCTTTTCCGGCTTCATAACAAATATATTCGTCATCATTAAGAACAAAGTAACTATAGTGATCGTCAGAAACATCCATACCCTTTGTTGTTCCATAAAGACTAACACTAGTCATATCGGCAAAATATTCCTTTAACTCCTCAAGCGTCACGCCTTCGTTGAAAATTTCGTCGCCGGTAACTAAGGTATAGTCGAAATCGGTGTCGGAAACGTTATCGTCGACGTCGGAAACGTCGTCTTTATTCGTTTCGTTATCGGCGCACCCCGCCAAAAAAGCGCACGACACGCATACGGCGAATATCAATGCGATAAATATAAAAAGCGTTCTTTTAAGTTTCATACTGCCCTCCCGTCATATAAAATCAAACGCAAAACGGTTTAATACTTCATAATCTTCCCCGAATGCATATCTTAAATTAAGTTTATACCAATAAATTTGGTATGTCAAGTATCTAACCAAGAATTTTGGTAATATTTCGTTGATGAAACAGGTTCGTTTTGCCGAAAATTTAAAAAGGCTGCGCCGCGAAAACAATATGAGCCAGTCAAGTCTTGCAAAACGGCTCGGCGTCGATCAACGCACCGTCAGCGCATGGGAAAATTCGGTATCGGAGCCTTGCCTCAGTATGCTCGCAAAACTTTGCGACGTATTCGACGAGAATTTCGACTCCCTCATCGGGGAATGAGCCTGCCGCCCCGTTTTGCTTAATTTTCAAATGCGCGTTAACGCATATTGTAATTCATGATCACAAGTCAATATGTTTGCGCATGGATATATATCCTTATTAAAAAAGCCCGACGGAGTCGTCGGACTTTTAACTTTTACTCCCGTTATCGCTTTTGCGTTTTACGCAAATTCCGACTATTCTTCGGATAAAGCGTATTTTCGCGTACACTTAATGTGTTAATTATTCTCCGAACGGAGCGTTTGGCAGCGATTCGGAGCGTATTTTTGAGCCGTTATGAAAAAAAGCACGCAGGAGCGTACAGGCTTACGCGCCGGAGTGCTTTTTAAGTAACGGACGAAAAGCCGCACGAAGCGCGTGAGCGGTCAATATATTTGCGCCGTTATCTATCCTTATGAAAAAAGCCCGACGGAACGTCGGACTTTACTTATTCTATGCAATTTAAAACATTTAACGCTTTATTATATTATTTATCGCGCAAATATATTGACCGAATTAAATAACGCGTATAATGGTATCCACCGATATCACGTCGTTCAAAGACTCTGTTTCGGTAGCCGCCTTTTTGAGCGCGGCTTCGGAAGTGCGGTGGATCATAAAGATGATAGAGGCTTTGCCGTCCTCAGCCTGCTGCTGGACGGAGTTTATCGAAACGCCGTATTTGCCGAACGCGGCGGCGATCTTGGCAAGCACGCCCGCCTTGTCCTTTACGGTCATTCTGACGTAATATTCGCTGGTGAAGTCGTCCGCGAAGTCCTCGTCCGAAACGTCGGAGCTGTAATTGAACAGTTTGTGTTTATCCTGGACGGCGGCGTAAACGATGTCGGAAACGATCGCGGAGCCCGTGGGCAGATCGCCCGCTCCCCTGCCGTAAAGCATTACGTCGTCCACGTTGTTGCCGTGGATCAACACGGCGTTGAACGAGCCTTTGACGGATGCCAAGGGGTTGGAGTTAAGTATGAACGCGGGATGTACGCGCGCTTCGATCTTGCCGTGCGTGAGCTTGCCTATCGCTAAAAGCTTCAGGGTATATCCGAAGCGTTTGCCGTACTCGATATCGGTTTTACTGATCTTGGAGATACCTTCGCGGTATATCTTATCCAGAGGCACGTGCTTTCTGAAGCAGAGAGTCGAAAGTATGGAAAGTTTGTACATGCTGTCGAAACCGTCCACGTCTGCGGAGGGGTTGGCTTCGGCGTAACCCAGCCTCTGCGCCTCTTTCAGGACGTCTGCGTATTCCAGACCTTCGTCCGCCATTTTGGTCAGAATATAGTTCGTGGTACCGTTTACGATACCCATTATGGAGTCGATACGGTTGCCCTGCATGCTCTCGGTCAAAGCGCGTATGACGGGTACTCCTCCCACGCAGCTGGCTTCGAAATAAAGCCCCGCGTTACCCTCTATCGCCGCGGCTTTCAAATCTTCCATGCACTTGGAGAACATCTCTTTATTGGCGGTAACGATGGATTTACCCGCTTTCAAGGACGCGATCAGGAAAGAACGCGCGGGTTCGATTCCGCCGAAAAATTCGGCGACTATCTTTATCTCGGGATCGGAAATGACGTCGTTGATGTCAGTGGACAACAGCGCGGGGTCGACGCCCAGCGCTTCCGCCTTGGCGACGTCGCGCTCTATTATGCGCCTGATCTCGATATCCACGCCGTCGGACGCCATGATGTCGTCGTGCATGGATTTTAAAATGCGGTACGTTCCGCCTCCTACTGTGCCGAGTCCCAGTAATGCAACTCCTACTTTTTTCATAATATCTCCTATTTGTTCAGTTCGTAAATTTTCTTAAGACCTTTCAGCGAAAGCGCTCTGTCCACTATGTCGAAACTCTTGCCGGAACCGCTTGTCACCAGTTCGCTCATACCGCCCGTCGCCACGACCTTGACGTTATCGCAGCCCGATTCGCGGATCATGCGCGTGATAATGCCGTCCACAAGCCCCTGGAAACCGTAAATGATCCCCGCCTGCATATTCTGGACGGTGGTCCTGCCGATAATGGACTGGGGGCGAATAAGCTCGATACGGGGAAGTTTAGCCGCCGTATTCGTCAGCGCCTCGGCGCTGGACTTGATACCGGGGGCAATGGCGCCGCCCAAAAAGTTCCCCTCGCCGTCGATAAAACCGAAAGTCGTTGCGGAGCCGAAGTCCACCGTAATGCACGGACCGCCGTATTCGTAATACGCCGCGACGGCGTTGACAATCCTGTCCGCACCGAGTTCGTCGGGCACTAAATACTTGATATTGATACCCAGATTGATCCTGCTGTTGACCATAATCGGCTTTTTGTGCGTATAATACATGCACATATGCTCCACGGTATAGTTCAACGCGGGAGCAACCGAGCTTATGATAATACCCTCGACAGCGTCGAAAGTATAGCTTTTGGAGCTCATCAGGTCCATGAACACCATTCCGAACTCGTCGGCGGTCTTGTTATGGTCGGAAGCGATACGCCACGTGGTGACTATTTTACCGTTTTCCAGCACGCCGATTTTAATATTGGTATTGCCTATATCGAGTAATAAGACCATACGAAAATGATACCATACATATCAAAAATAGTCAAAGTATTTTGTTCTACAGAATGATACACGCTCAAAATAGCCCCTTTTTGCGGCGCACTTTGTCCTAATATCCATGAAAAAGGTCCGCGGTTGCGGACCTTTTCAAAACAAATGCGGTATGACCGTTACACAAGCTCGATAATGCACATGCTGGCGTCGTCGCCTCTGCGGTTGCCGGTACGGATTATCCTGGTATATCCGCCCTTGGTGCCCAGATCCTCGGCGCGCTTGGCGTATTTGGGAGCGAGTTCGCGGAAAAGCTTTTCCACCAGAGGATGATTGATATCCGCGGTGCGCTTTTTGAAATCGGCTTTCTTTTCCTTGTCCGCCTGCAGCTCCTGCATGTCGTCCAGAGTCGCCATTATTTTTCTGCGTGCGGCGAGCTTTTTGGGTCCGTCGTTTACGAATTCGACGTCAATCTTCTCGTCTTTCTGGTTAAGCTTTTGTTTGGTAACGGTTACGGTGTCTTCATAGGTGTTGACGGCGAGAGTTATCATCTTCTCCGCAACTTTTCTGACTTCCTTAGCCCTCTCGACGGTGGTCGTGATCTGACCGTGCCACAGCAGCTCCGTCGCCTGAGAGTTTACCAGCTGTACTCTTTGATCGGTTCTTTTACCTAATTTTCTTGCAATTGCCATTGTTATACTCCTTTAGTCGTCCTTGTTGCTGAGCCCCAGCCCCATGCTTTCCAGCTTCTTGATGATCTCGTCCAAAGACTTTCTGCCGAGATTCTTGACCTTGAGCATGTCTTCTTCGCTTCTCTTGACGAGGTCGTCGACGGTGAATATACCCGCTCTCTTGAGGCAATTAAGAGGTCTGACGGACAACTCCAGTTCCTCTATGGACATATAAAGCGCCTTGATCTGTTTGTCGTCGTCGCGCGCAACGAGGATCTCTTTGGAATCCATGTCGTCGACGAGGTTGATAAACAGCTTCAGATGGTCGGACAGAATCTTTGCCGCCAGCGATATGACCTCTCTGGGGGTAGCGGCGACGTTGGTTTTGACGTTGACTCTGAGTTTGTCGTAATCGATGGACTGCTCCACGCGCGTCGATTCGACCTCGTAGCTGACCGCCTGAACGGGAGAATACAGCGAATCGATCGGAATATAGCCGATAGGCGCGTTGGGGTTCTTGTTGTCCTTGGCGGAAACGTATCCCCTGCCTACTCCGACGGTAAGCTCCATATTGAGGGTGGCGCCCTCTTCGATGGTGCAGATGTACGCGTCGGGGTTCATGACCTCTATGCCCGTGGGGAACGCGATGTCTTTCGCGCTGACAACGCCGGGAACACTCTTGACGAGATTCACGGTAGCGTCCTGGAAGTTATCGGGGTCGGAAACTTTTATCGCAAGCTCCTTGAGGTTCAGAATGATGTCCGCGACGTCCTCTCTGACGCCGGGCACGGTGCTGAACTCGTGTTTTACGCCCTCGATCCTGATACCGCGAACCGCAGCGCCGGGAAGAGCGGTGCAAAGAACTCTCCTGAGGCTGTTACCGATCGTTATTCCGTAACCCCTCTCCAAAGGTTCGACCGTAAACGTGGCTTCCGCGCCGCTGACGCTTTCTTCGACGGTAATTCTGGGCTTAAAGATTTCCAACATAACGTGCCTCCTTGGGGATTACTTCGAGTACAACTCGACGATCATGTGTTCCGCGATCGTCAGATCGACGTCCTCTCTGGTGGGCAGGCTTTCGACCTTGCCGGTCAGGGTCTCGGTATCGAAAGACAGCCACTTGGGCAGATTCGCGATCTTGGCGCCCTTAAGTTCCACGAAGAAAGCCTTCTCTTTCTTGGTGTCCTTTACGGCGATGACGTCACCCTCTTTTACGAGATAAGACGGAATGTTGACGGTCTGACCGTTGACGGTGATGTGTCCGTGGTTGACCAGCTGTCTAGACTGCGCGCGGGAAGAACCTATGCACATGCGGTACACCACGTTGTCGAGTCTGCGTTCGATAAGGATAAGCATGTTCTCGCCGGTGACGCCGCGCATTTTTTCGGCTCTGTCATAGTACATGCGGAACTGCTTCTCCAAAAGCCCGTACGCCCTCTTTGCCTTCTGCTTTTCGCGCAGCTGTGCGGAATAAGCGGTGGCTTTCTTCCTGGCGGAACCGTGTTGACCGGGGGCGGTGGGACGTCTTTCCTGGGGGCAACCTTTGGAAAGGCACTTTTCACCTTTCAAAAATAATTTGCAACCTTCGCGTCTGCACATCTTGCAGACAGATCCTGTATATCTTGCCATTTCTTTGTCCTCCTTTTACAGTCTTCTGGCTTTGGGCGGACGGCAGCCGTTGTGCGGTATCGGAGATACATCGGCTATCTTGGTAACCTCGATATCTGCCACCTGCATCGCGCGGATAGCGGATTCTCTGCCTTGTCCGGGTCCCTTTACGTAAACTTCGACTTTGCGGATGCCGTGTTCCTTAGCCGCTTTCGCCGCGTCTTCCGCAACGAGCTGTGCCGCATAAGGAGTCGATTTACGGCTGCCCTTCAAGCCGATTTTGCCGGCGGACGACCACGCTATCGCGTTACCGTCCAGATCCGTAAAAGTAACGATTGTGTTGTTGAAAGAAGCATGGATATGCACTTGTCCTTTCTCGATGTGCTTTAAATCCTTTCTTCTCTTGATCTGACTTCTTCTGACTGCCATACTTTACCTCCGGATTATTTCTTGGAACGGCCGACCGTACGTTTCTTGCCCTTACGGGTACGTGCGTTCTGCTTGGTGCTCTGTCCGCGGACGGGAAGTCCCTTTCTGTGGCGGACGCCGCGATAGCAGCCTATTTCCATCAAACGCTTGATATCGAGCATGACGTCGCGGCGCAGGTCGCCTTCGACGTGCAGATTGTTTTCGATATAATCACGGATTTTGACGATTTGTTCTTCTGTCAGGTTCTTGACGCGGATATCGGGATCGATGCCGGTTTCCTCCAAAAGTTTCTTCGAGGTGGCCAGTCCGATGCCGTATATGTACGTCAGACCTATTTCTACTCTCTTTTCACGGGGTAAATCTACACCTGATATACGAGCCATTTAGTTTAATAACCTCCAAACATTTCCTGTATATATCCAATCGCCGGGTTAAAAGGTGATAGAATGCCTCCCCTTTCAGCCGCCCCGCGCGACAACTTCTTTTACACGACATAAGCGCACGATATCGCGCGCTTAGATATTGTACCACACAGTAACTTTTTTACGCAAACGATTTGCGCATAAAAGTTGCTTAATTTTGCGGTATTCGGGCACTGAATCAGCCCTGTTTTTGTTTATGGTTGGGGTACTTGGAGCAAATCACCATAACTTTTCCGTGACGTTTGATGATCTTGCACTTGTCACACATGGGTTTTACGGAAGGTCTGACTTTCATTTTCTTTCTCCTTTTGCTTTAGGTTAATTTTTATTGCTGCGACGGTAAACGATGCGTCCGTTGTTGAGGTTGTAGGTGCTCATCGCCACTTTCACGGAATCGCCCATAAACACTTTGATGTTGTTCACGCGCATCTTGCCCGCAAGATATGCCGTTATGATATGGCCGTTGGTGAGTTTGACTTTGAAGTTGGTCCCGGGCAGGACTTCGACTACAGTACCCTCGACTTCGATTGTGTCGTCTTTGGACATAAGGTTCTCCTTCAATTTTTATATCGAACCGTTATAAGGGCGCAGTATGCTCCTTATTTCGGCGTCGAATACTTTTTTACCTTCAACCAGCTTGAGGGCGATTTTTTCGACGACTTCGCCTTCGGCTTTGAGGTGTTTGATTTTTTTGAGTTTCGGTTTGTCTATTCTCCTCAGCTCTCCGTCGGCTATTTTGACGTAGTCGGCGTCCACGATCTCGGTCACGATATAAAACCTTCCCGAATCTCTGCCGGCTTTGGAGAACACCACCGAACCGGGTTTTATTTTTTTCATGGCTACAATGTTATTATTTCCACTCCGTCGGGACGGATAACAACGGTGTTTTCGTAATGCGCCGAGGGCTTTCCGTCCTGGGTAAGTATCGTCCAGTCGTCGCCTTCGATCTGCCTGACGCGGCGGGTGCCCAGATTTATCATGGGCTCTATCGCAAGCGTCATGCCGGTAACGACGCGCATTCCCCTGCCGGAGACTCCGTAATTGGGTACCGAAGGGTCCTCGTGAACGGTCTCGCCTATTCCGTGTCCGACCAGTTCTCTGACTACGCCGTAACCGCGCGTCTCGGCATACTTTTGGCAAAGCGCGCCGTAATCGCCCAGCCTTGCTCCGTCCTTCAACGCCTTGATGCCTTCGAAAAAGCACTCCTTGCAGCAGCGCATCAGCGCGGCTTTCTCGTCCGATACTCTGCCTATCGCCACAGTGCGCGCGGCATCGGTATGAAAACCGCCTATCCCCACGCCCCCGTCTATTTTAAGGAGCATTCCCTCTTCCAGCACTCTTTTGGCAGACGGGATACCGTGCACTATTTCGTCGTCTATCGACAGGCACAGCGTTCCCGGGAAACCGCCGTAACCCAAAAACGAGGGCACGGCGTTCTGCCTGACTATATAATCGTATGCCAGCGTATCGAGTTTTTTCGTGGTAACGCCGGGTTTGGCGTTTTCGGACACAAGTTCCAATACGTCGCGGAGAATTGCCCCCGCTTTTTTCATCAGCTCGATCTCGCTTTGACTTTTTACGGTTACCATTGCGGCTCAGCCCAGCTTTTCGACTATTATGCGGTAAACTTCGTCAAGTTCTTTTGAAGCGTCAACCTCGAAAAGTTTGCCTTGTTTGCGGTAATAGTCCGCCACGGGCGCGGTGGTTTCTTCGTAGACTTTCAGTCTTTCCTCGATGACTTCGGGCTTGTCGTCGTCGCGGATATAGAGTTTCTTTCCGCATACGGGGCAGTATTCCGAATCGAGTTTGGAAATATGGAAAGTCCCGCCGCAGCTGCAGCTCCTCCTGCCGGTGAGCCGTTTCATGACCGTTTCGCGGTCTACCGTGAAATCGATGACGAGATCGACCTCGGTAATTTTGTCCAGCGCGGCAGCCTGGTTCACCGTTCTCGGGAAACCGTCGAGTATAAAGCCTTTTTCACAGTCGGGCTCTTTCAGCCTGGCGTCCACGATCCCCACGACGACTTCGTCGGGCACCAGCAGACCCTTGTCGATAAAGCTTTTCGCGTAAAGGCCTATCTCGGTGCCTTTGGCTATATTAGAACGGAAGGCGTCCCCCGTGGAAATGTGGGGGATGCCGTAACGCTCTTTCAGTTTAACCGCCTGTGAACCTTTGCCGGCTCCGGGCGCGCCTAAAAGTATCAGATTCATATTATTTCAGGAAGCCCTTGTTGTTCTTGACCAGTAGCTGGCTTTCAAGCTGCTTCTGGAATTCGAGAGCCGTGGAAACGACTATCAGAAGTCCCGTAGCGCTGAACGCATTGCCGAGTCCCAACGCTTCGAATCCGTCCACCCACTGAAGTATCAGAGTAGGTATCAGGGATATGAAAGCGAGGAACAGCGCTCCGAACAGCGTCAGTCTGTTGTTCACCTTCCTGAGGTATGCGGCGGTGGACTGTCCCGGACGGATCCCCTGCAGGAAACCGCCGTTTTGCTGGAGCATCTGCGCCACGTCGTCGGGGTTGAACTGTATCTGCGAATAGAAATACGCAAAGAAGATTATCAGTATGAACATGATAAGCGGATACAGGTTGCCGCCGGAGCCGAGCCACTGAGTCCAGAACAGACCGAATTCGCTGGAACCCGCGTTCGCGAACTGTATAATCATCTCGGGGAACATGATCAGCGAAGACGCGAAGATTATCGGCATAACGCCGCTGGCGTTGACCTTCAACGGAATATAGGTCGTCTGTCCGCCGTACATCTTGTTGCCCTTGATCCTCTTGGCGTACTGAACGGTGATCTTCCTTTCCGACATATCGATGAAAACAATGATCAGGAACAGAACGAACACCAGCAGTATGAAGCCGAACAGGAACCATATTCCCGACGTGTCGCCGTTCTCCACCTGCGAGGGGATAGCGGAATACATAGCCGTCCAGATGCTTGTTCCCAGCGAGGAGATGATGCCTATGAAGATTATGAGCGACGTGCCGTTGCCGATGCCGTATTCGGTGATGCGTTCCGCCAGCCACATGACCAGCGAGGAACCGCCCACCAGAATAATGACGATCAGCATCATTGTGCATATCATATCGGCCTGGTTTTCGGGATCTCCCGTAAAGACGGGGATTATCGCGTCACGCCACAAAAACATAACGCCGATAGCCTGTATTAAAGCCAATAAAACCGCCGCATAACGGGTGTACTGGGTCAGCTTTTTACGACCTTCTTCACCCTCTTTGCTGAGTTTTTCGAGTTTGGGGATAATCAGCGTCAGCAGCTGCATGATAATGAAGCTGTTGATGAACGGAACTATACCCAAAGCGAACAGCGTACCGTAAGAAAACGCGCTGCCCGTTATTGCCGAAAGCATCAGACCGAAGTCGGTCGAACCCGCAGAACCGAATATCGACGCGGAATCGAGGCCGGGGATCGGCACAAAGCAGCCGATACGATACACAAGCAAGAGCCCGAGCGTAATCAGGATCTTCTTGCGTATCTCGGGAGATAAAAAGGCGTTTTTTATGGTTTGAAACATTTAAAGTACCTCTCGTGACTTAAACGGTTTCAGCCTTGCCGCCTGCTTTTTCAATTTTTGCCGCAGCCGATTCGGTGAATTTCTTGGCCTTTACGACGAGTTTTTTGTCAAGATCGCCGTTACCCAAAACTTTAAGTCCGTAAGGCATTGCCTTTTTGACGAGTCCCGCATTGACGAGGAGCTCGAGGTCGATTACCGTTCCGTCCTGGAAGTTCTGGAGATCGCCTACGTTGATAACGGAATACTCTGCGGAGAAGCGGTTTTTGAACCCTCTCTTGGGTACCCTTCTGGTAAGAGGCATCTGTCCGCCTTCAAAGCCGGGACGTACTCCGCCGCCGCTTCTGGCCCATTGACCTTTATGACCCTTGCCGCTCGTTTTGCCGAGTCCGGATCCTATGCCTCTGCCAAGTCTTTTTGCGGGAGTTACCGCGCCGGGCGCGGGAGCAATAGTATGAATTTTCATAATGCCTCCTTTATTCCTTGACTTCTTCGACTTTCACCATATGCGATACTTTGAATATCATACCGCGGATAACGGGATTGTCGTCGTGAATCTTGCTGGCACCGACTTTGTTGAGGCCCAGCGCTTTTACGTTTGCCTTTTGATTTTCAAGGCAGCCGATGGTGCTTTTTACGAGCGTAACTTTTATCTTAGACATCAGAACATACCTCCTTAGCCCAGAATCTCATCGACGCTCTTGCCGCGCAGAGCCGCATACTCTTCCGCAGTCTTAAGCGCTTTCAATCCCACGATGGTGGCTTTTACCGAGTTGATGGGATTGGTCGTGCCGATGCACTTGGTACGGATATCCTTGATACCGCTGACCTCAAGCACCTGACGCACCGCGCCGCCGGCTATAACGCCGGTACCTTCTTCGGCGGGAAGCATCAGAACTTTGCCTCTGCCGAACACGCCGGTGACCGCATGGGGGATAGTGCTGTCCTTGGTGGAAACGGTGAACATCGCCTTTTCCGCAGCCTTGGTGGCCTTTTCGATAGCTTCGGGAACTTCGGCGGCTTTGCCGGTGCCGGCGCCTACCCTGCCCTTCCCGTCGCCGACGACTACCAGCGCGGCGAAGCGCATATTACGTCCGCCCTTGACAACCTTTGTAACGCGGTTTACGGATACCGTCTTTTTGATGAGATCGTCTTTGGGTTCTCTGTTGAATCTTTCTCTGTCATTTCTTGCCATGTCTGTATCTCCCTTGGATTACTCCGCCGCGTTGTCGGACTTGCCTATCGCCAGTCCCGCTTTGCGCGCGCCGTCAGCCAAAGCCGCCACTCTGCCGGTGTAAACGTATCCGCCGCGGTCGTAAACGACTTCGGTGATGCCCTTTTCGAGCGCTTTTCTGGCTATGGTCTCGCCTACGATCCCGGCGGCTTCGACCTTGGTCTTGCCTGCCACGGCCTTGGCGATGTCGGCTTGCTTGGTGTTAGCCGCGACCAGCGTTACACCGGCGACGTCGTCGATGATCTGAGCGTAAATGTTCTCGATGGAACGGTTAACGCAAAGACGCGGTCTTTCGGGCGTTCCGCTGAGGTGATGACGAAGTCTTCTGTGTCTGTTCTGCCTGACGGCATTCTTATTAGCTTTCTTAAACATTGTCGGTACCTCCTACTATTTACCCGCGGTCTTGCCTTCTTTGCGAAGTATGGTTTCGTCCTTGTAACGGATGCCGTAGCCGTGATAAGGCTCGGGCTTCCTGATGGATTTGATATCCGCGGCGAACTGTCCTACCAACTCTTTGTCTATGCCTTTTACGGAAACTTCCGTCGGAGAAACGACCTCGAGTTTGACGCCTTCCGGAGGAACCACGTCCACGGTATGGCTGTAGCCTACCGTAAGCACGACCTTGTTGCCCTGCTGGACGGCTTTGTAGCCTACGCCGTTGATGATAAGGTTCTTGGCATATCCTTTCTCGACGCCGACAACCATGTTGTAAATCAACGCGCGGTACAGTCCGTGAGCCGCCTTGACGGCTTTTTCTTCGCTGGAGCGGGTAACGTGCACTACGTCGCCTTCTATAGTAAGGTTGATCTTATCGTTCTCGATTTTGCGCGAAAGGGTACCCAAAGGTCCTTTTACGGTCACGACGCGGTCTTTGAATTCAACCGAAACGCCCGCGCCCAATTTAATCGGTGCTCTACCTATTCTGGACATATCCGACCTCCTACCAAACGTAAGCGAGAACTTCGCCGCCCGCGCCGAGAGCGCGCGCTTTCTTGTCGGTCATGACGCCCTTAGAAGTAGAAATTATCGCGACGCCCAGTCCGCCCAGAACCTTGGGCAGAGCGTCGGACTTTGCGTACACGCGCAGTCCGGGCTTGGATATTTTCTTCAGACCGTTGATGACCTTTTCTTTTTGTGCCGTATATTTAAGCTCGATACGAATGACGTCCTGAGCCCCTTCAGTCTTGACGATCTCGGCGGATTTGACGTAGCCTTCCTCGACGAGGATGTCGGCTATCGCCGCTTTGATCTTGGAAGCGGGGATATCTACGCTTTCCTTCTTGACGGTAAGCGCGTTGCGGATACGAGTCAGCATATCTGCGATGGGATCTGTATGTGTCATATATACCTCCTACCAGCTTGCCTTGCGAACGCCGGGGATTTCGCCCTTGTACGCGAGCTCTCTGAAGCAAATTCTGCAGATGCCGTATTTACGGAGAACCGCGTGAGGTCTGCCGCAAATAGAGCAACGGGTGTACTCGCGGGTGGAGTACTTTTGCTTTCTCTGTTGTTTATTTTTCAAAGAAGTCTTTGCCATTTATGTCGTCCTCCTGATTACCTGGCAAAGGGCATTCCGAGCAGTTTCAAAAGCTCTTTTGCCTCTTCGTCCGTCTTGGCGGTTGTGGTGATGCAAACGTCGAATCCTCTGACTTTCTCGATCTGGTCGTATGCTATCTCGGGGAAGATCAGCTGTTCCTTGACGCCCATGGAATAGTTGCCTCTGCCGTCGAAGGAGTTTCCGGATATACCCTTGAAGTCCCTGACTCGGGGAAGAGCTATCGAAATGAGCTTGTCAAAGAAGTTCCACATCCTGTCACGGCGCAGCGTAACCATCGCGCCGACCTGCTGTCCTTCTCTTACTTTGAAGTTAGCGACGGAATTTTTCGCCTTGGTGGGGACGGATTTTTGTCCGGCGATCATTTCGAGTTCGTTGGTCGCCATCTGCATGGACTTGGAATTGTCCTTTATATCGCCGAAACGCATGTTCAATACGATCTTTGAGATTTTCGGCACTTCCATAACCGTCTTGTATCCGAAGGTCTTCATCAGAGCGGGAACGACCTCCGTATTGTACTTGACCTGCATTCTGCTGATTTCTCTGGCCTCGGGCTTGGTCTCTGCTGCTACTGCTTTTTTAGCCATTTTCGGTCGCCTCCGTTATTATTCTTCGCTCTTTTGCGCTTCAGCCGCCGGCGCTTCTTCCGCTACCGCTTTCTTCCTGCGGGTAGCCGCTTTGGCTTTGGTGGCTTTCTTCGCCGTGGCTTTCTTGGTCACGAGGGTAGCGCCGCACTTTTTGCAATAGCGCTCTCTTTTGCCGTCCTCTCCGATACGGTAACCGACTCTGGTGGGCTTGTTGCAGGCAGAGCAGATGGGCATGACGTTGGAGATATCCACGCTGCCGGGCTGCTCGACCAAGCCGCCTTTGTCGCTGGCTTTTCTTGCCTTTACCGCTTTGGTATTGACGGTCTTGAGACCGTCGCCCTCGATAAGCACGCGATGCTTTTCTTTGTTGACGGCGCTGATGCGGGCGGTCTTGCCCTTATCTTTGCCGGTTATTATCATGACGTAATCGTCTTTTTTAACGCTGTATTTTGTCATTTCAGCCTCCTTACAGCACTTCGGGTGCCAAAGATACGATCTTCATATAGTCCTTCTCGCGCAGTTCTCTCGCGATGGGTCCGAAGATACGGGATCCGCGGGGCTGCTTCTGGTTATCTATAATGACAGCCGCGTTGTCGTCGAATTTGATGTGCGTTCCGTCCTTACGCATTATGCCTTTGTGGGTACGGACGATGACCGCTTTCACGACGTCGCCCTTCTTGACGGTGCCGCCGGGGGTAGCGCTCTTGACGGAAGCGATGATAACGTCGCCGATATTGCCGCTTCTGACATACGAACCGCCCAAAATACGGATGCACATAATTTCCTTTGCGCCGGAGTTGTCGGCCACTTTCAATCTTGTCTGAGGTTGTATCATTGTCTGCCTCCCGTTACTTAGCCTTTTCTATGATGTTGAGAAGGCGCCAATTCTTGTCTTTGGACAGGGGACGGGTCTCCATGACCTCCACCTTGTCGCCCACGCCGCACTGATTCAGCTCGTCGTGCGCCTTAAGTTTCTTGGTACGCATGACGTACTTTTTATACAGAGGGTGTTTTACCTTTTGCTCGACGGCGACCACGATGGTTTTATCCATTTTGTCGCTTATAACGACGCCGACTCTGGTTTTTCTGAGATTTCTTTCCATCTTCCGATCCTCCTACTTATGCCTTCTTGGCGCGGGTGCGGGTCTTTTTGGCCTTTTCGGGCTCGACGGATATTCCGAGTTCCCTTTGACGCAATACGGTCTTGGCTCTCGCTATATCCCTCTTGCAAACGACCAATACGTTCGGGTTGGAAAGCTGATTGGTGGAATTTTTGAACCTGAGTTCCATAAGTTCCGCTTTCAGTTCCGCCACTTTGTTTTGCAGTTCCTCGTTCGTCATTTCGAAAAAGTTTTTCGCTTTCATACCGTCACCGCCTTATTCCGCTTTCTCGAGATCGCTCTTCCTCGCGATCTTGCACTTGATGGGAAGTTTGTTCGCAGCAAGACGGAGAGCTTCTTTCGCGATTTCTTCCTGAACGCCCGCCATTTCGAACATAACTCTGCCGGGTTTTACTACCGCTACCCAGAATTCGGGAGCGCCCTTACCGGAACCCATTCGGGCCTCGGCGGGATGCTTCGTAACGGGCTTGTGGGGGAAGATGTTTACCCATACCTGTCCGCCACGTTTGATATATCTGGTCATCGCGACACGCGCCGCCTCTATCTGATTGGACTTGATCCAACCGGGCTCCGCCGCGACCAGACCGAATTCGCCGTAAGCAATCTTGTTGCCGCGCAGCGCCTTGCCGGTCATTCTGCCGCGGTGTTGCTTTCTTCTTTTAACTCTTTTAGGCATCAACATATCAGTCTTTACCTCCTTTCGCTTTGAAAACTTCGCCCTTGTACACCCACGCCTTTACACCGATGATACCGTAGGTGGTGTGCGCTTCGGCAAAGCCGTAATCGATGTCGGCGCGAAGCGTCTGCAGAGGAATGGAACCCTCGTGATAGCTTTCGCTTCTGGCTATTTCGGCGCCGTCCAGACGTCCGGCGACCATGGTCTTGATCCCCTTGGCGCCCGCTCTCATGGCTCTGCCCATCGAATATTTCATGGCTCTGCGGAAAGGAGTTCTCTTTTCCAACGAAGCCGCGATGTTTTCGGCTATTAACTGAGCGTCGGTGTCGATATGTTTGACCTCGTGGATGTTGACGTTGAAGGTCTTGTCGGGTCCGACGATCTTGCGGATAGCCGCGTTGATCTGATCGATGCCCTTTTCCGCCTTTTTGGCGCCCTTCTCGACGGTGGTGACCACCGCGTCGGAGGAAGTCGTCGCGGTTATGTCGCGTTCTTTGGCGTTCCTGTTGAGTTTGCCGACCGCCACGCCTACTCTGCCGCAGTAAATGTCTATTTTAATGTTGCTGGCGGCTCTGTCGATCTTTATCGAGGAGATCGCCGCGTCATAGTAGTTCTTTTTCAGGTACTTGCGGATCTCGTTGTCCTCTTTGAGGTTCTTGGCGAAATCCTTTTTGTTCGCGTACCAGGTGCTGCTCCAGGGAGCGTTGATACCTACTCTCAAACCATGCGGATTAACTTTTTGTCCCATTTTGTCCTCCTGCTTACTTTGCCGCGTCGAGAATGACGGTGATGTGGCTGGTGCGCTTAAGGATACGCGCGCCTCTGCCTTTGGATCTCGCTCTCATACGCTTGAGAGTGGGTCCCTGATCGGCAAAGCACTCGGCAACGTACAGCGTATCTTTGTTCATGCTGAGATTGTTCTCCGCGTTTGCGGCAGCGGAATTGACAACCTTCAGAATAGGTTCGGATGCGGCCTTGTTCATCTGGGAAAGGAGCGCGACGGCTTCGGGATAGCTCTTGCCGCGGACGACGTCCAATACGCTTCTGACCTTGTAGGGGGACATTCTGACCATTCTGGCGACGGCACGCGGACGTGCGTCTTTGTTTTCGAGCCTGGCCTTGGCTTTTTCTCTTATTCTGGTAGCCATATCTTACCTCCTACTTTTTGCCGGTCGCGGCTTTGCTGCCGGCGTGACCGCGGAAGGTTCTGGTGGGCGCGAATTCGCCCAGCTTCAAACCTACCATATCTTCTGTGACGTAGACGGGAACGTGCTTTCTGCCGTCGTGTACGGCGATGGTGTGTCCGACGAATTCGGGGAATATCGTCGACGCTCTCGACCAGGTCTTTACGGGTTTTTTATCGCCCGACTCGTTCATTGCGACTATTCTTTTCATCAGGCTTTCTTCACAGAAAGGACCTTTTTTAACGGATCTGCTCATGTCGCTGCCTCCTAATTAACGCGCTTGATAATCATCTTGGAAGACTTAGCCTTTTTGCTGCGGGTCTTATAACCGAGCGCGGGCTTGCCCCAAGGAGTGACGGGGGACGGCATACCGATCGGGCTCTTGCCTTCGCCGCCGCCGTGCGGGTGGTCGCAGGGGTTCATAACAACGCCGCGGACGGTGGGTTTGACGCCCATGTGACGGGTTTTGCCCGCTTTGCCCACGCTGACGTTTTCGTGCTCGAGGTTGCCCACCTGACCGATGGTAGCCTTGCACCTGATGTTGACGTAACGCATTTCTCCGGAAGGCATGCGCAGAGTGGCTTTGTTGCCCTCTTTGGCCATCAGCTGAGCGCTGACGCCTGCCGAACGCGCTATCTGACCGCCCTTTCCGGGCTGCAGTTCGATGTTATGAACGGTAGTGCCGACGGGAATGTCCGAAAGCGCTAACGCGTTGCCCGCTTTGATGTCGGCGCCCTGTCCGCTGATGACGGTGTCGCCTACGTTCAGACCCACGGGAGCGAGAATATAACGCTTTTCGCCGTCCGCGTAGTTCAGAAGCGCGATGTTGGCGCTGCGGTTGGGATCGTATTGAATGGAGTGGACCTTGGCGGGGATGCCGTCTTTGTTCCTCTTGAAGTCGATGATCCTGTATTTGTTACGGTTGCCGCCGCCGATGTGTCTGACGGTGATTCTGCCCAGGTTGTTCCTGCCGCCGGATTTGTTCAGGCTTACCAGCAGGCTTCTTTCGGGAGTCGTCGAGGTGATCTCGGCGAAATCCGATACGCTCATATTACGGCGTGCGGGCGAAGTAGGTTTATATCTGATAACTGCCATCTTTCATCCTCCTTTACGCCAAGCTCTCGAAGAATTCGATCGCTTTGCTGTCCGCGGTCAAAGTGACGTACGCCTTTTTGTAAGACGCGGTTCTGCCCTCGTCCTTCCTGCCGGCGCGGCGAATCTTACCGCTGACTCTGACGGTGTTGACCTTTGCTACGGTCACGCCGAAAATGTGCTCTACCGCCGCCTTGATCTGGGTCTTGGTGGCTTTTTTGTCAACTCTGAACGCGTATCTTTTCGAGGAAATGCCGTCAAAGCTCTTCTCGGAAAGCACGGGCTTAATTATGATGTCGTGATAATTACTCATTACCGTATGCCTCCTCTACAGCCTTTACCGCGTCCAAAGTGAATATGCATTTCGCAACTCTTACCACGTCGTACACGTTGATTAGCGAAGACGGAGCGAGAGTGAGTTCTGCGATATTCCTGGAAGCGCGCAGAATGCCTTCGTCGGCGTCCAGGGTTACCAGCATCGCGGTCTTGTCTACGCCGAGGTTTTTCAAAATCGCGGCGACTTCTTTGGTCTTATTGTTCTCGAGTACGACTTTGTCGAGGATTATGACGTCGCCGTCCCGGAACTTCTTGCTGAGAGCGCTTATTATAGCGCCGTCACGCATTTTCTTGTTGATTTTTTGGGAAAAATCTCTGGGCTTGGGAGCGAACACCACGCCGCCGTGCGTCCATTGAGGAGCGCGGATGCTGCCCTGACGGGCGCGGCCGGTGCCCTTCTGACGCCACGGTTTGATACCGCCGCCCCTGACTTCGGTGCGGGTCAAAGCCGATTTGGTGCCCTGACGCTTATTCGCCAGCTGCGCTACGACAACCTGGTGAATAAGAGGCTCGTTATATTCGGCGTTGAATACGGCGTCGCTGAGTTCCACTGTTTTCACTTTCTTTCCGAGTGTGTTTAATACTTCAGCTTTCATATGCGTATCTCCTTAACCTATTTGAACCACTTGGAGCCGCGCGCCTTTTTCAAGGACTCTTTCACGATGACGAGAGAGTTCTTGGGACCGGGTATGCCGCCCGCGATAAGTATTACGTTGCGCTCGCCGTCGACTTTGACGACTTCCAGGTTCTGTATGGTTACGCGCTCGTGTCCGTACTGACCTGCCATCTTCTTGTTTTTGAAAACGCGGGAGGGAGTCGAGTTCGCGCTGAGGGAACCTACCGAACGGTGTATGGGACCGGTACCGTGAGACATAGGTCCAATACGGTGCGCGTTCCATCTTTGTATAACGCCCGTAAAGCCTCTGCCCCTGGTGGTGCCGGTAACGTCCACGCGGTCGCCTACGGAGAATACGTCGCATTTGATGACCGAACCCACCGCGTAATCGGCGCTGTTTTCGAGTTTCAGCTCCCTCAGATATTTGGCGGGAGCGACGTTTGCGTGAGCGAAAATGCCCTGCATCGGCTTGGAAATATTCTTCGCTTTCTTCTCGGTATAGGCTTCGTAGCCCACTTTAACCGCGCTGTAGCCGTCTTTTTCGACGGTCTTGACCTGCACTACCGAACAAGGACCCGCCTGAACCACGGTCACGGGGATCATCGTGCCGTCCGGAGTGAATATCTGGCTCATACCGAGTTTTTTACCGATTATAGCTTTCTTCATTATGAGCCTCCTTACAGTTTGATCTGAATGTCTACGCCCGCGGGAAGATCCAGCTTCATCAGCGAATCCACCGTGCGCGCGGAACTGTTATAAATGTCGATAAGACGCTTATGCGTGCGAAGTTCGAATTGCTCGCGGCTGTCTTTGTCCTTGTGCGGGGAACGGAGAATCGTGACGATTTCCTTCTCCGTGGGTAGCGGTATAGGTCCCGAAATGCTGGCGCCGGTACTCTGAGCGGCATCTACTATCTTGGCGCAAGATGCATCAATCAGATTGTGGTCGTAAGCTTTCAGCTTGATTCTGATCTTTTGACCTGCCATGTATTATGTCCTCCTTCGATATCTTTTCATTACCACGCTGCCGCGTGTTTTTTCGGTTTCCGTTTTTTTACGGCGCAACCGCCGCAACCGAAACCGATAATACTGTGTGCCTCCGGAATTGACGTCCTGCGAACGCAATATTCCATCGTCGGCCACCTAAACGAGCGGTTTTACGTGAAAAGATGCAAAATCCTCGTAGCCAGCCTGTCTATAATAGCAAACACCCGGGAAGTAGTCAACCGAAATAACACACTTTTTTAAAATTTTTTTAAAAATACGCGGCACACGGCACAATATATTGGGTCTGAAGGCGTTTAAGTCCGCTTACGTCACGGAAAAAACGCGCCGATCGCATTACAGGCGTGATTATAATCCGAATAAAAAACGAATATCAAGCAAAGCGGTATATTTTTCGGCAGAGTTTTATAAAATGCGCAAATAGTCAGTTACAGCCGAACGCACAAATGCTTACGGAAAGATATGCGGCAAAACACATTTGAACGCATACGTCGAAAGCGCATAAGTATCTCCGTACGGATTCGTCACGCAGCAGTCCGTCGACAGCAGCAGTGCGGACACGGCGTGTAAACGGAATACATTATAAATAAGGTCGCGCGTGCGCGCGACGAGATCATGCTTGCAAACGCGCGGCGTTTCGGTTATAATCGGAACGGAGGTAAAAACAATGAAACAATTTATGCGCGAAGATTTTTTGCTTGACTCCCCTTCCGCGTTGAAGCTGTACGACGCGGTAAAAAATATGCCGATAATCGATTATCACTGTCACCTGGACGCGAAAGAGATTTACGAAAACGTCAGATTCGAAAACCTCACCGAAGCGTGGCTGAAAGCCGACCACTACAAGTGGCGCGCCATGCGTAATATGGGAGTTCCCGAAAGGCTGATAACCGGCGACGCCTCCGATTACGATAAATTTGTAGCCTGGGCTACTGTATTGCCCAATATGGCGGGCAATCCGTTATACCATTTTTCTCATCTGGAGCTAAAAAAATATCTGGGCACGGACGTTCCCCTCTCGCCGGAAACGGCAGACGAGATATGGAACAGCACAATGAAGGTACTCTCGGCTACGGGAGCGCGTCAAATAATGAAAAACGCGGGCGTGGAAACGGTGATAACCACCAACGATCCCGTCGAGAGCCTGGAATACCACGTAAAGCTGAAACGGGATAACTTTTCGATAAACGTACTGCCCGCTTTCCGCCCCGACAAGGCGCTTAACATCGATAAGCCGGGCTTTAAGGAATATATTTCGAGTCTCGGCGACGCGGCGGGTATACGGATAACGGATACGGACTCGCTGAAACTTGCGCTTGTATCCAGACTCGATCACTTCATTTCACTGGGCTGCGTAGCAAGCGACCACGGACTCGATTACGTTCCCGCGTATTCATCGGACGCGTTGAGCGCGGAAACCGTTTTCGGTTGTGTTTTGTCGGACAAGCCCGTTACGAAAGCCGATACCGACAATTTTAAATTCGAAATGCTCCGTTTCTTGGGAACCGAATACTTCAGACGCGATATCGTTATGGAAATTCATTTCGGATGCGTGAGAAACCCCAATTCCGTTACGTTCAAACGGATCGGTGCGGATTCGGGTTTCGACTGTATCCGCCGCGACACCGGCGCCGACAATCTGTTCGCGCTGCTTGACGCGCTCCGCTGTAATAACGCACTGCCGAAAACGCTGCTGTTCTCTCT
>CALVZV010000028.1 GCA_944372665.1 uncultured Clostridia bacterium
TACGACAACGGACCCAACGATCCCGTGGCGCGCGAAAAGATGGCAAACGCCGCTACCATGGCGGGTATGGCTTTTGCAAACGCCTTCCTCGGTGTATGCCACTCGATGGCGCATAAACTCGGTGCGTTCCATCACCTGCCGCACGGCGTGGCAAACGCCCTGATGATAGACGAGGTGCTGCGTTTCAACGCCGCCGAAGTCCCCGCCAAGATGGGCACATTCCCGCAGTACGGATATCCTCACACCCTGGCGCGTTACGCCGAGGTCGCGGACTATCTGGGTATCAAAGGCAAGAACGACGCCGAGAAACTCAAAAACCTCATCAAGGCTTTGGACGAGCTGAAAGAGAAAGTCGGCATAAAAAAGACGATCAAGGATTACGGTATCGACGAGGAAAAATTCCTCTCCACTCTGGACGAGATGGTCGAGCAGGCGTTCGACGACCAGTGCACGGGCGCCAACCCCAGGTATCCGCTTATGAGCGAGATCAAGCAGATGTACCTGAACGCATATTACGGAAAATAAGGAGGCACGACAATGGAACTCGGCAAGGATAAGATTCTGGCTCTCAGAAACTCAAAGACCATATACCGCCACGGCGACAAGGTCATCAAAGTCTTCGACGAAAGCTTTTCCAAGGCTGACATTCTGAACGAGGCGCTGAATCAGGCGCGCGTCGAGGAGACGGGGCTCAATATTCCCAAACTTCTGGAAGTGACCACCATTGACG
Source organism: uncultured Clostridia bacterium (assembly GCA_944372665.1). GTDB lineage: Bacteria > Bacillota > Clostridia > Christensenellales > DTU072 > Stercoripulliclostridium_A. The sequence goes on from CALVZV010000028.1 coordinate 731, forward strand.
GCAAATGGGCGCTCGTGATAGAATATATCGAAGGCAAGACGCTGGAACAGCTGATGAAGGAAAATCCCGGGAAAAAGGACGAGTATCTCGAACTGTTCGTCAGGCTCCAGATGGAGGTCCATTCCAAGAAATGCCCGCTGCTGAATAAGCTTAAGGACAAGATGAACCGCAAGATCTCCCAGGCCGATCTGAGCGCCACCACGCGTTACGATCTGCATACCCGTCTGGACGGCATGCCCAAACACGACAAGGTCTGCCACGGCGACTTCAACCCGTCCAACATCATCATCAGACCGGACGGCGTACCGTTCATAATAGACTGGTCGCACGCGACCCAGGGCAACGCTTCGGCAGACGTTGCGAGAAGCTATCTGCTGTTCTGGCTCAACGGCGACATCGACGGCGCGGAGAAGTACCTCAATCTTTTCTGCGAAAGGAGCGACACCGCCAAGCAGTACGTTCAGAAGTGGATACCCATCGTCGCAGCTTCCCAGCTGGTAAAAGGCAAGAAGAACGAACGCGAATTCCTGCTGCACTGGGTAGACGTGGTGGATTACGAGTAAACGGCCGTTCGCCGAACGGAAAATCAATAAACCGGTATATAGGAGGCAGATATGGTAAAAGTCACCGTCTGTATAGGCAGTTCGTGTCATTTGAAAGGCTCCCGTCAGGTAGTCGAGGAGCTGCAGTACATCGTAAAGCGTAAAAATCTCGGAGAGGACGTCGAGCTTTCGGGCGCGTTCTGTATGGGAAAATGCGCCGAGAAGGGCGTATCCGTAACGGTAGACGGAAAGTTTTATTCGGTCGATCCCGCCGCCGTGGAAGAATTCTTCGACGACGTCATCGTAAAGGCGATAAACGGTTAAATAACCTCAGGAGACGGTTATGCATTATCTCGATTTTACAGGTTCTCGCTGCAGGGACTGTTACAAGTGCCTGCGCGAGTGCCCCGTAAAGGCAATCAAATACATAGACCACGAAGCGCGCATCATAGAAGACAGATGCATCCTGTGCGGGAAATGCACGGTGGTTTGCCCCCAGAACGCAAAGCGCGTCCACAGCGAAATAGCAGATGTGGAGGCGCTTCTTGCTTCGGGGAAGCCCGTAGTGGCTTCGGTAGCGCCCAGTTTCGTTTCGGCTTTCGGCGTCAGGGACTTCACCGCGATGAGCATCGCGCTCGGCAAACTCGGCTTTGCGGCGGCGGAGGAAACGGCGGTGGGCGCCAACATCGTCACCGCGGAGTACGAAAAGCTGCTGGAGACGGGCGGGTATAAAAACTTCATAACTTCCGCATGCCCCGCGATCAACAGGATGATACAGCTGTATTATCCCAAGGCGCTCAAATATCTGGCGCCGGTGGCTTCGCCTATGGTGGCGCATGCCAGGCTCCTGAAAAAGCGCTACCCCGACGCGGCGGTGGTCTTTATCGGACCGTGCATAGCCAAAAAAAGAGAGGGCAGAGAATCCGGCGTCATATCAGCGGTGCTGACTTTCAACGAGCTGAACACGATGTTCAACGCACGTTCCATAGACCCGCAGAAGGTCGCGGCGGTGTCGTCGGGCGAATCGTACGCCAACCGCTCCAAGTATTATCCGATCAGTCGCGGTATCATAAAATCCTTTAATAAGTTACCCAAAGGCTACGAATATGTTGCCGTAGACGGCGTAAAGAGAAGCTTTGACGTTTTGGAGGACATCGATTCGCTGGAGGGGATGTTCATAGAGATCAACTGTTGCGAATACGCCTGTATCAACGGTCCCGCCACCCTGGACAGGGAGGGCGCGCTGAAGGCAAACGAAAGCATCAGAAAGTACGCCGCGGCTTCGCTGGACGACGAAAGCGCGGGCGATTATATCGATTCCGAGGGTATAGATCTTGCCGAAGGCCATCCCAGGATCACGCTGGGGAACGTCGTTCCAAGCGAGCGCGACATAAGGGCGACGCTGGCAAAGACCGGCAAACTGAAACCGGAAGACGAGCTTAACTGCGGTGCTTGCGGATATCCCACCTGCCGCGAAAAGGCGATAGCGGTATTGAACGGCAACGCCGATCTGGACATGTGCATTCCGTATATGAGAAAGCGCGCCGAGTCGATGTCTTTCGAGATAATACAGAACAGCCCCAACGGCATAATAATGATGGATTACGATCTGAAGATAAGCGAATCCAACGCCATTGCCAGGAAGCTTTTGGGTATAGAAATGAGCGATCCGAAAGGTACTTTCCTGTATGAATCGGTGAACGCGGCGGAATTTTTCCAGGCTGTCGGAAGCGGCAAGAACGTCCACAAGAAAAAGGTTTATATCGAGGAAACCAAGCGTTACGTCGATATGAACATTGTGCTGCTGCCGGAGCATAAGACGCTGTTCGCGGTGTTAAAGGACGTCACCGACAACGTCGAATATTCCAAACAGCTTGAGGACGTGCGCTCCAAGACGCTGTCCACCACGGACGAAGTCATCAAAAAGCAGATGCGCGTCGCCCAGGAAATAGCTTCGCTCCTCGGCGAAACCACCGCGGAAACCAAAGTGGCTTTGTTGAAACTCAAGAACACACTCGCCGGAGAAACTGAAGAATAATGGAACTTTATCTCGAAAGCGGATATACGTCTTTAAACAAGGCGGGCGAAGAACTTTGCGGCGACCGCGTAAAGGTGTCCGACGACGGCGAATATACCACGCTGGTGCTTGCCGACGGACTCGGTTCCGGCGTAAAGGCGAATATTCTTTCGACGCTGACCAGCACGATACTGTGCACCATGGTGTCGGGCGGCGTTTCGATAGAGGAATGCGTGGATACCATAATCCAGACGCTTCCGGTGTGCAAGGAAAGGGGCGTGGCTTACGCCACTTTCACCGTTATACACGTCAACCGCGAGGGCAAGGGGTATATGTTCGAATTCGACAACCCCGAAGCCATTTACATAACGGACGGGAAATGCCGCGATTTCGAGCGCGTGCCTCATGACTACGAAGGCAAGACCGTATATATCACCGAACTCGATTTAAAGCCCAACGACTATATCGTCACGATGTCCGACGGCGTCATACACGCGGGTATCGGGATGATTCTGAATTTCGGCTGGCTCAGAAAGGACGTGATCGAATATCTGAACAAGAGCGTAAAGCCGTATATGAGCGCCGGCGCGGTGGCGTGCCTTCTGGCGAGCGCCTGCAACGACCTGTATCTGGATAAGCCCGGCGACGACACTACCGTGGCGGCGGTCAGGATCCGCGAAGCGGTGCACGTCAACATAATGGTCGGTCCCCCCGTCGACAAGACCAAGGACGACTTCTATATCGCCAGATTTTTGGAGGGCGATTCCAAAAAGATCGTTTGCGGCGGCACCAGCTCCACGATCGTGGCAAGGTATCTGGGCACTTCGGTCAAAGCCGACTTCGATTTTCCCGACAAGGACGTGCCCCCGATAGGGCATATCGACGGCATAGACCTGACTACCGAGGGCGTTCTGACACTAAGAAAGCTTGTCGAACTCAGCGAAAAATACCTTTCGCACAGCGATCTGACCCCCAAGAGCTTCGTGGGCAAACGCGACGGCGCGTCGATGCTTGCGGAAATGCTTTTCGAGGAAGCCACCCACGTCAAGTTTTTCGTGGGTCAGTCGATAAACGCCGCGCATCAGGGGCTTCCGATAGACATAACGATGAAGCTCAAACTCGTGGATACCATTTCCGACCACTTAAGGCGCGCGGGCAAGCAGGTAGAGGTGTACTATGACTGATTATTTCGTGTTCACCGACCTGCACGGCTCTGCCGAAAGTATGCAGAGGCTTTCGGAGCTTATCCTGGCGGAGGCACCCGAGGTAGTTATAAGTCTCGGCGACGTCAACTATTCGGGAGCGAGAAACGACCCGCCCTCGGGCTACGCTCCGAAATCGGTGTGCGCCTTGTTAAAGGAGATCCGGGTTCCCGTAATCTATATCAAGGGTAACTGCGATTCGGAAATCGACGAAACGGTGATAGGAGTACCCTTTGACGAAAGAAGACTTATTAACATTAACGGTCGCCGCGTGGCGTTCACCCACGGGCACCGTCTTAACCCGACCGCGCCGCCGCCCGCCGGCTATGCCGACGCGGTGATATACGGACATACCCACGTCAACGCCGTGACGGAGTCGGACGGGGTGAAATACGTCAATATCGCGTCCGCTTCGATACCCAAGTGCGGCGCTCCGAAAAGCTATGCCGTTATAGCAAACGGAAAAATAACGATAAAGGATTTGGACGGAAACCCCGTCGCGGAAACCGAGCTATGAACAGATTCGACACAAAAGTACAGTACCTCAAATACCGCGTTCTGCGCGAAGTGGCGCGTTATGCCTGGCAGGACAAGCTTTACGACAAGATCCTGGATATTCCCGGCATCATCGTACCCGGCAAAACGCCGACGATGCGTTGTTGCGTGTACAAAGAGCGCGCGATATTGAACGAACGCGTCAAGCTGGCTATGGGCGGCGATCCGACGAACCCCAACGTGATCGAGGTCATAGACATAGCCTGCGACGACTGCCCCTCGGGCGGTTACGAAGTGACTACCGCCTGCCGCGGCTGTCTGGCGCACCGCTGCGAGGCGGCGTGCAAGAAGGGCGCGATAACCTTCGATCACAACCAGAAAGCGCATATCGACAAATCCAAGTGCGTCGAATGCGGCATGTGCAGCAAGGTCTGCCCGTATTCCGCCATAATAAACCTCAAGCGTCCCTGCGAGAACTCGTGTAAGGTCAAGGCAATAACGATGTCGGAAAGCCTGGCGGCTCAGATCGACAATTCCAAGTGCATTTCCTGCGGCGCATGCGTGTATCAGTGCCCGTTCGGAGCCATTTCGGACAAGTCGTATATTCTGGACGTCATCGACATCATCAAAAAATCCAAGAACAATTCCGCATACAAGGTCTATGCCGTGGTGGCGCCCTCGATCGCCAGCCAGTTCACCTACGTTACCCTCGGTCAGGTGGTGACGGCTATCAAGGAGCTCGGCTTTTTCAGCGTGGTCGAAGCGGCGCTCGGCGCCGACATGGTGGCGGACGAGGAAGCAAAAGAGCTGGCAGTCAAAGGCTTTTTGACCAGTTCGTGCTGCCCCGCGTTCGTAAAATATATCGAACAGCAATTCCCCGACATGATAAAGAACGTTTCGCACAACCTTTCGCCGATGGCGACGCTGGCAAAATACATCAAGTCTTTGGACCGCAAGGCGAAGATCGTGTTCATCGGACCCTGCACCGCCAAGAAGATGGAGTTCAGGAAAAAGGAAGTGCATAAATACGTCGATTCGGTCATAACCTTCGAGGAGCTGCAGGCGCTTATCGATTCCAAGGATATCGATATGGCTAAACTCGAGGAAGGACATCTGGACAACGCTTCGTATTTCGGCAGGATATTTGCCAGAAGCGGCGGTCTGACCGACGCCGTGAAACAGGCGCTGAAGGAAAACGACATCGACAATTTCGAGTTTAAGCCCATTGTGTGCGACGGCATAGAACAGTGCAAAGTAGCGCTGATGCGTGCCTCCAAAGGACTGCTGCCCAATAACTTCATCGAGGGCATGGCGTGCGTGGACGGCTGTATCGGCGGAGCGGGCTGCCTTACCCACGGCATAAAGAACAAAGCCGAAGTGGATATTTACGGCAAGGAAGCCCTGGAAAAGAGCATCCACGACGCGCTGTCGCAGATAATAAAACCCGAATGACCGTGGCGAACAAAATTACGGAGGCGTCAGCCTCCGTTTTTTATATGTCGAAAGGCGGGATATAGCTTTCGTCCGCGGAGTCGGTATCCTGTACGAACACGTCTTTAAAGCCCAGTTTTTCGGCGTGCGCCACTACGGCTTTGTATTCCAGCGGTTTAAGCTTGCGCATTATTGAAGCCGATTCCTTTGTCGGCGTGAACTGCGACATCAGCGACAGCGTGGTATCGGTGCCTGCCGCTTGTTTTATCATATTCAGCACCCCGAAACTGTTTGAAATGTATCCCGGAAGTACCAAATGACGGACAATCAGTCCTTCTTTAATCAAACCGGATTCATAGCGGTCGCGCCTGAACGAGCGCATTTTTGCGACGGCGGAGAAGGCGTATTCTGGGTAGTCGGCTCTTTTGGAAAGTTTTGAGGCAAGCTCTTTGGAGGAGTATTTGAAATCCGGAAGCCATACGTCCACGTACTCGCTCAGCCTGTCCAGGGTCTCGGGCAGTTCGTAGCCCGAGGTGTTCCATACCACGGGCACGCGCGGACGGTAGAAGCCGAAGGAGGCGATTATTGCGTCCGTCCACTGAGTCGGCGTGACGAAATTGATGTTATGCGCGCCCAGATCTTCCAGGTATTTATAAACGTCGGCAAGCTCCGCGGGCGTATAGGTTTTGCCGCGCGGTTCGCGGCTGATCAAGTAGTTCTGGCAGAATTCGCAGCGCATCACGCAGCCCGCAAAAAACACGGTGCCGCTGCCGCGAGTGCCCGAAACGGGCGGTTCCTCGTAAAAATGAAGTGCCGCGCGCGCAACCACGGGCACGGTTTTGCACAGGCACGCGCCTGTCTTTACCGCGCGTGCAACGCCGCACCTGTTAGGACAGAGATTACATTGATCCATATCCGTATGCGTCGACGCCGGCATCGGCTGCCGGATAAAAAAGCATCGTCACCACTTGTTGTGCACTTTTTCCGCAAAGCCCAGAACGCGGTCAAGGACTATTTCCTCGCCGCCGTCAGCAATGCATTTTCCGCTGAAATAACCGAATACCTGATGCGGTATCATGCAAAAGAGTTTGAGGTCGAAAGGTTCATAGCGGTCGATAAGCGGTTCAAAATCGAGTTCGACTCTGCCGTCGGAGGATGTGAAAGTCCAATTTTTCATGTATTCCACGTTGCCCGTGCCGTCTCCGGGGATATTGAAGCGGACGTCTTCGAGCTTCACCGACTTGCCGTCGACGAACAGCATATTTTCGCTTGCCGCAGACGTGTTCCCGAACCCGTATCCCAGATTGAAACCGAACCTTCTGCCGTCGGGAAGCACCGTCTGCAGACTGGACCAGTACCAGGTATTGTCGTAAGTCCATACGCCTCTGCCCCAGTCCAGAGTGCCCATAGCGCCGTCCAGAGAACAGACGGTTTTCCCGAGCCTGAACGAGCCCTCGGCGCGCATGCAGTTGATCTTGGCGTTATAGTAAAAGTGTTTGGGCTTATCGAAAGGAGTGGCAATAAACATGCATTCTTCGGGTACGTCGAAGAGACTGAAGTCGAAGGAAAGCTCCTCGCCGTTATTGCCGAAATTCGGATATTTTCCGAAAATATGCCTTATGCCGTTATCGAGTATGAACGCGCATTCTACGTCGCCGTTCACCGCCACCACGTCGCCGGAAACGGGAGTCGGCGGCATGCGGAATTTGCCCATAGGGAACAGGCATATAGAACTTTTGGTGATCTGCGACGGAGTTTTAAAATCCATATAAGTTGCGCTTATGGCTCCCACATAGCCCATATCGGCAACCGTTAGGCAGATTGCGTGGTCGTTGTTGCCGACGTAGTAATAGTCCCATTCCTTGATGCGGCATTTTTTTGCGCTTATGTCGGCGCGGTCGTATTTCAACAGGTATTTCGTGGCGTATCCGGGAGTGGCTATGTTGCCGTCCTTGTTGAGCAGTCTGGATTCCTCGGTAATTCTGTTTTGCATATTCACTCCTATTTATTCAATACGGCAAAGGCTTTCCTGTTGCATTTGTAAAGCTTTTTGAACACTTCGAAATTGCGGTCGTAAACTTTTTTGAACTCCGTACGAGGCTTGAAGGTCTTGACGGCGGGAATGAATCTCTTGATCTCTTCCAGCGAACCGATGAGCTGCAGTCCGACCGCCACCACCGCCGCCGCGCCGACGGCGCCCACGTTTTGCGGAGCCGCCACGGTCTCCACCGTCCTGCCGGTGATGTCGGCAAGAAGCCGGGAGGTGAAATCGGACAGCGCGCCGCCGCCCACGAAACGTATGACGTCGGAGGTCTTTGTCTTTTTGTCCTCAGCCTCGAGCATCCAGCGCTTGTGGTAGCACACGCCTTCTAGCACGGCGCGTATAAGCTCCGTTTTGCCAGTTTCGAGGCTGATATTGAAAAACATTCCGCGTGAATTGGGATCCTCGAAAGGACACCGGTTGCCGTGCAGCCACGGCGTGAAAATGACGCCGCCGGCACCCGCGGGAGCGGAATCCGCTACGTCGGTCATATAGTCGTAAAGCGAAGTATATTTCTTCTCGATGTCCTCGGTGATATGTTTTTTCTCCAGATAGATCCCGATCTCGTCCAGAGCCAGATGGTTCTTGACCCATTCCAGACATTTTCCCGACGTTTCCATTTCGGCAAAATAGACGTATTTGTTTTTTTCTGCGCATACTATCGAAGCTATCATAGCCGAAGCGTCCACCATGGACTTGGACACCATTGTGCCTACCCAGCCCGAGGTCCCGGAATAGATGTGGGTGTCGCCTAATGCCGTGGCGCCGGCGCCCACGCCGATAAGGCTGGCGTCGCCGCCGCCCCCGAACACCTTGGTGCCCGCTTTAAGCCCCAGCTCGGCGGCGGCTTTGTCGGTAATGCCGCCCACGCAGTCGGTCGAAGATACCAGTTCGGGCAGGTGCTCTTTTCTTACGCCCAGCATTTTAACTATCGGCCACGCCCAGTCCTTGTTATGTATGTTCAGCATCAGCGTACCGAAAGCCGAATCCAAAGTCATGCATTTCCTGGAGGTCAGTTTGCATATCAGATAGTCCTTGACGTCCAGCCATTTGTCGACTCTTGAAAAGACCTCGGGTTCGTTAGCTTCGACCCATTTGTATTTCCATACGGGGTCCTTGACGCTAGCGGCGACCGCGCCCGTGTAATATATGGATTTCAAAAGCTTGACCACGTTTGCGCCAGCGATCTTCAATCCGTAAGCGATGCCTTTTTTGATTTCCTCGGTGGCGCGCTGATCCATATAGCTCATGGCTCTCCTGACGGGTTCGCCGTCACGGTCCACCAGCACAAGCCCCTGCATCTGCGAACAGAAGGAAACGCCCAGTATGCTGCCCGGATCCACGCCCGTTTCGGAAATCAGTCTGCGTGTGGTGGAGCACATCGCCTGCCACCATTCGGCGGGATCCTGTTCGGCACCGCCGCCCTCCAGAACGTAAAGGTTGTATCCCTCCATCGCCGCGTCGATAAGTTTTATCGTGTCCGAAACGTCGAAAAGACAGCTTTTGATGCCCGTTGTGCCAACGTCGTACGTAATTATGTAATTCGCCATATATCCTCCGGAAAATCGACTGTATAGATATATTATAAACCCGCGCGCGCGTTTTGTCTATAACGAAATATCCGGAGGCATATTCCGTATTCAATAAATCCGTAAAGTGTGCTATAATTGGATCGGAGGCGACGTATGAAGTGGGTCAGGCTGGTATCAATACTTATTTTGGTAGCTGTTGCTACCGTTTTGCTGTCGTCCTGTGTCAAGATCCATAAACTGAAAGGCGAGCCTTCGCTTTCCGGCAGGCTGGAAAGCGAAGGTTACGAGCTAAAGTGGTCGGACGAATTCGATTCCGACCGGCTGGATCTGACCAAGTGGAAATCGGGGTATTCTTCTCCCGCCAGGCGCGGCGGCTACTATCTTAACGACGACGAAACCGTTTTCGTTTCCGACGGCGCGCTGCATATAAGGACGAGGTATCTGGAAAACGGCGTTTACGGCGCGGGCTGGTACACGGGATGGCTGGAAAGCTCTACGTACCGCACCGGTCATAACGGCGATATACCCGACGGCTACGGGGGTTTTTCCGCGAAATACGGATATTTCGAGATAAGATGTATATGCCCGTCTACGGTGGGGATATGGTCGGCGTTCTGGCTTATGCCCGATAACGGCATCGGCATGCAGTCGGGCGACGTGACCGGCACCGGTTCCGACGGCGTGGAGATCGACGTCATGGAATCGGCGTATATGTATAAGGCGGTCGCCAAAGACCGCGTGACACACGTTCTGCACGGCGACGGTTACGGCGAAAACGCCGTCAGCGAAAGCTCCGATTTTTACCGCGTCGGAGGAATGTACGAGGAATATCACACCTACGGGGTGCTCTGGACGGAGACGGAATACACGTTTTACATAGACGGAATACAGACCTGGCAGACAGATTTCAGGGCGGACGGCAAAGTAATGGGGGTTTCCGACGTAGAGCAGTATATGCTTTTGACTGTTGAGGTGGCGGGATATACTCCCGACGGCAATGTCGCCGTACCCGGGGACAGCTGGTGCGGAGACCCTGCCGACAACGATTTCGGAAAGTATTACGACTTCAAGGTCGATTACGTCAGATATTATTCCCGCGGGGGCGTGTAAGCGCGGCTCGCGGACAGTATAGCGTTATTCGCTTGACACGCGTGCGGGCACGAATTATTATATTATAGTTGTAAGGGGGCGGATTGAGTGCGCGCAGCGCATTACTTGTTACGAAAAGGAATATAATTTCCTTTAGCGAGAAAGGGTGAGATGACATCGGAGAAACGTATCGCGGACGGTTCCGCCGGGGAACTGTTGGAGATAAGGGATTTATCTAAGAAATACGTAAAGCGCGGAGCGGTTTACGCAATAAAAAATATCAGTTTTAAAGCCGAACGCGGCGAAGTAGTCGGTCTTTTGGGCGCCAACGGCGCGGGCAAGACTACTACCCTCAAGTGCATTACGGGCATGATCCCCATAACCGAAGGAGAGGTCTTCGTCGGCGGATATTCCATAAAAAGCGATCCGGTCAAAGCCAAATCGCATTTTTCTTTCGTTACCGACAATCACAGCGTTTTCGTCAAAATGACGGGAAAACAGTACCTGGATTTCATGTGCGACGTTTACCGCGTGCCTTATGCGGAAAGGAAACCGCGTTACGAGCGGCTGGAAGAGCGCTTCAGATTGGGCGCGGCGGTGGGCGACGTCATTTCGGGGTATTCGCACGGCATGCGTCAGAAGATATGCATGATGGGTTCGCTGATGCACGAGCCCGAGCTGTGGATACTGGACGAACCGATGCTGGGGCTGGATCCCGCAACGCAGTCGAAAGTCACCGATTTTATCCGCGATTACGCCAAAAAAGGGAACACGGTGCTGTTTTCCACGCATAATCTGTATATTGCGGCGGAGGTCTGTTCCAAAGCCGTCATAGTATCGGGAGGCAGGATTTCCAGGATTCTCGAACAAAGGGATATCGATCTCGGCGGAAGACGCCTTATTGAATACTGGTACAACCTCGGTCCCGTTTCGGAGGAATAGAAGTGTACGGCGTACTTTTGAAAAAGCAGTTCCGGGAAAAACTGCTTTTAACGGGAAAAGGGCGTCGGCGCGATATAGCCGGGGCGATACTGTCGCTGGTGCTGACTGCGGCGCTGATAGCCGTATCCGTGACGGTGCTGATCCGACTTGCGGAGATCTACGTCACCGTACGCATCGACGGCGTCAGCGATGTCGATGCCAGGATAACCGAGCTTATGACGCTTATATACGCGGCTATCTTCGTTTTAGGCGTTGCCGGCGGAGTCAAGGACATCAATTACGAGCTTTTCGAAAGGGAAGACAGGGCGATATTGCAGACGCTGCCCGTCAAAGCGACTACCGTTTTTTACAGCAAACTGACATTTATCTACATAAAACAGATATTCCTTTTTACGGTAACGCTGCTTCCCGTGAACGCGGCGCTTATGACGGCTGCGGAGCCTACGGTGCTGTACGTTTCGACAAGCATAGCGGCGTGCGCGGTTTTTCCCGCGCTCACGCTGATGATCTCGTCGGTGATATGCCTTCCGGTATTCGCAGTAAAGCGCGCGTTGAAATCCAAATACCTCATAACCTTAATCGTCGCCACCGCCGTGACGGCGGCGCTGTTTTTCTGCTACAAATACGTACTGGACTTTATAAGAGAACTGTTCACGACGGGGGAAATACGTTTCTTTTTCAACGAAAAAGTCATGAACGATATAATGACATTCAAAAAGTACGCGTATCCCGTGAACTGTCTGGCGGAACTGGTCATGAACGTCGATCCGGCGCTGAACGCCGCGATCATCGCGCTGACAGCCGTGATAGCGGGAGCAACAGGCTTCGGCATAGTCGCGGTGCTGTATAACAGGACCGCGTTGCTCCGCGCGACCCAGACAAAACGCGTAAGACGCTCATCAATGCGTTTCTCGCCTGCCCGCAGCGTCGTCGCGGGGCTGATAAAGAAGGAGTTTTTCCTGGTTTACCGCACGCCGTCATACGCTTTTCAGTATTTCTCTGTGGCTATAACCATGCCGCTGATGATCTACTTTTGCATGAACATCGGCACGGATTTGCTTAAGCAGCTGGTCATGATCGACGCTTCCGCCGAACTCGCGCTGTTTCTGGTACTGACGTTCGGCGCGCTGACCAATACCTTTGCCGCCACCAACGTGTCCAGGGACGGCAGCTCGTTTTACATTTTAAAGGCCATGCCCGTCAGACCGCGCGCCATAATAACTGCCAAGGTGCTCTTTTCTTCGTTCGTCGCGCTGCTGAGCGTGCTGGTCAGCGCGGCGGTGCTGTTTGCCACGGGTTTTTTGGATTTGGGCGAAGCCGCAAAGGTTTTCGTGATCGGTTCCATGATGGGCTTCAGTCAGATAGCTTTTGCCACGCGTAAGGATCTTAACCGCCCCGAATTCAACTCGGACGATGATTCCGAAGTGCGCGAATCGACGGGAACGGTATCCCTTATAATCATAATAGGGTTCCTGGCAGGGGTTTTAACGGGAGGTCTGACCTTGTTCCTGTCCGTGTGGCTTGAGGGGAAGGGGATTGCCTTTTCTTCGCTGTACGCCGACCTGACGGGGTTTGCTGTCGCCGCGGTGCTGATGACGCTTTCGACAATCTACCTGTTCAGGGGACTGGATTCAAGGCTTTACCAGATGTCGGAGGGGGACGAATGAAAAAGAAAGTGATTTTGCTTATCATAATAATCCCTCTGGTGTTTATGCTGACGCTGTTTACTGTGGGCAAAGCGGTCAGCGTGGTGATGAGGGTGCCCGTTTCGGGCATCAGGATCCTGACCGAAAGCACGGACGGACTGCTGAGCGTGGATATATCCTCGGCTTATGCGTCGTCGCCCGATTCGCTGCCCGTGCTGCGCGCCGAGGTTTTACCGCTGAACGCCGCAAACAGAGAATGGAAATATACCGTATCGGGCGACGCGGTGTCGCTGAAAGCCGCCTCAGACGGCTACCATATCGTGCCCGAAAAGATCGGCACCGCCAAGATAAGCGTCGTTTCCGCCGAAGGCGGATTCACCGATTCCGTGACGGTGGAGGTGACAAGCTCCAAGCTGTGGGATTATATTCCCGAGATAAACGGCGGCGAGACAACTTTGACCGAAACGCCAAACGGAGAGTGCGGCTATGCCGCGCTAATAAGCGGCGGTACTTATTCGTTTTCCGGCAAAGGCGTGCCCGCTTCGTTCGGGAAACAGGACGCGGAATGGAGTTCTTCCGACGAAACGGTATTGAAAATCGACGCTTTCACGGGCATAGCGCGCGCCCTTACCGACGGCGTAGTCACGGTATCGACAAGACTCGAAGGCGGGCCGGAGGGCGTTATAGAAAAGAAGATAGCCGTCAGGGTCGAGATGGACTTTTCCTCCGAAACGCTCTTTGCCGTCAACGGCGATTTCGTCGGGGACGGTTCGGTGCCGACGGTCGCGTTCCGACGCGGCGTTTCGGCTCCCGTATCCGTTTTGCTGCAAACATCCGACTTCAGCTCGGTTAAAGGCGTAAAAGTCTACGACGACAAGGGTTCGGAGACGGATTGCTCGGTTGCAATCGAACCGCTGAATCCGACCGGGGCGTACAGACTCGTCATCGAGGGTCTCGAAACGGATAGAGAAGGCGTTTACAAGATCGAAACTACACTGGAAGACGTATACGGAAATAGCGTATGCGGCAGCTTTAACGTCAGGGTCACCGAGTTCGATTTCGGTATTTACACCGTTTATCACGGCTCCGGTTCAGGTTCCACGGTTTACCAACGTGAAGGCACTGCGGTAACGTATACCGCTTATTCGGAGATAGAAGCGCAGGACGTGGAATATACCTGGCGTCTCATAAACGCCGGCGGCGTTAAACTGGTGTCGCAAAACGGCGCCACCGCCAAAATAGAGGTGTCCGCTTCGGGCGCCGCGACCCTCGAAGTGACGGCTTCGGGCAAATCGGTATCCGTCGTCCGCAGTGTGGAGATCATGGCGGTCGAAGACGTCAGGTCGGTGTCCGTTACCGAAGCCTATGCCGAATGGGGCATGGCATCGGAGATGGCCTTAGGCAGATATTCCGTAAACGCCTCGGGCAACATAGTCGAAAACTCGTATGCGCTTAACGTCAAATATCGGGTCACTGAAGGCGGCACTTTGGAGGACTTTAATCCGGATTTACTGGCGGTCACCAGCTCCGATACCTCCGTGGTCAGGGTATCCGGCGGCAACCGGCTCAGCGTTGTCGGCGACGGTGCGGTCACGCTCACGGCAAAGTGGAAATACGCTGATTATTTCTATGCCGACGTGAGCGCGCAGTTTACTTTGAGGGCGGTAAACGACGGCGTGAACGTAAACGATTATTTTTCTTTGAAAACCGCTACGACGCGTTCGGAGGGATATGCCGTGGTCCTGCAAAACGACGTGATGCTGGGTAAACGCGGGGCGTCGCTTTCCGAGCTTCAGTCCATGGCGGGTAAGATGCCCACGAGCTACGACTGGCAGTACTACGAAAATACGTCAAAGTCGCGTCCCGAGGTTTATTATCTGATCCGCTTCACGGGCGACGTTTACGGCAACGGCTTCGAGATAAACGGCGACTACATAACCCGTGCGTGCGACGCCGCGGGCAGCCCGCTGCTGTTCAAAGGGCCTTTGAGCTTCGTCGAGGTCATGGGCGCCAGCGTCAAAGGTCAGGACAACATAGTATTCCTTGCCGACGGCGACATAACAATAAACAACGTGGTGTTGAAAGGCTGCAGCGATTCGGGGCTGATCAACGATGAGGGAAAATTCGATCTGTCGCTGCTCAACTACGTCGGCACGACGCTGGAAATATGCGGCGACGTCAGGCTTATAAATTCCAGGGTATCCAACGGCAGGACGCTGATACGCGTGTACGGCGGAACGGCAGGCTCCGACGGCGATCCCGTCGTGACCTCTCCCGACAAAGTCAACGCCGCCGCCGAGAGATACACCGTGTCGATAGAAAGCTGTATCCTGTCGCGCGCCAGGGAATTCATCCTCAAAATAGGCACAAACCGCGCTTTACGCGCCGTCGAGACGGCTCCCGGGCAGTTCGTGCTGCCGTATCTGACGGCTTCGGACGGTACGGTATATAAACCCGACAACGCCGTTTCGTCAGGCGTTTTCGGCGGCATTCCCGCCGGCGCGGTGCCGCCCGATTACAGCGCGGGCAGCGACTTTTATAACGAATTCGTGCTTACGGACGTTACTTTGAAAGACAGCGTTTTGCAGGATTCGGGACTGTTTACGATAGGCGTGGATACGCACTTTGCCGGAGAGGCGCTGGCAGGGATGATACTGCCCGACGTGCTGACGGGCTGGCGGGATCTTGCCGCCACATCGTACGCGACGGTGCTGAGGCTTATAGGCGACGTAAGACTGTTGGACTGGAAAAGCGTCGCCAACATCGACTCGTCCACGCTTATCGAGGTGCCCCCGGGCGCGGGAGAGTCCGTCCAGCAGTTCAAGCTAAACGTCGCCGAAATGCTTTATGCGGTGCAGAAGACGCCCGGATACGAAAATCTTATGGCGGACGTATCAGGCAGCGCATACGCTCACGGCGGTATAGCCATGTACGGCGGCGGTCTGAATTACTGCGGCATGGATATGAGCGGCATGAATACCGAGAAATTATCAAAATACAAGATCAACCTGAGTATATTGGAGAATGCCGTCGGCGGCAGCACGATCGTGTATCTGTCCAAAGCCGCGGGCATTCACGATTTCGTGTTCTATATGTACGACGCGCAATCCGATACCGACTACTATGCGGAAAACGAAGCCGTCTCCAGCGGCGAGGCGTACGAATTACCCGTTGCGCCGTTGTAAGAGTAAGATTATGAGGTATAATAGGAAAACGGCATTATGAAAAGAAAAGTCGCATTGACGATCATTTTGGTTTTGGCGCTACTGGCGATAGTGTCCGTCGCCGCGGCATGCAACGAAGCGGCGGAATATACGGTAGTGTTTATGGACGGCGACAAAGAAGTATACCGCCGTACCGTCTCGGAAAACACCGCCGTAAACTACGTGCCCGACGAACGCGAGGACGCCGTCTTCGCGGGCTGGTTTACGGATAAGGAGCTGAAAGTACCTTTTGACGGCAAAAAAGGAGTTACCTCTTCCGTTACGGTGTACGGAAAATGGGAACCCGTCGAATTTACGGTGACCTTTTTAGGCGCCGACGGCGAGACGCTCGAGACGCAGACGGTAAAGTACGGTTCGTCCGCTACGGCGCCCGAGCCGCCGAAAATCCCCGGCAAAGAATTTCTGCGCTGGGACAGAGCGTTCGACAGCGTAACTTCCGACCTGACCGTCACGGCGTTGTATTCGGGGTTCAAGGGCAAGATCGACTTTTGCTACGG
Organism: uncultured Clostridia bacterium; assembly: GCA_944372665.1. GTDB lineage: Bacteria > Bacillota > Clostridia > Christensenellales > DTU072 > Stercoripulliclostridium_A. The sequence goes on from CALVZV010000028.1 coordinate 17,389, forward strand.
CGGCAGCGTGGTATATACCGCCGAAGCCGAGGAGGGGGCGCCGCTTGGCGACGCTTTCGTTGCCGCGCTGGACGCGCTTTCCGACGTGCTTCCGGCGCATCTGGAATTTACCGCCTGGTTTAACGGAGATACGCCTCTGGACGCCGGTACCGCGCTGATGACGGGAGACAACCTGACTCTCGAGGCGGGCGTCGGCCTTGCCAGAACGCTTGAACTGGACGATTGCTATGCCGACGCCTGTCCCGAAATAGCCTACGGCGTCACCAAGAAGCTGGACGTTTACGGCGTGCTTTCGGGCATTGCGTACGAAGCGGTGGATTATTCCGTCGAGTGGATAACCGCGGAGGGCGTCTCCGTCGCCGGGCTGCAATTCGAGTACGGCGACGGGTATGCGGTGATCACCGGAAGCGACGCGGCGAAGCTCCCGTTCACCAAGTATAACTTTTCGCTGAACAGGGATCTGGGCGTTTACCGCGACGTGCTTTCGATAAGGCTGATTGCGGAACCGTTAGACCCCGACAGCGGGATCGAAGGATATACCGACGAATACATAATTCCGATAAGGGTCACCAAAGGCACGTTTTCGGTGACCTCTAATCCGATAAATCTAACGTACAACGGAAGTGCCCAGACGATAGACGTTTCGGGCTTCGAGGGTTTAAAGGATCAGGATTCGGTCGAATTCGAATTTAACGGCGAGGTCACTGACGTCCTGGCTCTCAAAAACGCGGGGAGCTATTATGTTTATTATACCGTGTCCCGGGCAAACCATTTCGACTACGAAGGCTCTTTCGAGGTCAGGATCGCCAAAGCCGAACTCAGCGTCAAGGTTTCGGACGCAGAGTACGGCTACGGGGAAGACGTACCCGAAAAACCCGACTATACGACTACGGGTCTTTTCCCGGGAGACGCGCTTGACGACGAAAAAGCCGAGTACGCCGGACTTCCGGTAAGCTTCGGCAAGGCGGGCGAAAGCTATTCCGTATCCGTTTCGGGACTTGTCAACGACAACTACGACATTATCTACAAAGCGGGAACGCTCACGGTCGTGAAGCGTAAAATAGGCGTCAGGGTAGCCGAGACGCATATCGTTTACGGCGAGGCTTTGCCGGCGACGTACGCGCTGGAGCTGACCTCCGGCACGTTTGCAAAGGGCGAGAGCTTTGCCAATCTGCCCGAACCCAAAGTCAGCTATCTATCCGAGAGTGAACCCGTAAATGCGGGCAGCTATATAGTTACGATAGATTTTTCGGAATACTCCGATACCGACGGTCTCAACTACGAAATATCCTGCGAAACAGGCACGTTATACATCGATAAACTGCTTATCGACGCGGTGGTGAACGACCTTAGCACCGCGTACGGCAAAGAGCCCGCTCCAAGCGATTATTCGCTGTTCTTCCCGACGCTCAGCGCTTCGGAGGCTGCGGCGCTGCAGATATACAAGAGCTTTACCGCGGCAGGCTACGACAAATCCGCGGCGGCAGGCGAGGTCTTCGAAGTCGGCGCCGTGCTGACGTATATGGACGGCGCGACGCAAAATTATATGTTCAACGTGATAAGCGGCGAATTGAGCGTGGAAAAAGCCAAGGTTACCGTATCCGTAATAGCCGAGGATCTGGTATACGGCTCCGCAGTGCCGGGATCGTTTAATTTGGGAACGGTGAATTGGGCGGACGGCGAAAACCATTACGCCTCTTTAAGGACGTTCACCGACTATACTTTGGGCGCAGGGGTAGGCGGATATTACGCCTCAGCCGCGCTGAAAGAGGGCGAAACGCTTGACAACTACGAAATAATATTTGCAAAAACTTATTTCTCGGTCACGCCGAGAAGCCTGCAGATCAAGGTCAAGGACGTGTCCGTCAGTTACGGCGACGAATTCGCTTCGCCCGAATACGTGGTAAGCGGCGACGGTCTGGTGTTCGGCGATCCGCTGACGGTGACATGCTCCCTTCCCGAGGGATATAACGCGCTTTCTCCTGCAGGACAGTATACCATCAACGCACAATACGAGGCGAGCGCCAATTATACCGTCGAATGCACTCCCGGCACGCTGACGGTGGAAAAGCGCGCCGTACACGTATTTGTCAACGACAGGGCGGAGCTGGATTCCGGATCCGACTGGAGCACCGTCGTCAACGAAGCGGACAATCTTTTGGACGGTCACGAATTCAGTGCGTCCGTCACGCTGAGGGCCGTTTTCGCAGGCGCGTACAGTTATGCGGACAACGGAGGGCTCTGGGATATTAACGCTTCGGTAACCGACGCGTCGCATAACGACGTCAGCGCCAATTACGACGTCGATTACAGCCTTTACGTCGTCATTCTTTCGATAACGATACGTCACGAATTCGTGGACGGCAACGGCAGCCCCGCGGAATGGAGCGTGGTATACGACGGCAGTTCGCACACCGTAATCGTTTTACCCGATGAACCCGAGAAGTACACCGTGGAATACTCCACAAACGGCGAGGAGTACTTTGCCCAGGCTCCCGCATTCACTTCCGCCGGCACATATACGGTATATTACGTTATCGCTTCCGTCAGCGGAACGGACGTACAGGAAGGTCAGTTCGTATTCACCGTCGAGAAGAAAGCGGTGAGCGTGAGCGCTTTGGACGAAAACGCAGTCTACGGCGACGCTGCGCCCGAATTCGGTTATGAAGCGACGGGATTCGTAAGCGAGCTTCCCGAAAGCGCCGTCACGCTGAGCTGCGCCTATTCGGCGGGCAGCGACGCCGGAGTATACGACATCGTCGTCGGTATAGCCGAGGAATATTATGAGGAATATTATTCGGACTACCGCATCGAGACCGTGAACGGCAAACTCACCGTCTCCAAACAACAGATCACCGTAAAAGCGGAATCCGCCGAAATATATTACGGAGACAGCGCGGTATATAAGGTCAGCGTCGTTTCGGGCATTCTTTACGGGTCTGACGCGGTGATGGCCGAAAGCGGCTACGTTCCCGGCTCCGACGCGGGCGTATATCCCATAACGCTCCGCCTTAACGTAAACTACGACGTCACGTCGAACTCCGACGCCGTGCTGAGGGTACTGCCGCGCCCGGTCACGGTTTCGGCAAACGACGTTTCGGTGCAGTATATGTTCGCCGCGCCGGCTTTCGAGATAGTGTACGGCGGCATGGGTCTGTACGGGAACGACGATCTAGGCGCGACCGCCGCGACGGATTATTCGGCAGGCGACGGCGTGGGCAGTTACGACATCGAGGTCGATTGCGACGAGTTTGCCAACTATGAAATCACCGCGCTGGACGCCGTATTGACGGTGGTGCCTCAAAACGTCAGCGTACTTTGGAGCAACAGCGTATCCGTCACGTATAACGGAGAGGAGCAGAGCGCGCAGTTCTGTCTGACCGAGCTGGACGCCGAGCCGACATATACCTATTACCTCGACGGAGAACAGACCGAGTTCAGAAACGCCGGAACGTACACCGTAAAGGTAGATTTCGGACAAAACTATAACGTATTGAACGCTACGCACGGCTATGTGATTGCCAGAGCCGTATACGACGCCGAAAGCGTCAGTTTAGAAGGCGTTTACCGCCATAATCAGACGCTTGCCGATTTCGATATTTCAGATCTGGGTCTTAGCTGGCTTAGCCCCGGACAGATCCCCGCAGGCGGCGCCAACGTATATTCCGCCGTCGTCAGCGATCCCAACTATATCACCGAGACGGTCGGCATAACCGTTACGCTGGAAAAGGCGGTCATCGTGCCGTCGGTCGACGCGGTCACGTTCGTCTATGACGGCAAGGAGCACACGATAGGTCTCGTGGCTGCAGAATATGCCGATAACGGTCAAAGCGTGCCCGCGGGCGCGTTTGCAGCCGTATTATCGGATAACGCTTTCATCGCTCCCGGAACCTACGCCGTCACGGTCGAAGTTGCGGACGATCCCAACTATGAGATGAGTGCGGATACTTTGTTCGTCAAGGTGGCGGCGGTCGACCTGGGCGGTGTTAAATACACCATAGAAGACGCGCTTTACAACGCCGGTCAGGGACAGACGATAACCTTCCCGTCGGGAGTGGACGTGTCCTTTGCCTCGGGCAATGCCGCCAATGTTTATCGGGGCGCAGCGTATTACACCCTGAAAGCGGGAGTTACCTTGATACTGCCCTCCACCCAGGACGCGGGCGGCGTTGGCGCTCCTACATACCTTACGTCCAAGGAATCGGCTTCGGCAAGGTACGT
>CALVZV010000029.1 GCA_944372665.1 uncultured Clostridia bacterium
GTTCCCCGTGGAACATTTTTGCGCCGAATTTTTCGGAAAAAGTTTTTTCGGGAATAAAATAGCCTTAAAAACGTATCATTTTATCAGCGATTTCGCGCGTAAATCTTAATTTTCTGACCAAAATCGCATTTAAGGTTTTTCAAGGAGAAAGACGCGTGAAACGTCGGGAAAAAGGCGCCTTTGGGGAAGTTTTTGCAGCCTTCAAACCCGGGCCCCGACCTCGAGGGATATAATCAACTGCACCTGCAAAAAATACATATTGTAAGATAGCATATAAGAGAAAGACACATAATGAATATTCGGTTATGCTGTATATATTTGTATTTTATGCATAGTGACAAATATCACGCCAATGCATAGGAGATTTTATTGTATAGAAACGAATGTTTCATGTGAAACAATATAGGTCGGTAAACAAGCAGCACATTATAATAACAAAACCTTTATTGATCACCAATAAAAAACACCACATGCTTTAAACCCGCTGAACAATCGGCAACGCAGCGCAACGCGGAATTCAACAATGGTTCTCCGTGTTTGAACCCAAACAAAAGCACTTTCAACTTTTATGCAGATAATTAACATTATAAGTGATATATGCCGGATTTCCCTGTTCCACATGAAACAAAGCCTCATATATACCTGGATCGTGCCGTTTTAGGCATCCGAATTAATATTTTATTTTTCTTCGTCAACCTAATGGTTTTTTGCTAATTTAGCATTTTATTTCTCAGATTTACTTTGTTTTGCTATTGTTCCATGTGAAACATTTGCCTTTGTTCCAACCGAGTCAATTTCATGTTTGATTTTTTAATGACTTTTCGTAATTGCGGCTTGCATTTAATTTATTTCATTGTTTTTTCTTTTTTGTTTAATCCTCATAAATTTTTGAATCCTCTGCCGTTGCTTCACATGAAACGTTCGCTCGTCTTTTTCGACAGTTAGGTATAGAGACATATATTTGTTTATTGTTTTATTCATCACGGATAATAACTCCGATCGTCTTTGCATTCTCTGTATGATTTTTTGAAACACTTCTTTTTTTCATTAGCGATGTTGTTTTATCTTTGGACTGTTTTTGATTTGTTGACATAATTTTATTGCCTTTTATTTCTTGATTGCTTTTGTTGATAATGCCGATTGTCGTTCAAGCTGTCTGACGCGGCCTCTTTGAGGCGTCGACCATATTTTTCTGTTCGATGTTTCTACGGATCAACGATCTGAATTTCTGTAGTGTCCTTGCATTTTCGATCTCTGTCCGGCTTTTTAATAACAATACGCTCGCATAGTTAAAAGGCATTCTGTTTCTTCAATCGGTTGTCTGATCGCATAAATCTTTATTTTGCTGTTTTGGCCGCTTTATTGAATTTAACACGTCTTTTCGAAAATTGTTTAACGTGAAACATTATTGCTTTTTTTCTTTGTTTCGCAATCCGGGGATTTTCTTCCGCTTCGCGGCACGGATTTATTTATACATTTATCGGTCAGCTCCGATACATTGTATTCGTTTTCCGTTACTGTGGTAATGTTAGACGTCGACAGCTTATGTGTTGATCCAAATATTCGAATCTTAATTAATTTTTTAGCAAGTCGGACTTCATGCGAATGATTTCGCTTGGTGCAATTATGGTTTTATCCGCTTTCGAGAAAGCACATTTTTAGTATTATACAAACGCACCGGCTCATATTCTTCTTTTGTCTGTTAAATACGGGATATCTTTGCGGCTTTTGATAATGCGGTACAGCTTTATCCCATAATTTTTTATGATTTATAATTATTTTTCCGCCTGCATCAACACGCTATTGGAACAGTCATCGCGGGATAATGCAATATTTCTTATGCGGCGTACTTTATCGCAGCAAATACACGCTTTTTTTCATGCGTTTTTATCTGCTGTCTTCGTGACGCACTTTCTCGGTTTGAAGAATTGGCACGCAGCCGAACCATAAATACAGGCGCCTCAATGCGTCTTTTTCTTTTCCGTAATTATTTCGGAGCTTTTCTCGACCCCTTACAAGCATAGCGATTCAGTCATAAAGTAACGCGATTTAATAAATGCTTTTCTGTTTCCTGTCTAGGTTTCGGCTATTCGAAAAGCCGAGAATATACTTTATTGTTTCCTTGTCGTCTACCGTAAAGCAATCCGGCATAGGTCGAAATGCCTTTATACATAGTTATGGTAGAATAACAGATCTTCGTTATAAATGCTTTTCGCTGCGCGCTTGTTAATCAGGGTTCCGACGCACTCTTTGCTTTTACTCTCGTGTAGCGTTTAGGAGCTCAAAAATTAAGTTGTTTGTTTAAACTTATTCTTGTTGCATTTTTTGTTCGGCGTTAAATAGAAGTTTTCCGCGACGACGTTTTAATGTCGTTGATTATTTACCAAGGGAATATCTGTGCCGCGTTTTTTAAACTTTATAAAGCGATGTTTTCTTTGACGGCAACTTATAAATCAAACCGGTTCCTACAGCCGAATCGTAAAATTATTGCATTATCTGGCTCCTTAATGTTGTGTGACATCGCTAAAGGAAAATTCGAATAATTAAGGGTCATGATAATAACTATCGTTCCTTTTCCCGAACACAAATTCGCGGATTTCGGCAACTAAATTTAACGCAATTCCTTAGACAAAATTCAGCCCGGCACTTTTCCCCAGCTCAGAATGAATATAGCGCGCCGATTATACTCATCTTTTGAGGGCTGTCGAAACACAATAAGGATATTAAAGAAAAATCATTACTAAGTCAATTTCGCCGAGTTGAACGGCGCCGTTTCGGGAACAAAGCGAAAAAGGCTTATAATTTATAGCGACAGAATACAGTCCGGTTTATATTGAGCTAAAAAACTTAAACGAAATTCAGACTTAATATAAACGGAATTACTTTATATAATTCCGAAATAGAGTCCTTGTATGCCGATCAAAGCAGCAAAATATGTGCATAATATGCAGAAATCTATTATTATAAAGCCGATTAAGAATTGTTCCACGTTAAACAATTTATAAAATGCGATCTGCCTGCATTGCATAGTATTGGTTAATTTTTTATTTTATTTGGTATAAAATTTATATTCATATTTAATTGAATCTGATAATAAAGGCATGGTAGAACTTTCCACCGGACATCCATATGTTGATAAAATAATGATTCATCTTTTCGACAAACCGGCCGCCCGGTTGATATAAACGCTGAATAACAAAATAAGATCAGAATGATTTTTATGTTATCAATCATTACGAACGTCTGTCAAACGCTCGACACCGTAAAACATATCTGTAAATATTATAATGATTAAATTACTTTTTCTTTTGTCCGCTCGTAAACTGCCGCGGTATTTCGTTTATATTTATAAAACTAATTTGAATATATTCGCTATAACATAAGAAGGCGGACGAAGTTTATTTATTTATAACATTTTTTTATCTTATTTTAATACATGATGCACATTAAGTTAAAACGAAGTGATTTATTCGGTCAACCGTTTGCGTGATTGATAAAATACTCGAAATACTTTTTTTAATATTTAAAACGGTAATATTTTTGTGACGTTTATAGTTTCTGTTTTAACTAACAAACTTTACGTATATATTCCGCTGCTTGTTTGTTTTAATCTTAACAAAATAATGCCGTATTAAAAATATTTATACAATATATCTCTGCTTTACTTTTGAGGATCTTTGTTTTGCGTTATTGTCTTTTTTTTGTCGTTTCATTTATTATCGATAGGGGAGTATTACTGCATGTTTTCGAATAAGATCTCGTTACAATGATACGGGGATTGTTTCACGTTAAACACTTTGTTTATTTATCTGTTTTTTTATTTTTCCGCTATAATTTGTTATCCGGCTCTCATTTTTATTTAATCTCTACTGAATTATTCATTATATTTTCAAAGTCGCTATATTATAAGTGTATTTTTCTCTTTTTAATGTATATTATTTTTATCCGTTATTATTAATTTCTTATTGTCATTTTTATTTAGGATATAAACGTCTTAATCAATCATAACCTGTTTATAATGATATATATTTTTTTTGGATTTGCATATGATGATCTGAATTATTAAGTTTTATTATAATATTTTGTGCTTTTATTTAGCTGTTTTCCTCTTTATAAATTAATGAATACTGTTTATTTTGATCGGAGCAGGATAGGGCTTTTATTATTCGTTATACAAACGTTTTGTATTCGGCTTCAAAAGATTAATCAAATATACTTTTTTCATACGATTAAGTTTTTTGTGTTTTTTTTCCAACGGCATTATTAATCACGAAAAGTTGTATATTTACTATATTTCATTAAAACATTGTTATAAATATACCTTTTCGTTAACTTATCAATACAAATGTTGATAACATCTTTTTATTATGTTGAAAACTTTTATTAAAAGAGAATGCGATTCTCTTTTAATGCGGTTTTATTTGTTTTATTCGGATTATTGCTGTGCTCTCGGTTGTTGAAAACTTTCGGAATGTGTGTTATAATCGCTTTATTATGATAGATATAAAGAAAGTTTGGCAGGACGCTTGTCAGATAATAGTCGGGATAGAGGGAGTGAACGCCATTTCCTATTCCGTATGGATAGCTTCTTTGACTCCTTTATGCGTTAAGGACAATACTTTGATACTGCTTGCTCCGTCGGTCAATAACAAACACGTCGTAAACCGTTCTTACAAGAGCGCCATCGAAAGCGCTTTGGAATCCATAGGCAGTATGTTTACCAGCATCAGGGTCATTGTCGACGAGGAAAAGGATTTTTATTATAAGGAAATAGAGGAATATAACGATTCTTTCTCGGTTTTCAGCGAAAAGGAATCTCCTTTCATATCCAGGTATACTTTCGATAATTTCGTTGTAGGCGAATCAAACAAGTTGGCTTTCCATGCCGCGCAGTCGGTTGCCAAATCTCCGGGCGTGGCTGAGAACACTTATCTTTCTTTCAATCCGCTTTTTTTGTACGGCGGAGTAGGTCTAGGTAAAACGCATCTTCTTCATTCCATAGGAAACTACGTTAACGAGCACATGCCTAACCTGAAGGTTTTGTATACTCCCACGGAAAAGCTGACCAACGACTATGTTGAAGCCATATCCAATAACCGAAACGAAAAAGGTGTATTCAACCTGCACGCGTTCCGCGAAAAATACCGTACCGTAGACATGCTGATGCTGGACGACGTACAGTTTTTGCAAAAGCGCACGGGTCTGCAGGAAGTCGTATTCCATATTTTCAACGACCTATATCAGAACGGAAAGCAGATCGTACTTACCTCGGACAGACCGCCGTCGGAGATAGCCACTCTGGAGGACAGACTGCGTTCCAGGTTCGAGGGAGGTCTGATCGCGGATATAGGCGCTCCAAACCTCGAAATGCGCATAGCTATAATAAGGAAAAAGATGATACTCGAAAAAATCGCCGTAAACGACGACGTCGTGTATTATCTTGCCGAACGCATAGATTCTAACATAAGGGAGCTGGAAGGGAGTCTTGCAAAAGTTGTTTTCTTTGCAAAGCTGAAAGGTCTTCCTTATCCCGACATAGAAACTGCCAAAGAGGCTCTTAAAAACACGGTACAAAAAAAACACGGCGTCGATTCTTCGGATATAATCAACGCAACGTGCAACTATTTCAATATATCCCAGTCCGACATAATCAGCAAAAAACGCACCAAGGACATAGCCGAAGCCAGAATGATAGCCATATACATAATTACCGAGATGCTGTCGCTTCCGCTGGTCTCTATAGGTCAGATTTTCGGAGGAAGGGACTATTCGACGATAATCCACTCAAGGGACAAGATAGCAGCCCTTATAAAAGACGATCCGGACACGATAAGGGCTGTCAAAGACATAAAAAGCATGCTGAACTGAAACAAGGGTTTTCCGTAGAGGAAAACCTTTTATTTTCGGCGCAGAGTATAAAGAAAGATAATTATTTTTTTATTCTTATTTATAAGGTTGGATTAATTATAATAATAATCTTTTCTTATATGTTTATAAGCCTTAAAAAAACACTGTTTTTAATTATAATAAAAATAAAAAAGTCAAAAAAGACAATGATAAGTGTTGATAAAATAGACATATTGCGTTGAAAAAGTATCAACATATCCCGAAAGAGAAAAATTAGCCTTTTTTACAGAATAATCTTTATAAGCCGCGGCGAACGGTATTGACTTGAAAAAGGAGGATATATTAAAATAAAAAAATGGAATACATAGAATTTAACGGCAAAAAAGCAGACATGATAGGCTTCGGAACCTATAAAATAGATCCGGTAACGGTGATAGACGCTGTAAGCTATGCCCTTGAGGCCGGTTACAGGCGCATAGACACTGCGGTCATGTACCAAAACGAGCAGGGGATCGGAAAAGCTCTGTCCGAAGCCGGTATAGACCGGGAAAAGCTGTTTATAACGACGAAACTGTGGACCGACGTGAAATCCGCCGAGGACGTGGAAAAGTCTGTCTGCGCTTCGCTTGAGAGGCTCAGAACGGATTATATAGACATGCTCCTGATTCATTGGCCGACCGAAAACAATATAAAGGTGTGGAAAGGAATGGAGAACATGAAAAGAAAAGGGCTTGTCAGGGGGATAGGTCTTTCTAATTTCAAAATACACCACATAGAGGAAATTAAAAAAGAAGCCGAGTTTGAACCGGAATGGAATCAGCTGGAAATACATCCGTATTTTCTTAACGGCGAAACGGTGGAGTATTGCCATAAAAACGGGATAGTTGCCGAGGCATGGAGCCCGCTGACCAGAGGGGAGGCTCTGAAAGATCCGCTGATCATCGGAATGGCTGAAAAATACGGTAAAAGCGCGGCGCAGATAATACTGCGTTTCGACGTACAGTGCAAAGTCGCTGCCGTACCTAAATCGACGCATAAAGAGAGGGTAAAGGAAAACATAGACGTTTTCGGTTTTTCGATATCTGACGAGGACGTCGCCGCTATAAAAAAACTGGATACGGGGATAAGGAGATACCGTGATCCCGACAATCACGGATTTTGAAAATGGGCGCTTACGATAAACTCAAAGAAAACGTATTAATTGCAAATAAGGCTCTTGTAAAAGCAGGTTTGGTTATATTAACCTGGGGAAATGCGAGTGAGATAGACCGAGAAAGAGGCGTCGTGGCAATAAAGCCCAGCGGCGTTGATTACGACAGAATGAGCATTAACGATATCGTGGTGACAGATCTTGACGGAAACGTCGTGGATGGGGAACTGAAAGCGTCAAGCGATCTCGGAACGCACCTGGAAATATATAAAAATTTCAAAAACGCGGGAGGAGTCGTACATACGCATTCCACTTTCGCCACGGCTTGGGCGCAGGCAGGGCAAAGCATAGTCTGTTCGGGAACGACTCACGCCGATTATTTTTACGGCGCCGTACCCGTAACGCGCTCACTGAAAGAAGACGAGACCGGCGATTATGAGAAAAATACGGGCAAAATAATAGCCGAGCTTTTCGAAAAAGAAAAAATTGACAGCGTTTCCGTGCCGGCGGTGCTGGTAAAGGGGCACGCGCCGTTCACCTGGGGCGAAAACGCGGCAAAAGCCGTTGAAAACGCCGTAGTGCTGGAGCAGGTTGCCAAAACGGCGTTCATAACCAGGGGGATACTTTCGTTTTCTCCGGAACTCGAAAAGCACATAGCTGACAAGCATTATTTCAGAAAACACGGAGAAAACGCGTATTACGGTCAAAAAAAGGAGAAAAGGCAATGAAAATAGCTTTTCTGACGGGAAGCCAGTATCTTTACGGCGAAGAAACGATCAAACAGGTGGAAAAAAACTCCGAAATCATATGCAGGGAGATTGACAAAAAAACGACCCGTGTAACGATAGAATACAAAGGCGCCGTAAAAACCGATGCGGAAGCGTTAAAAGCCGTAAAAGAAATAAATTACGACGACGAAACGGCGGGGGTAATAGTGTGGTGCCATACTTTTTCGCCCGCAAAGATGTGGATAAACGCGCTTAAAATAATCAACAAGCCGCTGCTGCATCTGCATACGCAGTTCAACGAACGTCTGCCTTACGGCGAAATAGACATGGACTTCATGAACCTGAACCAGTCGGCGCACGGCGACAGAGAGTTCGGATACGTTCTCAGCCGCCTCAAAATAAAAAGGGAGACTGTGGTTGGTCATTATAAAGACGACGAAGTAGCCGGACAGATAAACAAATGGGCGGATTTTGCCGTTGCCCAGGCGTTTTCCGGGCAGCTTAAAATAGCGCGTTTCGGCGACAACATGCGCGAAGTGGCGGTGACCGAAGGCGATAAGGTGGAAGCAAATATCCGATTCGGCTGGATGACGGACTATTATGCGGTAGGCGATCTCGTAGATGAAATAAAAAAAGTTACCGCAGAAGAAACAGAGGCGCTTTTCGGAGAATATCTCGGAAAATACCGATTAAACACGACGGATACCGACAAAGTCAAAGAGCAGGCAAAATACGAGATAGCTTTAAGGCGATTCTTAAACCGCGGCGGTTATAAAGCGTTCACGACCAATTTCCAGGATCTGCACGGATTGAAACAGCTTCCGGGTCTTGCGGTACAGCGGCTCAGCGAGTCCGGATACGGTTTCGGAGCGGAAGGCGACTGGAAGACGGCGGCTCTGACGGCGGTATTCAAGAAAATGGGCGAAAACAGAGACGGTTTTTCGGCATTCATGGAAGATTATACCTATGATCTGAGTTCGGGAAACGAGCTGGTTTTGGGCGCACATATGCTGGAAGTGTGTCCCACCGCGGCAAAGACTTGTCCCGTGATAGAGGTTCATCCTCTCGGGATAGGAGGCAAAGAACCGCCCGCAAGGCTGGTATTCGACGGCGCCGAGGGAGAAGCTACGGCAACCTCGATAGTCGACACAGGCAACGGATTTAAAATTATAACCGCGAAAATCGAGTTGGTCGCGCAGCCCGAAAAGATGCCCAAGCTGCCCGTAGCCAGGCTGATGTGGCGCGTTAAACCAAATTTCAAAAGCGGTGTTAAAGCCTGGTTGGAGGAGGGCGGAGCTCACCACACCGTGGTCAGTACCGCGATAGATACCATGGACGCGGAAGCGTTCGCCCGCGCAAACGGCGCCGAATTCGTGGAAATAGGATGAAAGGACGATTATGATAATAAGACCCGATTTCGAAAACTCAAAAAGCATATCCGACAGGCTGTACGGCATTTTTTTCGAGGACATTAACTTCTCCGTCGACGGGGGAGTAAACCTTAACCAGATATCGAACAAGGATTTTTCGGCGTACTGCTACGATTTCAAAAGGGACGTCCATTATTATTACTACCGCGTTTTTCACGCGCTGCGCCGTAAGACGACACAATTAATGAAGTATAAGCCGCTGCATTCGTGGCGCTTTTACGGTAAAGGGAAATGCGCCGCGGAAAGCGCAAACGGGCTGAACGGAAACCGGCCAAATTACGCAAAAATCAGCGCGGACGGCGAGTGTACGCTTGAAAATCTCGGCTATAACGGCGGCGATTCCATGGAAACGTTCGGGCGTTACCGCCGCAGAAACTCCTTACGCGGCGCCGTCGGCGTAAAACAAAACGAGAGATACGAGTTTAACGCGTATATTAAAAACACGGGCTTTTCGGGAAGGGTCACGGCGGCTGTGGTGTCCGACAAAGGAGAAGCGTTGACGGAGGAATTCGATATCGGCGTGCCTTCGTCCGAGTGGGAAAAGACGACGGCTTTCGCAAAGGCGATAAAAACCGGAGTAGGGCGTTTGGTCATCCGTTTTAACGGAAAAGGAAGCCTGAATATAACTGAACTCTTTTTCGGCTCGACGGAATACTGGAACAGGGAAAGCGGAAAATACCGCTACGGCAGGTTCAGAAAAGACCTGATCGAGGCGCTTAAAGAGCTGAAGCCCGCCTTCGTCCGTTTCCCCGGAGGATGTCTGGTGGAAGGCAACTGCCTCAAAAATTCCTACGACTGGAAAGCGACGGTCGGAAAGCTCGAGGACAGAAAGACGGAATACAATCTCTGGGGAGAAGCGCAGCTGGACCGCGTTTACATGCAGTCGAACGAAATAGGTTTCTACGAATATTTTCTGCTTTGCGAGGATCTGGGTGCGGAGCCGATGCCGATACTTAACGCGGGGATAGCGTGTCAGGGGCGCTGTGCCGAGTCAGTGGCGCCGGGCGACGCCGAATACGAAAGGAGAAAACAAAACGTCCTCGATCTGATAGCCTTCGCAAACGGCGATCCCGCCGAGAACGAATGGGCGAAACTGAGGGCGGACATGGGTCATCCCGAGCCGTTCAACCTGAAGATCATCGGCATAGGCAACGAGAACTGGGGAGAAAGATACAACGAAAACTTTTCCGACATACTGACCGCCGTCCGCAGGGAATATCCCTATATTAAGGCGGTATGGAGCGCGGGCTTCGATTGCTATAAGCATCCGACCTACGAAGAAAGACGCAGACCTTTCGACGAAAAGCGTTACGAAAACGTGTACTGCGACGACCATTTTTACCGCAAACCCGCCTGGCTCATCGAAAACGAAGCTCTGTACGACGATTACGACCGCGCCAGGTATCCTGTATTCCTCGGGGAATACGCCGCCAACACGCCCGAAAACCGTCGCGTCATGCCCAACGAATTCCGCTCCGCGCTTGCGGAAGCGGTATTCATGACGGGGCTCGAAAGGAACGCCGACGTCGTCAGACTGTCCAGTTACGCGCCTTTGTTTTCCAGGACGGGCGGCGAACAGTGGAAACACAACCTGATAAATTTCAACAGCCTGTATGTGCTGAGGACCGCAAATTATTACGTTCAGAAGCTCTTTTCCGAAAACGTCGGCAACGAGTACGTCCCCGTAACGCTCGAGGACGGAGAGGGTGTTTTCGTTTCGCTGACGACGGACGGCAAACGCCTTTATCTGAAGGCCGTCAACACGACGGGCGAGGAAAAGATATTAAAGACAGACGACGGGCTTTTTAAAAGCGCGACGGCTTACCGCCTGAAGGCGGAACCGACGGACAGAAACACGATATCCTTTTCGGGAAAGCCCGTCGAAAGCGTGCGCCCCGAAACGGATGCCGTTACGAGCGACACCTATACGCTTTTGCCTTTCAGCGTCAACGTCATCGTTTCCGATGTCGGGTAACGCCGTTTTCGGACGACCTTTAACCGTATAAAGGCAACCCGTTTTAGAAGTTGCCGACAATGCGCCGCCGTCCGGAGCGGCACGCGGAATGTCCTGATTGAGATACAAAAAAGCCTATTCCACGAATCGTAGAGCGTTTTGAAGAGGTTGGAGCTTGCCTCATTTTCGTTATCCGCGATATAATTATATCGGAGAGCTTATGGACAAAAAAATCATATCTCAGAACATACTTCGGCTTCGCGAACGGGAAGGCTGGACGCAGGCGGAGCTGGGTGAAAAGCTCTATGTTTCCGACAAACTCGTCAGCAAGTGGGAGCGCGGCGAAAGTCTACCCGACGCGGACAATATCGTGAAGCTTGCCGAGATGTCCAAAATGAGCGTAGGCGAATTTACCGAAAACGAAAAGATCTACTCGGCGGAGCCCGTCGGCGTGCCGTCGAAAAGAAGGCGTTTGAAGTATAATGCGGTTTCGCTGATTGCGGATATAGGGATTGCGGCGCTCGTAACGGCGATGTTCGCCCTCGCGATAAAGGCGCACGCAGAACTCCCCGAAAGGATAGGGATACATTTTTCCGTGACGGGCGAAGCAGACGGCTTCGGCGGCAAAAACTTTTTGTTTTTGACCCCGTCCCTGGGCATTATAACGGCGATCCTGGCGCTCATTCTGAATATCGTCAAACTGCGTTGGTCTATAAATCTGATCGTTCCCGTGTACCTGGATACCATCGCGGGCGGCAAAGCATACGAAAGCTTATTAAAAATAATGTCCGCAGGCGTTAACGTCTTTATATTGTTTATAAACGCGATGTTTTTCCACGCCACATACGCGATGTGTAAACAGGAAAAGCTGAACATAGGGCTGTACTTTAGCTGGATAGGAATGGCGCTGGGTACGGTGTTCGTATGCCTCGCGGCGGGCGCGATAGCGGCAGACAGAGCAAAAAAGGAAAACGGCGGCAATAATGGAACTGAATGAGAAGATAAAAGCGCTCAGGAAAGAAAGAGGAATGTCTCAAAAGGAACTTGCAGAGGAGATAGGGGTGTCCGACAGGACCGTCAGCAAATGGGAGTGCGGTAAAGGGAGCGTAAAGATAAAGGAGCTGGAAAAGATCTCGAAGGCTTTGAGGGTGCATATAGACGACCTGCTTCCCGTTGCCGCGGTAAAGGACAAGGCGTTCCTTCCGTGCAGGATATCGGCAAGTCCCGCAGCTAAAGCGACATTCATAGCCGCAATCGCGATTCTGTCGGGCGCCGCGGCGTGGGAATGCGTTCTTAGCGCGGCAAAAACCGGCGTCGACGCGCAGATCACGGGATGGCTGCACGTCGGTTTCGGTTTGATTTGGCTATCGGTTGCGGCGGCGCTTTTCAGGGTAAAATTCCGCGTCGAAAACGTGCCGAAATTTTTGGGTTTCGGATCGGAATGCGTGCGTTCGGCTTACAATTTAAAACGCGTTTACCTGACGGCGGGAAGCGCCCTTTGTTTTGCGACGTTTCTGTTCGAGGCGGCGCAGTTCGCGGGTGTGGCGTTTATCGCCGTAGGACTCAAGCCCTCGACGGCCGTCGCGCTGAGAGCGGCGGCGATCG
Organism: uncultured Clostridia bacterium; assembly: GCA_944372665.1. Lineage (GTDB taxonomy): Bacteria > Bacillota > Clostridia > Christensenellales > DTU072 > Stercoripulliclostridium_A. The sequence continues at coordinate 12,715 of CALVZV010000029.1, forward strand.
CCGCGGCGGTATTCGTTCCGTATCTGTATTACCGCGCTTCGCTGAAAAGGATATGCGGCGACGAAAAAATTATTTCACGCGTCACCCGTTCCGAAAAAACAATCGATTTTTAAAAGGGAGCGCTGACAAACGGGGATAAAAAAACGCCGCGGCAAATACCGCGGCGCCGTTTCGTTTAAAGTTTTGAGCTATTTCAGTTCGTCCAGGTCGAACTTCGTGAATTTGATGTCGGTGTGCTTTGTGCAGTCCTCGTAAAGGAGCGCGACCGAGCCGTCCGAAAGCTGAGCCGCCGAGGAATATACGAATTCGCCCTCGGTGATGACGAGGCTTTTTTTGAACGTCTTGCCTTCGTCCTCGCTGAGGCGCGCGATACCCAGTCTGCGCTTTGCGGTGTCGCCCGCGTTGACCGTCAGTATGGCGCTCTTGCCCTTATAGTTTACCTTTAAAGCGGTGATCTGGCAAACGCACTGGGGCAGGTCGTCGTTGAACACGGGTTCCGACCAGGTCTCGCCGCCGTCGGTGGAACGCGATATCATTATGCGGCGTGCGGGGTGGTGGTTTCTCAGGAACAGCAACAGGTCGCCGTTGTCCAGCTCCACGACCTGGGATTCGGTCAGATAGGTACGCATCGGGAATATCAGCGGATTTTTCCTGCCGAGGTATCTGCCTTTTATCGGGGGCGTGGCGCCGGCTTTCCAGGTCAGACCCTTGTCGTCGGAGTATATGACCGCAGCGGTAAGCTTCATCGGCAGCTTGCCCAGTCCGTAGTATATCGGGAACACCAGGCGACCCGCGTATTTTCCGTTTTTGAGCGCGATGCCGTTTGCGGGACCGGAGCCGATAAAGTGCCAGTCGTCGTCCTTTACCGAGGGGTTCAGCGCCGCGGGTTCGGACCATGTCCTGCCGTGGTCGGTCGATTTCGTCAGCATCAGATAGGAGGTCTTATACAGCATGTAACCGCCTTCTCCCGTCAACACGTTGCCGCCCTCGAAATTGCCTGCCTTATCGACCTTTATGCCGCAGGGAGTGCCGTCGGAAAACAGCTCGCCGTCCTTCCACACAAAAGTGGAGGCGCCTTTTTTGACGACGAGGCCGCCGTCCGCGTAGCCTTTGCCTTTTTTGCAGTTAAGGATCCCTATGCCGGCGGGGGTCATCGAATAGAGCATGAACACCGTGTCGGTGTCGGGATCGTAAAGAGTCGCGGGATCGATCGCGGCGGAAGAATGACGTTTGTCTTTGCCCGTCATTTTGACCGCGGTGATCTGCTCGGACCAGGTTTCGCCTTTATCCTCAGAGATCCTGACCACTTTGTCTATGCGGTTGGGGTTGTCCGCGCCGGTGAAAAAGCGCTCGTCCGCCACCGCTATCAGGGTGTCGTCGGCAGCGGCGACCAGCGAAGGTATGCGGTAGTTTTCGGCGTTGCCGGTTGCTTTGGAAAATACGATTTCGGGTTTTTTCATACGTCCTCCTTTTCTATAATTATACTTTAACGGTTCCGTTAAATCAACCCAATACCCCATAAATAGCTACAAAATGCGGCGGAGGATTTCCGGTCGCTATTGACCGAGGCGCGCGAAAGGTTTATAATTCGGTACACAGACAGTTTTTAAAAGGAGCAATTATGAAGATAGTCATAATAGGAGGAGTGGCCGGCGGCGCGGGAGCCGCGACAAGACTCAGAAGACTGGACGAAAAAGCCGAAATAATCATGCTGGAACGCGGCAGGCACGTTTCCTACGCCAACTGCGGACTGCCGTATTATATAGGCGGAGAAATACGCGGCGAGGAAAACCTGACCGTGGCGTCGCCGCAGTTTCTGAAAAAGCGGTTCAATATCGACGTGCGCGTCAATTCCGAGGCCGTCGATCTGGACGTGAAAAACCGCACCGTCACGGTTCGGAAAGAAAACGGAGAGCGCTATGTCCTCGGCTATGACAAGCTGGTGCTGGCGCCCGGCGCGAAAGCCAATACTTTCGGACTGAAAGGAGAGGGCGTGTTCACGCTTAAAGACGTAACCGACACGCTGGGGCTGGACGGATATCTGATCGGAAACGCCGTTTCCGACGTGCTGGTCGCCGGCGGCGGATTTATCGGGACCGAGGTCGCGGAAAACCTCGTCAAGCGCGGAATAAACGTCACGCTTGTCGAGTTCGGGAAACAGGTAATGGCACCGTTGGATCCCGAAATCGCAATTCTGCTGGAAGACGAGCTGAAGGCAAACGGCGTGAAGGTGCTGACCTCGACGGGCGTCAAGAGCCTAAAAAACACCGCGGAGGGCATTTGTGCGGAGCTGACGGACCGAAGCGTGGCGAACGTGGGCGCCGTTGTTTTATCCATGGGCGTAAAGCCCGAAACGGAGCTTGCCGCAAAGGCAGGGCTTACGCTTTCGCCTGCGGGAGGGATACGGATAAACGAGTTTATGCAGACCTCCGATCCCGACGTTTACGCGGCGGGCGACGCGGTGGCGGTCGTCGGTTCGGACGGAAGGGAAACGCAGGTGCCGCTGGCAGGTCCGGCAAACAGACAGGCGCGCAGCACGGCTACCAACATAGCGGGCGGAGCAGCTTCAAACGGCAGGCGCGTTCTGGGCGCGTCGGTGGTCAAGATCTTTTCGCTGACCGCAGCAAGCGTGGGTAAAAACGAAAAACAGCTTAAAGCCGCAGGCGACAGCTATCTGAAAGCGTACGCGTTTCCGATGTCGCACGCCGGCTATTATCCCGGAGCCGAACAGCTGACGATGAAACTGCTGTTTGCGCCCGACGGCAGGGTACTGGGCGCTCAGTGCGTGGGAAAGGAGCTGGTGGAAAAACAGATAGACGTTATTTCCGCAGTAATGAAATTCGGCGGTACGGTAAAAGATCTTGCCGAAATGGAGCTGTGCTACGCGCCGCCGTACAATTCCGCGAAAAGCCCCGTCAACATGCTGGGGTTCATCGCCGAGAACATTCTGTCGGGGCTGTGTCCCACGGTTTATCCCGAAGACGTCAAAGAGGGGGATTTCGTGCTCGACGTCAGGAACCCATCCGAACTTGCGGCGGGGAAGATACCCGGATCGGTCAACGTGCCCTTGGACGTACTCAGGGATAACCTTTATAGGATCCCGAGGAATTGCCGCGTCATAGTCTCCTGCGCCGTGGGGCTGAGGGGATATCTGGGTGTCAGGGTACTGCGGCAGCTTGGGTTCGACGCAAACAATCTTTCGGGCGGCTACCGCGCGTATTCGCTCGTCAAAAGAGTTAGTCCGACGGAGTAAACCTGCCCGGCAGAGCCGGGAGGCAAAACGACAAAACGCCGCAAATAACGCGTCCGACGGCGCGAATTAAGGTATTGACTTGAAAAAGAATGTGTTTTATCATATAAAGAGCGAGGGACTTATGGCTGCATTTATCAGATCTCGGGTAGAATTGTTGGAGCGCGACAAGGGCGCGTTCAGACCGCGCAAGGGTTCTGCGTACGCCGCTGGCGGACCGAAAGTGTCTTTCCCAGTCGATTACGTGCCGCCCGTAAAAGAGGACGGAGCGTATCCGTTTGTGGACATCTATGCGTATCCCGGCAGGAAAAATACGCTGGAGCGTGCTTTCGCCGCCACCAGGATCCCCCCGGGCGACGTCGTCGTCCAGAACGTTTCGGGGCATCTGATGCGCAAACACTTTTACAGAAACAAGCTGAAAACGGGCTTTGCGCTGACGCTCGTTCCGCTTATCCTGGTCGCTGCGGCGCTGGCGGTCTGCTTTGCGTGACGCGGCATATAGGGGAAGAAGATGGACGGCAGGATAATCGTTATAGCGGCTGTTGCCGCGGCAATAGTTGTGGCGGCGCTGATATTGACCGTAGTTTTTAACGCGCTTCAAAAAAAGAAGATCTCCTTTGCCACGGGCAAAGTAAAATTTACAGGCGAGATACCTCCCGTAATAGCAAGAAAGGGAAAAAAGATAGCTTTGCCCGCGCTTAAATCGGAGTATTACGATTTTATGGGCTGGTATTACGACGCCGCCTGCACCGAACGCGCGGATATCGTCAGGATGCCCTCGGAGGATCTCGTTCTGCACGCCGGCTGGCGCAGAAAGCAAACGCGCAGGGAAACGGATTCCCAACCGGCTCTGGATCTGGGCGGCGCTGTGGCGCATAACCTTTCTTTCCGCGTGGAGTTGGATTTTTGATTCCGAAAAGATCCTGCCCGGCGCGCCGCGCCGGGTTTTTTTTGCGTCGAATCGTATCCCGTCACGGAAACCTGTCATGATGCAGAACCGAACGGCGCGGCGTTAGATTAGTACCGCCGCTTATCCGCCGTACGTTCAAAACGGGAAGGGGACGCTGCGGCGTAAAAAAAGTCCGGCGGTTTGGCCGGACTTTATAAGTTACGGGTTTAAAAAACTTATCGCTGTCAGCCGAACACGCTCATCAGTATTCCCGCCGCGACTGCGGAGCCGATGACTCCGGCGACGTTGGGGCCCATTGCGTGCATCAGCAGATAGGAATCGGGGTTGTCCTTGAGTCCTTGTACGTGCGCTACCCTCGCCGCCATGGGCACGGCGGAAACGCCCGCTGCGCCGATAAGGGGATTGAGCTTGCCGCGGGTGACGAGGCACATCAGCCTGCCGAACAGCAGACCGCCCACGGTCGAGAACGCGAACGCGAACAGACCGAGTACTATGATCAGGATTGTCTTGACGTCGAGGAATGTGGCTCCGATCGCGGTGGCGCCCACGGAGATGCCGAGGAACAGCGTCACGATGTTCATCAAAGCGTTCTGCGCGGTATCGGACAGGCGGTCGGTGACGCCGGTTTCCTTCAGCAGGTTACCGAACATCAGGCAACCCAGCAGACCTGCGACCGAGGGGAGTATCAGTACCGTAAATACGGTGACCATGATCGGGAAAATGATTTTCTCGGTCTTGGAGACTTCGCGCGCCTGCTCCATTTTTATCATACGTTCCTTTTTGGGAACGAGGAGCTTCATGAGCGGAGGCTGGATGAGCGGTATCAAAGCCATGTACGAATACGCGGCTATCGCTATCGGTCCCAAAAGCCCGGGAGCCAGCGACTTGGTGAGCCAGATCGCGGTGGGGCCGTCCGCGCCGCCGATGATGCCGATGGAAGCGGCTTCGGAGGGGGTGAAAAGACCTGTGACTATAGCCAGCACGAATGCGCAGAATACGCCCAGCTGCGCCGCCGCGCCGAGGATAAGCGACTTGGGATTGGCAAGCATGGGTCCGAAGTCCGTCATCGCGCCCACGCCCACGAAAATCAAGCAGGGATAAACGCCGGTCTTCACGCCTATGTACAGAATATCTATAAGTCCGCCTTTTTGCAAAACCTCGGAGTAACTCACGCCGTCGGGGTTGTTCCACATTTCCGCATGGAAAACGCCGCCTAGCGGAAGGTTGGTTAACAGCATACCGAAAGCGATCCCGACGAGGAGCAGAGGCTCGAATTTCTTAACGATTCCCAAAAACAGCAGAACGAGAGCAATGACTATCATCACCGCGTTCTGCCAGCCCATGCCGGTAAACAATCCGGCAAAACCCGAATCTTTTACCAGATCGACGAAAATTTGACCTATATCCATAACTACCTCGTTTAAAAGCTAGCTATGGTGAACAAAGGATCGCCCGCGTTGACCGCCGCGCCTTTCTGGGCGACGACGGAAGTGATCTTGCCGTCTTTGGGTGAGAAGATCTCGTTTTCCATCTTCATCGCTTCGATGATCATGACGGTCTCGCCGGCTTTGACTGCCTGACCGACGGACGCCTTGACCTGCAAAACGGTGCCGGGAAGGGGAGCGTTGACGGCGGTGCCTGCGCCGAGCTGAGCCGCGGGCGCCGCCTTAACGGGCGCGGGGGCAACAGGAGCGGCAGCTGCCTCGGCGGGTGCCGCCGCAGGTGCGGGAGCGGGTGCGGCAGCCTCGTATTCTTTCAGCAGGACCGCTTCGCCTTTTTCTACTTCCACTTCGTATATTTTTCCGTTAAGGGTAACTTTATATTTCATTTCGGGACTCCTTATTCGTTATTTATTGTCGCTGTCGTCAACCAGCTTTATGGATCTGAAACGCAGTCTGTTCAAGTCTTCCTGCATGTTGTTTGCAACTATCGCCATGATCATGGCGGCGTCGCGTTCGGAACATTTTACCAGCGTCAGCTCGCCGCACGATCCGGGAGCCGCGGGTTGTGCGGCAGCGGGTTCGGCTACGGTTGCCGATTCCGGCATGCCGGACTTGGCTTTTTTGCGCTTGGCAAATTCGCGGTAAAGGTAACTCATCAGATAGATAAGTCCCATTATCAGCAGAAGAACCGCCATTATCGTGCCCATCGAAACGAGGCTGAGCAGCAGGGACTCTCCTATAGTCATCGATTCGACCGTAGCTGAAAGCATTATTTTTCCTCCTCGATGTTTTCGATAGTGTACTTGACGACTTTTTCCTCGGCGGCTTTTCTGGCGGCGAAGAATTTTTCGGCAATCTGCGGGAAGGCGATATAAGAGAGCACGTCCTCGTCGTTTTTGGCAACGCCCGTAAGCGATGCTTTAGTTTTTTCGAATTCGGGCTCAAGTGTGTCCGCGAAACGGCAGGTTACGGGTTTTTCGTCACCCAGCGCCTTTTTCATCAGCTCCTCGTTGATCTTGCCGGGGGCCTTGCCGTATTCGCCGCGGCAGTACGCCTTGACTTCTTTGCCGATTATTTTGTAGCGTTCGCCCTGGAGCACGTTGTTGACCGCCTGAACGCCGACCATCTGGCTCATGGGCGTGACCAGCGGGGGATAGCCGAGGTCTTCCCTGACCCTGGGCGTTTCGACCAGAACCTCTTCCAGTCTGCCGATGGCGTTTTGCATCTTGAGCTGGGAAATGAGGTTGGAGAGCATGCCGCCGGGGATCTTGTAGTTAAGCGCCTGTGTGTCGGTCGCCATGACCTTGGGATCCAGCAGGCCGCTGGCGAGATACTCGTCGCGTATGGGCTTGAAGAAGGCGTTGACTTCGTTCATGACCTTTTCGTCGATATTCACCTCGTAGCCGAGCTGTTTGAGCGCGTAAACCAGCGTTTCGGTGGCGGGCTGAGAGGTGCCGCCCGAGAAGCAGCTGGTCGCCGTGTCGATGACGTCGGCGCCCGCTTCGACGGCTTTCAGCGCCGTCATGAACGCCAGCCCCGTCGTGCAGTGGGTGTGCAGCACTACGGGCAGGTTTACGGCGTCCTTTATCGCGCCGACCAGGTCATAGGCTTCTTTGGGGCTCATTACGCCCGCCATATCCTTAATGCAGATGGAGCCGGCGCCCATTTTCTGCATGTCCTTTGCCAGAGCCGCGAATTTTTTAAGGGTATGCACGGGGCTGGTGGTGTAGGAGATGGCTATCGAAGCGTGCGCGCCGTTTTTGACGGTCTCGTCTACTGCGACCTCGAGGTTTCTAAGGTCGTTCAGCGCGTCGAATATACGCAGAATGTCGATGCCGCCCTTGACGCTCAGCTCCACGAACTTCCTGACGACGTCGTCGGGGTAGTGCTTGTAGCCCAGCAGGTTCTGTCCGCGCAGCAGCATCTGGAGCTTTGTATTGGGCATGGCGGCTTTGATCTTGTGCAGCCTTTCCCAGGGATCTTCGTTCAGGAAACGAAGACAGGAGTCGAACGTGGCTCCGCCCCAGCATTCGACGGAATAATAGCCCGCTTTATCCATAACGGGCAGGATCTTTTCGAATTTTTCGAAAGGCAGACGCGTGGCTATCAAAGACTGATTGGCGTCGCGCAAAACGGTTTCGGTAAACTGAACTTTCATTACTACCTCCTGAATTGAAAGGAAGAGGATAACGCCGAACTTCCTTGACTGTATCATACCATAAAAGAGGCGGATATAGCAAGCGATTAAGGCGCTAAATGTGCCGCGAACGGGTACGAAATTCAAAAAACCCGACGGAGCGGTTATCGGCGCATCCGACGGGAGAAAGCGTCAAAAAACACGCTTTACGGCGTAGCGGAGAGAGTATTTTTTCTTGCTTCGGCGGTGTGTTTACGTATAAAAGCGGATTTCGCCTCGGTGTAGGCGTCACGGTCGAAGCGGTATTTTTCGGCAAGCCGCGTTTTCAGCGCGGCGTATTCGGCGGCGACGGCGGGGTTTTCGGAAAGATAATCCCTGAAATACAGTTCCCCCCAGTCTCCCGGCAGGCGCATGTGGATATGGAAAGTATATCCGGCGCATCCGTCAGTGAGGTAGCCCTTTACGAACATCACGATGTCGTTGCCGGGGCGGTTTATACCGTATCCGAGAGCCGTCAGCTCCTTTTCGGCGGCAGCCGTGTCGGCGCTTTCGTAAATTTCCGCCGGTATGTCCACGGTGGGTTTGGAAACGAGTCCTTTTACGGCGGTGGAGCCGATATGACTTATTCTGAACACGAAAGGAGAGAAAACGCTCTCCAGAAAGGCTTTTTCCTGCGCGAACAGTTTTTCGTACGCCGGGTCGTACTCTTTCAAAAAACGGGATACAGCCGTCCCGGCCGTTCGCGTTCGGTTTGACTTTTAACGTCGCTGAATCCGTTGACCATTATAACTCCTTAGCCGAACGAGGATAGATTATCCGCGCTATGGACGGCATAGAAAAGCGGGGATAAGTTTTTCGGGAAAGGCTGCTTGGCACGGGCGGCGATCACTTTTTCTTTTTGTTCGTGAAATTCACGATCCGTTCCGTATTGCCGAACACGACCATGTGGTCGCCGTC
>CALVZV010000030.1 GCA_944372665.1 uncultured Clostridia bacterium
TATATATATTATACGATATTTATACGCCTTTTTCCTGATTTTTGTCAAAGGTTATCGCGACGGTTTCGGGAGAATGTCTCTTGTAGACCGTCCAATCGGTGAAGCCCGTTTCCAGCGCCACCGACGCGGCGAGGTCGAAGTCCTTAACTATGTCCGCGGGCGTGTGCGCGTCCGAAGAAAAGGTTATACGCCTGCCTCCGAGTTCGAAATACCGCCTGAGTATCCCCTTTTCCGGAAGATATTTCATTACGGGATGACGGATATGAGTATTGATCTCCACGCACTTGTCCAGCGCTATTATTTCCTTTAACAGCGCGTCGATACGGTCGGCGTATCTGTCTTCGCACAGCGTGAAATCGGGATAGCCCGAATATCTGGTGATATATCCGATATGTCCTATCACGTCGAACGCATACGGCACGTGCAACGACTCGAGCAGCAGATCGAGGTATTCCCCGTATACGTCGTCCTTTTCCCTGCCGCGGAAAAGTTTGCCGAAGTAGGCGTCCTGCCCGTGCATGGTATGAATGGAATTGATAACGACGTCGAAGTCGTATCCCGAAAGTTTTTCCTTATACCACTCCGCGGCTTCGGCGCAGTATCCCGCTTCGACTCCGAAAGCGACGAAAGTATCTCCGAAGTCGCGCTCTCTGAATTTTTCGACGGCGCGCGCGTATTTTTTAAGGTTCAGCTGCCTTAAAAACCTTTCCTTTTTGCAGTACTTATAGTCGCGGTCAAGGTGTTCGGTCACCGCATAGTAACCGAGTCCTTTTTCGACCGCCGTTTGAATCATTTGTTCCGCTTTCGCCCTGCCGTCGTGCGAAAACGCGGTATGGGAATGTGAATCTATCAAAGTCATCGGTAGTGTGCCTTTATATTACATTTCTTCGGGCGCTTTTACGCCGATAAGCCGGAGCGCTTCTTCGAGTACGGTATGCACCGCGTAAACCAAAGCGATCCTGGCGCGTCTGACGGAGGGTTCGCAGTTCAGTATCCTGTTGGAAAGATAGTAGCGGTTGAACGACCTGGCAAGTTCTATCGCGTAACGCGTGACGACGCTGGGTTCGTATTTTTCGAGCGCTTCCGAAACCGTCTGTCCGAAGCGCGATAAAAGCGAAACAAGCTCTTCGCCCTCTTTGCCCTCCAGACCCTTAAGCTCCGCTTCGGTCAGAGGCTCTTTGAACATTTCCGCTATATCCCCCGCCTTTTTCAATAGCGAAACGGAACGCGCGTTGGTGTACTGAACGTACGGCGCTGTCTCGCCGTCGAAATTGAGTACCTTGTCGTAGGAGAAAGTTATGTCCTTTATCCTGTTATTGGAAAGCGCGAAGAATACCACGCTGCCCACACCCACCATCTCGGATACCGCCCCGGCGTTTGAAAGATTTTCGTTTTTCTCGCGTATGACCAAGGCGGCTTTTTCGACCGCTTTGTCCAGAACGTCCTTTAACCACACGACCTTGCCCTTTCTGGTGGACATTGTGCCGTCCTCCAGGGATACCATGCCGAAAGGCACGTGCACGAGATCCTTGTACCACTCCTCGCCCATCAATTCGATGACTTTGAAAAGCTGTTTGAAATGCAGGTTCTGCTGGTACGCCACAACGTACAGACTCTTATAGAAACCGTAGGTGCTCTTGCGGTAGAACGCCGCCGCGAGATCCCTGGTCGCATACAGCGTCGCGCCGTCCGCCTTTACCAGAAGACAGGGACTCATGCCCCATTCCTTAAGGTCGACGATCTTGGCGCCGTCGGATACGGTTATCAGGTTTAGGGATTCCAGTCTCTCGATCACGGGAGCCATTTTATCGTTATAGAAGGCTTCGCCGTTGTACGAATCGAACTCTATGCCGAGGCGTTTATAGACCTTTCCGACCTCCTCCAGCGTCAGCGACTTGAACAGATCGTAAAGTTTCAGCGCCTCCTCGTCGCCGTCCTCGATGCGTTTGAACCACGCCCTCGCCTCGTCCTCCAAAGCGGGATTTTCCTCCGCCTCGGTATGGAAGCGTACGTATATTTCGGTCAGATACAGAACGCCGTCCTTTTTTAGTTTTTCCTCGTCGCCCCAGCGCTTGTATGCTACGATGAGCTTGCCGAACTGGGTGCCCCAGTCGCCCAGGTGGTTTATGCCCACTGGTCTGTACCCGCGCTTTAAATACATTCTGTACAGCGCCGCCCCTATCACCGTCGAGGACAGATGCCCTATATGGAAGGGTTTGGCGATGTTGATGGAGCTGTAGTCTATACAGACCGTTCTGCCCGCGCCCTCGTCGGAGGAGCCGTAGTCCGCACCGCGCTTCAGCACTTCGGAAAGTACCTTGCCCGCCTCGGCGGCACGGTCGAATTTGAAATTGAGATAGCCGTTGACGGCATTGACAGAGGCGAAAGGATTGTGTCGCGACAGTATGTCGTTTTTCAGCTCCTCCGCAATCAGCGCGGGCGGTTTTCTGAGCGCTTTGGCGAAACGGAAACACGGCAAAGCGTAATCACCCATGGAAGTGTCGGGCGGCAGCATCAGAAACGAAACTATTTCTTCGGGCGAAACGCCGTCAACCCGGACGTATGATGCAATTTCTGCTTTTCTGGGATCGATGTTTTCCATATCTATTTCCTTATAACTTTTCCTTCGCTGACGAGATAGTACGCCGCGCCGGGTATGTCCACTGCTTCGGTGCCGGTGAGTATCGTCTGAACACCGCGTATCGCCTCGAACAGTCCGCTGCGACGCTCCGAATCCAGTTCGCTGAGCACGTCGTCGAGTATCAGCACCGGCGTTTCGCCGGTTTTGGCTTTGAAATACGCTATTTCCGCAAGTTTCATGGAAAGCACGGCTGTGCGCTGCTGACCCTGGGAGCCGTACTTTCTGAGGTCTATGCCGCCCGCAACGATTTTGAGATCGTCGCGGTGCGCCCCTACCGTGGTAAATTCCAGCCTTTCGTCGCTTTGGCGGGCGGCTTTCATCTTTTCGGCAAATTCCTCGACTCCGCACGCCGCAAAAGACTCGTATTTAAGCGAGAGTTCCTCGCCGCCTTTGGTAAGTTTGAAGTGCTCGGCTCTGGCAAGCGGCAGCAACTGTTCGACATACTCGGAGCGCATACGGGTTATATAAGCGCCCGCGCGCTGCAGTTCGGGGTCGACGGCGTTCAAAAGAGCGTCCAGCGCCGGCTTGCCGCGCATGTCCTTGAGCATCCTGTTGCGCTGCGCCAAAAGCGCAAAGTAGCGTTTCAGCGTGTAAAAATAGGTCTTGCTTTCCTGGCTCAATGCCATGTCCAGGAACCTGCGTCTGTCCTCGGGAGCGCCGCGCACAAGGCGCACCTCGCCGGGAGAAAAGAACACCGTGTTTATCACGCCCATCAACTCGCCTATCCTGGAAACCGGCAGCCTGTCTATCAATACTTTTTTCTTTCCGCTTGCGTCTAAAGTCACGTCCACGTTGTGCGCGGAAAACATTTTATTGACCCTTACGGATACCGATGCTCCTCCTTCGGTGCCCCATTTTATAAGTTCTTTATCTTTGGAGAGTCTCGACGATCGACCCAGCGAAGCTAGATACACGGCGTCGGCAAGGTTGGTCTTGCCCGCCGCGTTCGCACCGAACACGACGTTCGTGCCGGGAGTGAATTCGACTGCAGCCGACGTGTAACTCAGAAAATTCCTAAGTGAGACTCCCGTTACGTACATCAGTCCTCCAAGTTGTACGGGGTGACCTGGTACACGTAGTGATTAAGCCAGTTATAGAACAGCAGATTGCCCGTGGAATTCCAGCTCATGTCTATCCTGTTGATGTCCCCGTCTATGAAATAGTTTTCGGGAGGATCTATCTTTATACCTTTTTCCTTGTCGCGCAGATACTCGTTTTTAAGCGTTTCCCTGTCGTATTCGGAGTGTCCGAAAAAGAAGAACTTGCGGTCGTCGCGGCTTTTGACTATGCTGATGCCGGAGCGTTCGCCCTCGGCGAGTATCCTGAGTTTTTTGTCGGCTTTGACAGCCTCGGCATCTATCTCGGTATAGCGCGAATGCGGTATGGAAAAGGTGTCGTTCAGCCCTTTGAGCAGCGGCTCGAATTTGACCGAAGCGCGGTTTTTGAACACGCCGAACAGTTTTTTTTCCAAAGGTTTCTTCTCGATGCCGTAATAATGGTACATCGCCGCCTGAGCACCCCAACAGATATATATGGTAGAGGTGACCATGCTGTCGGCATAGTCGAAAATGGCTTTCAGCTCCTCCCAATATGCCACTTCCCTGAAATCGAGGTTCTCCACGGGCGCGCCGGTAACTATCATGCCGTCGAAGCGGGTATCCCTGATCTCGTCGAAGATCTTGTAAAAGCGCTCCATGTGATTTTCGGAAGTATTCGTGGATTTGTACGTAGCCGTCTTGATCAGCGTCAGATTGACCTGGAGAGGAGTGTTGGCAAGCAGCCTGAGCAGCTGCGTTTCGGTCTCCACCTTCGTGGGCATCAGATTGACTACGGCTATCTCTATCGGGCGGATATCCTGGGATTCCGCACGCTTTTTCGGCATGACGAAAATATTTTCCTTTTTCAGTACCGAAAAAGCGGGTATGTCTTTAGGGATTACTATAGGCATTGCTACCTCCTATTTCACGGAAGCGTCGAGTGCGCCGATAACGTCCTGAAGTATATCCTCGATGCCCTCAAGCCCTACCGAAAGGCGGATGAGGTTTGCCGGTACGCCGGCCGCGGCGAGATCGGCGTCGGAAAGCTGACGGTGCGTCGTCGAAGCGGGATGCAATACGCAGCTCCTGGCGTCGGCGATATGCGTCACGATCCTGAACAGCTTAAGCTCCTTCTGGAACTTCGCGGCGGCCTCCCTGCCGCCCTTTATACCGAAGCTGACCATGCCCGCCGCCATGCCGCCGTCGAGATATTCGACCGCGCGCGCGTAGTCCGCGTCGCCGGGAAGGGAAGCGTACTTTACCCATTCCACGGCGGGATGCTTTTTCATCTCTTCGGCAAGCTTCAGCGCGTTATCCGAGTGGCGCCGCATCCTGAGGTGCAGCGTCTCGCAGCCCAGGTTCGTCAAAAACGCGTTCATCGGCGACATTACCGCGCCGAAATCGCGGTTTATCACCGTCCTGACTCTGAGAATGAACGCGCTTCTGCCCGCGTCCGCGAACACCAGCCCGTGATAGGAATCGTCGGGCAAGTTGAACAGCGGATAACGCGGATTGCCCTTATATCCGAAATTGCCGCCGTCCACGATTATGCCGCCCACGCTGGTGGCGTGGCCGTCGAGGTATTTGGTGGAGGAGTGTACGACGACGTTGGCGCCATGTTCGAAGGGACGGCAGAGCACCGGGGTCGCTATAGTGTTGTCGCATATCAGCACGATACCGTATTTTTTGGCTATCGCGGCGAATTTGCCGAAGTCCGCTACTATACCGGCGGGGTTGGCGATCGTTTCGATGAATATCGCGCGCGTTTTGCCGTCTATCAGTTTTTCTATCTCGGCGGCGGGAGTGTCGTTGGACACGAAACGGCAGTCTATCCCCAGTCTCCTCAAGGTGATGTTGAAAAGATTGTACGTCCCGCCGTAGATAGTCGAAACGGAAATAAAGTTGTCGCCGGCAGCGGCAAGATTGAAAATCGTAAGCGCGGTGGCGCTCATTCCGCTGGATACGGTCATGGCTCCGGAGCCGCCTTCCAATGCCGCCAGCTTCTTTTCCAGCCCTTCCGAGGTAGGATTGGATATCCTGGTATAGAAAAATCCTTCTTTTTTAAGGTCGAACAAGGCGCCCATTTCCTCGGGCGTATCGTAAGCGAAAGTCGTGCTCTGGATTATCGGGAGCACTCTGGGCTCGCCGTTAGCGGGTTCGTAACCCGACTGTACGCATTTTGTGTCTGTCGATTTATACATTTCTGCCTCCGTTCGTTATCTGTAGTTCGATTCTTTGATAATACGCTGAATGTTTCTTTTTTCTTCGCGTTCTTTTATCTGCCTGCGCTTGTCCTGCCCCTCCTTGCCCCGCGCCAGAGCCAGCTCGGCTTTTACCAGCGCGTCCTTGAAATAAAGCCTCGTCACTACCAGCGTGTAACCTTTTTCCTGGACTTTCTGCTTGAGCTTCAGTATCTCGGACTTGTGCAGGAGGAGCCTGCGCATTCGTTTGGGATCGGGGTTAAAATGGCTGCCCTTGTCATAAGGCGATATGTGCGCGCCGACAAGGAAAACCTCGCCGTTTTTGATCACGGCGTAGGAATCCTTGAGGTTGACGTTCCCGAGTCGGACGCTTTTGACCTCGCTGCCCTGAAGCGCTACCCCCGCTTCGAAAGTGTTTTCGATGAAATAATCGTGGTAGGCTTTTTTGTTCCGAACTATCGTCACTGTCACTTTTCGATTATATCACAATAAAAAATAAATGGCTATAGATTCTATAGCCATTTAACGATATAGTTATTCGAACGCGCTTAGAGGTTCTCGTTGAGCATATGGAAAACGAAGAACAGCACCGCGCAGACCAACATCGCCACGGCTATACCCACGGTCCAGCGTTTGAACTTCGACTCCATGGTCTTTGCTCTGTTTTTCCCGAAGAACGTCTCCGCCGCGCCGGTAATCGAACCGAGGTTGCTCTGATTGCCGCTCTGAAGCATGACTATGATTATAAGCGCTATGGACAATACCGCCATAACCACTATCAAAGCTATCATCAGCCCCATATATACTTCATGCATAGTAAATCTCCTTTTGGCGCATCGGGCGCTTCCGCGGCGGATTATGCCGCAGCATTACGTTTTTTTCCGAAACGCCTGTAGATTATATCATACAAATTTTATATAATCAAGTAAAATTTACACTATTTTCGGCATGCGAAAACCTCAGGCTTCCTAACGGTCGCCGATTAGTGAAAATTTTTCTCTGCCGGCCGCGTATTTTTTGCAAAAGCCGCAATAAAGAAGGGGGGACGCGCCCCCCTTGCGTACGGATTTTTATACCGGCAGCAGTCTCAGGATCCTGCCGTTGACGATCACGAGCACCAGATCGACGAGCCACAGTATGAAGCCCAAACCTATCAGTCTGATTATCGCGGCGACGATCTTGCCTTCCTTCAGTCTGGTCAGAAATCCGAGTATCCACGCGGTGAACGGTATTATAGCCAGAATTATCGATAAAATCCTGGGTAAACCGAAATAATCCTTACCTTTTGCTTTAGCTTTTTTTGCCATATTACCCTCCTAAGCGGTCTTTGAAATTATTTTAGCACTTTTACGCGGCGCGTTCAAGACGGAATTTTCATTTTTTCCCCAAGTTCTGTTCGCGCGGCGAAAAACGTGATATAATAATCGTATTCCTCAGCGAGGTGCGATATGCTTGAAAAATTCAAAATCGGTCATTATACGGATACCGTCAACAAGACGGGCGTCAGCGTGTTTTTAGCCGAGGACGGCGCGACGGGCGGCTGTTCCGTCAGAGGCGCCGCGCCCGCAACGCGCGAAACGGATCTGATGAATCCCCTTAAATCGGTGCAGCTTATCAACGCCGTCGTGCTTTCGGGCGGCTCGGCTTTCGGGCTGGAAGCGGCAAGCGGCGTCCAACAGTATCTTTACGAACGCGGCAAAGGCTACGACGCAGGCAGATACCGCGTGCCGATCGTCGTCGGCGCGTCGGTATACGACCTCGAATACGGTAATTTCGGCTATCCCGACAAGTCGGCGGGCTATACCGCCGCTCTGAATGCGCTACCCTCCAATTTCGAACGCGGCGCCGTAGGCGGAGCCGCAGGCGCCACCGTCAGCAAACTGTGCGGAGCGGAAGCGGCGGTCAAAACCGAACTGGGTATACAGACCTATTCGATGAACGGACTGGAAATAGCCGTTTTCAGCGTGGTAAACGCTTTGGGCGACATAGTCGATAACGGCAAGATCATTGCCGGCGCGCTTGCCCCGGACGGGGAGCCTGTGGGAATGAAGCGTATCCTTACGCTGTCGTCGGCTGAGCCTAAGCCCTCCAACACCACAATTTCCTGCATCCTGACAAATGCGCGGCTAAGCAAAAATGAAGCCAATATCCTCGCCGACCTGGCTCACGACGGCTATGCCGAAGCCATTTCCCCCGCGCATACCATGTTCGACGGCGACGCCGTTTTCGTAATGGCTTCGGGCGAAAAAGAGGTCGAGTTCAACATGATGACGGCGCTGATACCCACGCTTACCGCAAAAGCCGTTCGCGCCTCCGTCAGCAAGGATACGGAACACATCTTAGGTCACGTCAACCCTTTGTTATACTCCTTTTTCAAGCAGGCTTTCAAACACAACAGGCGCGACAAGCGCTGACCGCACGCAAAAAAAACGCGGACGTGCCGTCCGCGTTTTTTTGTTTGCCTTTTAAACAAATACTTGAATTAAGGTATCTTGTTTTCGGGAAGCGGTTACCGTTTCGTATCTGTTTCGGAATCAAGCCTTTTGACGGGCCTTGCGGGAACGCCGGCTACCACCGTGTTCGCTCCGACGTCTTTTATAACGACGGCGCCCGCCGCGATCACCGCGTTGTCGCCTATCGAAACTCCCTGCAAAACGGTGGCATGCGAACCTATCCAGACGTTTTTGCCTACGCGTATCGGACGGGGTATCATGCTCTGCCGCTTTGACGGATCGGGATCGTGATTGAGCGTTGCGAAGACGACCTGGTGCCCTATCATGGAGCCGTCGCCTATATATACCCCGGCATGGTCCTGAAAACAGCAGCCCGAATTGACGAACACGTTTGTACCGATATGCAGATTGTATCCGCAGTCTGCGTAGATAGGCGGAAACAGCGTAAATCCCTCGCCTACCTTTCCGCCCGTCAGTTCGTCCATCAGCGCGGCGATCTCCGCCTTTGTACGGTAGGAATTGTTTATCCTGTCGGTTATGCGCCTTGCCCTTTCGCTGAGCTCGTGCATGGCTGAATGCGCCTCCGAACCGGCTTCGATATAGTCGGCATGCCGTATGAATTCCAAAAATCCGTCTTTGTCCATGTTGTTCTCCGTCGGGCTTATCCGCCCGTTTTATTGTAACGGAATCCGACGGGATTGTCAAACGCCGCCGCTTCCGGCACGGTAACGACCGGCTGCAGAAAATATTATAATGTATCGTGCCTGCGGTATCGCAGGAGCGGAATAAGCAATAATCGTTATGTCGCTTTTTCGCGCATACGCGCCGACGCGCATATATGCCGCGCGAAAATCGGTACGGTAAATTGCTTGACAAAACGCGTTTTTAGGAGTATGAATATATGAAACGGAAGAACAGAGCCGAAATCGTTAAGAAATATTTCTTAACGGCGCGCTAAGGAGAAAAAATGAAGAAAAAGACTATTGCAGTTGCGGCTGTCGTCGCGCTGATAATGGCAGCGCTGCTGATCGGAATAATTTTTACCGACTCGGACAAGGAAAGCGCGGATATTTCCGAAACGATGCAGGACGCCGTTTTGCACGAAAACGACAAGATCGACTTTTTCGGGCTAGAGGTCAATCCCGGTTTCATCTCCGCGCTCATAGTTTCCGCGGCGATAATCGCGTTCGCCGCGATAGTCAGGATATTCGTAATACCCCGCTTCAAGCTTAAACCCGGAAAGTTTCAGATGTTTCTGGAATGTATCGTATCTTTCTTTGACGGCATCGCCAAACAGAACAGCCCTCATAAAAACGGATTTCTGGGCGCGTACGTATTCGCTGCCGGCATTTATATTTTCGTCAGCACCCTGTTCGAACTGATAGGCATCCAATGGATCTCTGTCGGAGGCGGATCGGTGACTCTGGGCGCTCCCCTGTCAGACATCAACGCAGCCATTGCCTTGGGATTTTTGTCGTACTTCGTCATTCTCATCGGCGGCATAGCCGCGAACGGTCTGAGGGGCGTAGGAAGAACGCTGAAGGATTTTTCGCTTCCCATATCGATGAGTTTCAGATTGTTCGGGGCACTGCTGAGCGGACTTCTGGTAACCGAACTGGTATATCACTATATGGCTCTCAGCTTCGTGCTGCCGGTGCTGGTGGCGGTGCTGTTCACGCTGCTGCACGCGCTGATACAGACCTACGTTCTGATAATGCTGACGTCGCTGTTCTACGGAGAGGTTTCCGAACCGCACGTCAAAAAACAAAAAAATAAAAACAAAAAAACCGAAACCGCCGTTTCGGAATAAAAGAGGTTGATATGACTTCCCGTTTGACAAAAACCATGTTTATCGTCATTATGGCGGTGCTCTTCGCCGTCATCGCTTTCAGCGTCGTCAGTCTGGCGTTAAGAGCCGACGGCGTGGCTTACGCCGCCGAGGAATCCTCCTCCGACCGGGCTGCCGCCGCGGACGACTCTATCGGCGACAAAGCGCTCGCCGCCGCCATAGCCATAGGCCTTGCAGCCGCCGGCGGCGCCATCGGAATGGGCCTTTCCATCGCGAAAGCCTCCGAGTCCATAGCCAGGCAGCCCGAAGCCAAAAACGATATCCGCACCACAATGATGCTCGGTCTGGTGTTTATCGAAACGGCGATCATTTACGCGCTGATAGTCGCTATACTGGTCATATTCGTACTGTAAAGGAGTATTCAAATGCCGCTCAATATCGATTGGCAACAGATATTACTGCATCTGTTCAATTTCTGCATACTTGCGCTTTTGCTGTACTTTCTGCTGTACAAGCCCGTCAAGAAATTTATGGCCAAGCGCAGCGCTTTTTACGAGGAACAGGCCAAAAACGCCGAGGACAAGCTCCGTGAAGCCGAAGAGTTGAAAAACAATTACTCTGCGCGTTTGGAAAACGTCGATCTCGAAATCGACAAAAAACGCAACGCGGTTTTGCACGAGGCTGCCGAATACCGTGAAAAACGCATCGGCGAAGCCGAAGCCGAAGCCGAAGCGTTGATCGAAAAAGCCAGACGCGACGCCAAACGCGAACGCGCCAAGATCATCGACGGAGCGGGCAAGGAGATCGCGGACATGGTGGGCGCCGCCGCCGAAAAGCTGGTGCTCGGCTCTACCGACGCCGCGTACGAAGCGTTTTTGAGCGCCGCCGAAAAATCAGTTGAAGAAGATGATGAAAACAAATAGTTCCGATCCCGTCAGAGCCGTAATATATTCGGATAAAGCTCCCTCTCCACGACAGCTGGAGAGGTTTTCGGCGTTCATACTCAACAAATACGGCCTGGAGCTCGTCCCCGAATGGGAAAAAAGCGATAAATACCGCGGCGGCTTCTGCCTCGCCGTGGGCGAGGACGTATACGACTGGTCAGCGGAAGGCATACTTAAGCAGTTTGTCAGCCGCGTACAGTCCGCCGCCGTAGGCAGCGGAAAAATCATTCCGATAATCAAGGAAGCGGTCAACGAGTTTTCGCCCGAGGTCATAGCCGACGAACACGGTCTGGTGCTGGAAGTCGGCGACGGCATAGCCTTGTGCGAAGGCATGCAGCACGCCGCGTACGGCGAAATAGTCGTATTCGAATCCGGCGTCAGAGGCATGGTACAGGATCTGAGGACCGACTCGGTGGGCTGCGTAGTATTCGGCGACGTGCGTTCTGTAGGCGCCGGCAGCGTGGTGTACCGCACCGGCAAGACAGCGGGCGTACCGGTCGGCGAAGGGTTCATAGGCAGAGTCGTCGACGCGTTGGGAACGGCGATAGACGGAGGTCCTCCGGTTACGCCTGCGGCTTACGCCCCCGTCGAAGCTCCAGCGCCGGGGATCATCGACAGGCAGCCCGTCAACCGCCCCATGGAAACGGGGCTGCTGGTCGTGGACTCCATGTTCCCTATCGGCCGCGGACAGCGCGAGCTTATAATCGGCGACAGGCAGACCGGCAAAACGGCGCTTGCGGTCGACGCCATAATCAACCAGAAAGGCAAAAACGTCATCTGTATATACGTTGCAATCGGTCAGAAAACGAGTTCCGTGGCAAGGCTTTACGAAACGCTGAAAAGAAAAGGCGCCACGGATTATACGATTATTGTATGCGCTTCGGCAAGCGAACCCGCTTCCATACAGTATATAGCCCCTTATTCGGGCTGCGCGATGGCGGAATACTTCATGTATTCGGGACGCGACGTGCTGATCGTCTACGACGATTTGTCCAAGCACGCCGTCGCTTACCGTACGCTGAGCCTGCTACTGGAGCGTTCACCCGGACGCGAAGCGTACCCGGGCGACGTTTTCTATCTGCATTCCAGACTCCTGGAACGCGCAGCCAGGCTTTCCGACGAAAAAGGCGGCGGCAGTATGACCGCTCTGCCGATAGTCGAAACGCAGGCGGGCGACGTTTCGGCGTATATCCCGACCAACATCATTTCCATTACCGACGGACAGCTGTTCCTGGAATCGGAGCTGTTCTTCGAAGGTCAGCGTCCTGCGGTCAACGTCGGCTTGTCCGTTTCGCGCGTGGGCGGAAGCGCGCAGACCAAAGCGCTTAAAAACGCTTCCGGCGCGCTGCGCTTAGAGCTTGCCCAGTACAGGGAAATGGAGGTGTTCTCCCAGTTTTCTTCCGATCTGGACGACGCTACCAAAAAACGTCTCGCCTACGGTCAGGGACTTATGGCATTGATGCGCCAAAAGCAGTATTCCCCCTATTCCCAGGCGGAAGAAGTCGCCCTGCTGGTGACGGCGCTGGGAAAAGTTATGCAGGATCTGAAGCCCGAACGCGTGGGCTATTTTGCCCGCGGCGTGCTGGAATATTTCTACAAAACCATACCCGACGTGATGGATTCGATCGAAACCACGCGCGTCCTCGGTTCCGACGACCGTCAGGCGATACTGTCAGCGGCCGCCGACTACCTCAACCTGTTCGACGCCCAATGACTTCGTCCAAGGAGATCCGCGACCGCATAAACGGCATTGCGGAAACCAAAAAAATCACCACGGCGATGTATCTGATCTCGTCCACGAAGATGCATCGGGTCCGCAACGAACTGGAGCATACCCGCCCCTATTTCGACGCGCTCAGAGCCGAAGTCAGACGCATGTTCCGCGCCGCCGGAAGCACGGAGAGCAAATTTTTCTTTCCCGACGACAACGCAGTGCCCGAAAACACCGGCGCAATAGTCATAACGGCGGACAAGGGACTTGCCGGCGGATACAACATGAACGTGCTAAAAGCCGCAGAAAAGCTGTCCGAAAAAATACCGGGTCTGAAACTGTACGTCGTCGGAGAATACGGCAGGCACTATTACGCCCAGCACCGAAGGGAGACCGAACCCGATTTCGACTTCTCGGCGGAAGATCCGACTCTGCATCTTTCCAGAGACATATGTTCCAGGATATTAAAGGACTTTGAAACGGGCAAGATCGACCGCGTATATATCATATATACCGACATGAAGACGGGCGCTGAAGTCAAAACGACGCGGCTCATACCCTTTCACCGTGCCGCATGGCGGCCCGAAGAGGATCCCGAAGCTCCGGCTACCGAATTCGAATATATGCCCTCCGTCGCGGCGATACTGGACAACATAGTGCTTAGCTATATAACCGGGTTCATATACAGCGCGCTGGTGGATTCGTACTGCGCGGAACTGACCGCGCGCATGGAGGCAATGAACGCGGCCGGCAACAACGCCGACGAAATGCTGGCGGAACTAAAATTAAACTATCAACGCGCCCGACAGGCGGCGATAACCGGCGAAATAACCGAGATAACCGCGGGCGCAAAGCATAAGCGAACGGAGGCGAAATGAATTCTGGCGTTATACTCAAAATTTCAGGACCCGTAATAGACGTGGGCTTTCCCGCTGCCGCAAAGCTGCCATCGATCCTGGACGCGCTGACGGTCGAAACCGAAAAAGGCGTCAAGGTGATGGAAGTGCAGCAGCACGTCGACCGTCACACCGTGCGCGCCGTGATCTTGTCGGAGTCGGACGGGCTTACCAGAGGCATGCGCGTCGTCGCCACAGGCAAAAGCATCGAAGTGCCCGTGGGCGAAAAAACGCTGGGCAGACTGTTCAACGTGCTGGGCGAACCCATCGACGGCAAAGGCGCCCTGGCGCATTCCATACCCAGAAGAAGCATACACCGTAAATCCCCATCTTTCAGCGAACAGACTCCCATAGTTTCGGTTTTGGAAACCGGAATAAAGGCTATCGATTTGCTGGAGCCTTATCCAAAGGGCGGCAAGATAGGTTTGTTCGGCGGCGCCGGCGTAGGAAAAACCGTTCTGATACAGGAGCTTATCCATAACGTAGCCACAAAACACGGAGGCTATTCCGTATTCACCGGTGTGGGCGAAAGAAGCCGCGAAGGCAACGATCTGTGGACGGAGATGAACGAGTCGGGCGTCGCGGACAAAACGGCGCTGGTCTTCGGGCAGATGAACGAATCGCCCGGCGTAAGGATGCGCGTGGCGCTTTCGGGACTGACCATGGCGGAATATTTCCGCGACGACATGGGAAAGGACGTTCTGCTTTTCATCGACAACATTTTCCGTTTCGTCCAGGCGGGCAGCGAAGTCAGCACGCTGCTGGGACGTATGCCTTCGGCAGTCGGTTACCAGCCCACTCTGGCAAACGAAATGGGCGAACTTCAGGAGCGCATCACTTCCACGTCAAAGGGTTCGGTCACCTCGGTCCAGGCGGTATACGTGCCTGCCGACGACCTGACCGATCCCGCGCCCTCCACTACGTTCACGCACCTGGACGCGACCACGGTCCTGAGCCGTAAACTTGCCGAACAGGCGCTTTATCCGGCAATCGATCCGCTGGAATCCTCATCCAGGATCCTGAGCGCCGATGTCGTGGGCGAAGAACACTATTCCGTTGCCATGCAGGTGGAGGCGATCCTGCAAAAATACAAGGAACTGCAGGACATCATTGCCATACTGGGTATGGAAGAACTTGCCGAAGAAGACAAAGCCGTAGTCAACCGCGCCAGAAAGATACAGCGCTTTTTGTCTCAGCCCACGTTCGTTGCCGAAAAGTTTACGGGCATACCCGGCGTTTACGTGCCGCTGGAAGAAACCGTTCGCGGCTTCAAAGCCATAGTTTCCGGCGAAATGGACGCCTATCCGGAAGCGGCTTTCTATAACGTAGGCACGCTTGACGACGTGATCAAAAAGGCGGGAGAGCTGTAATGAACACATTTACGTTATCCGTATTGGCTGCCGACAGACCCTTTTACGAAGGCGAATGCCTGTCTTTGGTCATACCCACGACTTTGGGTCAGTACGGGATACTTGCTCATCATCTGAACATGATAGCTGCAGTAACACCCGGCATACTTACCGCCAGGCTGTGGGAAAACGGCAGGGAAAGAACTGCGATAGCCGCCGTAACGGCGGGAATAGCCAAGATCGAAAACAACAAAGTGCTTATTTTGGTGGATTCGATAGAAAAGCCCGAGGAAATAGACTCGCGCCGGGCGGAAAGAGAACTGAAAGCCGCCCAGAAAGCGCTGAAAAAACAAGCGAGTCATATAGAACACTCGCTTGCCGAAGCCAAACTCCTACGCGCCATAAACCGCCTGAAAGTCAAGACCAACTATACCGACAAGGATTTATAGACCGTTGCCTCCGATCCCGACGCGCTCCCGGAAAGGGAGCGTTTTATTTTGTCTGCCGCTTCAGCCTTTCGCCTATCGCGGCGTATGCGCGGTCCGCGTCGCAAACTCCCGAAACGGCTTCCTCCATGGGGCATTCGCCTGTACCGGAGCGGTTTACGATGCTTTCTGCGGATATCAGCCCGTCAGCGGGTATTGCGTAACGGGACAGCACTCCGGCGGCTTTTACGGATAAAACGCGGGCGTAAACCTCGCTGACGCCCGCTCTTGCCATAAGATAAGCCGCGGCTGCGCCGACTATCTTGTCTGCCGCGCAATAACCCGACAGCGAGCCGCGTTCTGCGGCGAGCGAATAAAGAAAAGAAACGCCCGAGGTATGCGAAACAATCTTATCATCCCCTTTCACCGCGGCAAAAGCCGCCCCGTCGTCGACGAGGCGCGCCGCCTTTTCAAGATCCGGAGACATTTATTTGCCGCTGAATTCTTTTTCGGAAAGCATTACTGCTTCGGGCGCCCAGCGCGCCACGCTCTGTATGCCGGCCTTGCAGCTTTCCTTTGAAGCGTAGCCCTCTTCGGAAATGCACAAAAGATTGCCGTTGTTGGCATAAAGTCGGTAACGGAATTTGCCCTGCTTGTCCTTATATATCTCGTATTTGGGGTATTTAAGCACCGGACCGGGCTTGACCAGCGACAGATCCTCTATGCTCTCCACTCCAGAAAAACGTCTGACGGAATCTATGCCCGCTTTGCAGCTTTTGAGGTCGGCGTAAGCTCCCTCGCACACCGCTATGGTTTCCTTGTTGGGCGCTTTCAAACGGAAATTGAAGTTGCCTTTGGCTGTTGTGGAATAAATAAACCAGCCTTTCTTTTCGACTGCCATGTTTCCTCCTGCGTTTATAAGTATTCGGCGTAAATAGCCGTTTTGGTAAAGGTTTCGGTTCCGAGCCCGGACCATTTGGCGGCGATCTCTTCATAGGAATCGTTAGCCACGTCCGCCTTCTCGTCGTCTGTCATTATCCTGGAATACGCGCCCCAGTTGCCCATCCCGGCGTCGCCCACCGTTTTATAGGTCCATATCGCGTAACCGATCCCGGCGTCTTCGTAGGCGCCGAGCGTGTATTCCCATGCCTGTTTCAGCCCGAAACAGGTAAATTCCCCAATGAATTTAGGCACCTCGTACGTCAATGCCCGATAGTCGGCGAGTTTCGAGTCCACAAACGCTTTCTGTACCTCGAAATCCTTTTCGCCCTCCCCCCAGCAATAGTTGTGATAGGAATAACATACGTTTTCCCAGCCGTAAATCTCCAGCGACGGATCGGGAAGATTTTCCGCTTCCCACACCGCCTCCATTATAAGCACGTGGTTCGGATCGACCGCGCGCACCGCGTCATAAAGCCTGTCGTAGAAAGCAAACTGGATGAAGTTGGTATAGCCCGCGCTACCCGAAGGCTCGTTAAGCAGGTCGTAGCCCGCGATTATGTCCCTGTCGCGGTATCTTGCCGCCACCGTTTCCCACAAACGCACGGTCTTGTCCATGTTTTCGGGCACATCGAACAGCTCCGCGGCGCCGACCCGACCGGAGTGATCGCTGCCGTTCTGGGAACCGTATGCGCCGTGCAGATCCAAAATAACATAGATATCGCGTGCGTCGCATTCGTCTATGAAGCGGTCCAGTTCGCCGAATTCGGTAAGCTCTCCGGATTCGTTTTCGAGGTTGAAATACCCGAACGGTAGCCTAATCGCGTTGAAACCCAGCGCTTTTACGTTATCGAAATCCTCTTCTTTCCAGAAGTTCGAGGTGTATATCCCGATAAGCTCACGCATCCCGTCGTAGCCGAAACGGCTTTCTAGCGTTTCCGTCATCGAAACATGGTCGCTGACGCCGACGCCCTCCTCGGCGCTGAGCAGCGTGGCGCACATCCAGCCTTCCTGTATAAGGTATCCGCCGGCGTTCACGGCTTTAAGCAGTACGGTTTCGCCGTCCTCGTTTTTGAGGTCGTTGCCATCGGCATGCAACAGGCGCCTGTCCTCGGCAGGCATATCCTTTCCGCCGTCGGGATCCGTGCATCCCGTCAGCAGGAATACCGACATCAGCGCAGCTATCAAGATGATGACCGATACCTTTTTCATTCAAACCGCCTGCTTTAGATTATATCACCTCGCGCCGACTTTGTAAATATTCGAATCGCATTATCGTCAACGCTTCGCTGCGCGCTTCGGCATAAAAAACGGAGCCCTGCAGGGCTCCGTGGGCGCAGCGGATTTATTCGTCGCCGTCGTCCGGATCGAAGTCGGGATTGTCCACCGCCTCCAGAATGTTGGCGATTATTGCGGCTTCGCGCTCTTCCTTGGTCATTTCGCGGTATTTCTTTCTGCCCGACTTGGTCTTCTGGGGCGCCTGGGCGTCTATTGCGGGCTCCTCGATCTCGGGCGCGGTCAGAACAGCCTTGTTGTCGATCATCAGCTTCCTGCCCTTCCATGTCGTGTACATGATTGCCTTGTCGAGCAGCACGAGCAGCTGCGGAAGCGGTATCATTACCATAAGGAAAGCGCAGATACCTCCCCTGAACACGGCGCCGCCGATGACCTGGGTCGCCGGCAGACTGCTGACGAACATGACCGCGGCGCCCGCGCTGGTCAGTATTCCCGCCGAGGTTATCAGCGTTCTTGCCGAATCCGCAAGCGCGTGCTGTATCGCGTCGTATTTGTTCATCG
>CALVZV010000031.1 GCA_944372665.1 uncultured Clostridia bacterium
AATACCCAGGCGACTCCGCCTGCGTTACAGGCGGGACAGATGACGTCCGCTGCGGCTTTGGCTTCGGAAGAGGCGTTCTCGACGGCGACGGCAAGTCCCGCGTACTTCAACATCGCGAGGTCGTTGAGACTGTCGCCTATACATATCGTTTCTTCGGGGGCGATACCGTACTTCTCTCCCAGCTTTTTCATCGCCACTCCTTTGTCGATACCTTTTTTTACAAGCTCCACCACGAACTTTTTGCTGGTGTTGGCAAGCACTTCGCCGCCGAAGCGGTCGTTTATTTCGTCTATGATCGCGCGTACGGATTCCGGATCGGCTATGTACAAAAGCTTTGTCGGCGAAATACGATTTGCTATGAGGTATTCCTTGGTATCGATTCCCGTTACAAGAGGCGGCATTATCGCAAACTTAGCGTATTCGCGGCTTATGTCGTTCTCTTTTTCTATTACGAACGTATCCTTGTAATAATACTGATAATAGATTCCGCGTTCTTCCGCGAATTCGATAAGTTTCAGCGCCGTTTCGAAGGGTACGCTGTCTTCTTCCAGAAAAGCGCCCGTGTCAATGTCGGCTATCACCGTGCCCTGGTAACCCACGACCTCGCCGTGGAGTCCGAGTTCCCTGGCATAAGGCAATATTGAAGAAATCATTCTGCCGGTACAAAGTACGAATCTGCCGCCGCGCGCTATATAGTCGCGGACGGCTTTTTTCGTCGCTTCGTCGATGATCTGTGTGTCGTCCACCATGGTGTCGTCGAAATCGGACGCTACCATTCTGTATTTAAGCATCGCTATCCTCCCTGCGGAAATATTCGTATACTTTTTTTGCCACGTCGGCGCCGAAACCTTCCACCTTCATTATCTCTTCGGGCTCTGCCGAAGCTATGTTTTCGACTTTTTTGAAATACGCCAGCAGCGCACGGGCGCGCTTGTCGCCCACGCCTTCTATGTTTTTGAGGTTGGATCGCGTCATCCTTTCGGAGCGCAGTTTTCTGTGATAGGATATCGCAAAACGGTGCGCCTCGTCTCTTATACGCTGGCATAATTTCAGCGCCAGACTGTCTCTGGGCAAGACCTTTGGTAAAGAATCGTTCGGACGGAAGATCTCCTCTTCGCGTTTGGCAAGCCCTGCAAGCTCTATGCCGGTATCGGCAAGCACCGATTCGGCGGAGCTAAGCTGTCCCTTGCCGCCGTCCACTATTATCAGATCGGGCATTTGCGAAAAAGAAACGTCCTTGCCCTTTTTGAGTTCCTCCATTCGGCGGGAAAGCACCTCGCGCATCGACCTGAAATCGTCGGCGCCTTCGAAACTTTTTATGCGGAACCGCCTGTAAAGCTCTCGGCGCGGTTCGCCGTTTACGAATACCACCATGCTGGCGACTTTATCGGTGCCCGAAATGTTGGATATGTCGTAGCATTCCGCTCTGTAAGGCGTGTTGTCAAGCTCCAGCATCTGTTTCAGCTGCTCCACCGCGCCGCGCGTAAGCGCGTCCTGCGAAGCAATTTTCGCGCAGGTTTTTTCCAGATACTCCGCAGCGTTGTTGTACGCAAGTTGCATAAGCTGTCCCCTGGCGCCGGCTTTAGGCTCGAACAAATTTATTTTGCTTCCTTTTTTCGCGGAGAGATATTCGTTCAGCTCCTCTCTGAACGACAAATCGGCGTTTACGAGTATCTCTTCCGCCACAACGGGATTTTTGTCGTAAAACTGCATGATGAAAGTCGAAAGTATATCCGCCGCGTCGCCCGCTTCGACCACCGAGGCGTTGTCGCTGCCCGCCACTTTGCCCGCGCGCACAACGGTATAATTAATACACCCGTACATGCCGTTTGTGGCGTAAGCGAAGATGTCGAGGTTGAAATCCCGCGGAAGATTGATGTTCTGTTTCCTGACGATCTTGTCAAGAAGTTTGAGGTTTTCGCGGTATATTATCGCTCTTTCGAATTCTTCGTGGCGCACCGCTTCGTCCAGTTTGGCTCTGAGTATTTCGCCTGCCTTGCGGTCGTGACCTGCCAAAAGCGCCATGACGTCTTTTATGACGGCGAGGTATTCTTCCCTGCCGACCTTGCCCGTGCAGGGTGCAAGACATCTGCCGATATGATAGTTCAGGCACTCGCGTTTGTTGTTTGAGGAGCCTAAACTCCCCTTACAGTTCCTGATCGGAAAAACAGAATGTATCAGATCCAGTGTTTCCGAGGCGTTTAAACTTATCATATACGGACCGAAATATTTGGAGCCGTCCGACTTAAGACGTCTGACGATCTCCACCGTAGGAAAATCCTCTTTAAGGTTTATTCGTATATACGGGTAGCTTTTGTCGTCCTTTAAAAGAATGTTATAATACGGCTTATGCTTTTTGATAAGATTGTTTTCCAGCACCAGCGCTTCGACTTCGTTTGCCGTGACGATGTATCTGAAGTCCTTGATCTTTTCCACCAGGAGCATGGTTTTTTCGGTCTTGGTGACGGAGTTGCGGAAATACTGACTGACTCTGTTTTTAAGATTCTTGGCTTTGCCCACGTACAGAATGCCGCCCTGTTCGTCCAGCATGATATAAACGCCGCTGGAGGTAGGCAGAGTCTTCAGTTTTTCTTTGATACGGTCGCCGGTGCTCATACGTATTATTATAATAACCCTGAAGCAAAATGTAAATCAAAGAACGCTTTAATTTGGTGCATATCCGCCGCATATTGAATTTTAAGCAAAAAAACGCTTGCCTTAACTAAACGCTTATGGTATACTTATCAAGCATAAAACGATACGCCTCCATGGTCAAGCGGTCAAGACGTCGCCCTCTCACGGCGGAATCTGGGGTTCGATTCCCCATGGAGGTACCAAATTCAAAAGAGCACCGAACGTGCTCTTTTGAATTGTCCGAAACTGAGGTTTTGATATAAAAAAGCCCCGCGGTCTTCGCGGGGCTTTTTAAACACTATATCGCCGGCGTTTCGGTTATCGCGGAGTCCGTATCCGAATTATCCGAACCGAGGTAAGCTTTGAATTCTTCTACCGTCACCGAGGAATTTCCGCTGTACTCGGCGGCAACGAAACCGAAATATCCGATAAACGTCGGCACGTTGCTGAAGTCCGTCATGTTGCCGTAAGGATTCGAAGCCCCGAAGAAGCTTTCGCCGGATTCGGTTTCGATAAGCCATTGGACCATGTTGTCGTTAAACAACGGGCAATAGAACTCGATTTGTTTGCCGTTCAGCGTAACGTATACGGTCTGGTAATATACCGGATTTATTATGCTTGCATTAAGGATGGCCTTGGAACCGAATGAACGACTCATCACGGCCTTCATCAAGGTATAGTCTTCTTTGACGTTCGTGTTAAAGTAGGCGTCGAGGTCGTATTCGGTCGGCACCGTTCCGAACAGATCCGCCAGCTTAACGCTCTGCGCCGCAGACATCCTGGTTCCGCCGCCGTCCAATTCGCTGAGCACTTCATAGAATCTGAACGTGAGCGTGCCCCAAGTAAAGTCGAATTCGAGGTATATGCCCCTGGAGCCTTTGGCTTCGGGATCCGTTCCGTTGACCGAAAGATACGTCCTCATTTTACCGTCGCCGGCGCCGTTAAACTTCATGGTAACGCCGTTATGCCTCAATGCCTCGGGCTTTGTGCCGTCCTCGCTCAGATACAGTCTCTGACCGTTTGACAGCGTCGCCGTGCCTGCAGACGACACGAACGTATATCCCGTGCCCGAAGCGTGTACGTAATCACCCGCAGCCGGCAGTCCCTTTCCGCAAACGACGTCGTAGAAGGTAATTCTGGCATAGGTCGCGGTCGTGATCGTTATGTATCCCGCCGAAGGACCGGTCATACTGTCGTCACCCAGTCTTGCGCTCACGGAGTCATCTGCTATCTGAACGGCGGCAAACGTATCGTCCGTTCCGAGAGTTACTATCATATTGCCCGTTCCGAAATAATCGGCTGAATTTCTGTCGATATACGCCGTCAGCGAGAATACGGGCGCATCCGCAGTCAGCGTTGCGGAATACAGTTCCGCGATCGGATTTCCGGAAATCAAGCCGTCGACAGTATAGTACAGCCGCGCGCTCAGCGTATATTCTCCGCCCGTGCCGATATTCTGGTCTTGCGCCTGAACGAGCGTAAATACCAGATTAACTCCGTCGTAGATATTGGATGCGTCCGTGACGAGCCTGAAAAGATTGAAGTTCAGCATCGTTTCGCCAAAGGGATATGCGGGATAATACGCGTCCGACGCCGTGGTAATCGCCGTACGTTCGGGCTTGAACGACATCGAAATGTAATTTGCGACGACGTTTTGCGGGAACATGACGTAAGCGTAATAATTCTCCGAAATGGTCGGGCGCACCAGTTCCTTGTCGCCTGCACCGTGATAAAGCGGATCTTTGTCGTAAAGCTCCATGGCTACGGGTCCGGTGAACAGCGAATCGTCAATAACGTCGTCGTCGGTTTCGCCCTGAGAATTGTATCGGATCAGGTACACTCCGTACGTATTCACCGCCGAAACGACGTCAAGAGTCAGGCTGTCCGTATCGACCAGCGTTTCGCCGGTATAAAGCGCGACCTCGATAAGATGCCTTCCGCAGGACAGTTTGACGTTGCTTAACGAATCGAAGTCATACTGTGTTCCGTCCACATAGAATACATAGCTGTACCCTTTGGGTACGAAATACGAGGATACGCCGCCCGAGATCACCTCTTCGTAAGGCAGTCCGAACAGATTGCTGATATTGACTCCGCTTAGTTCAAAGTAGTCGCTTGTTCCGCCGGAAACGACGATGGGAGAGGAATTGTCCTTTAGCGTTACAAGTATCCCGCGTTTGTCGGAATATCTGCCCACCGTATAATATTCCGCTCTTCTGAACACCAGGTTCGTCGCACAGAATCTGATGCCGCCGGAGGAATCTTCGTTGAACGGCGCCACGCTCGCTTCGGGGCCGAGTGCAAAGTCATCGAACAGATTGTTGAGCCGGATAAGCGCGCCGGTGTAGCCGTCCACGGAAGCTATGAACGTATATGCGTCCTTGGAAAGCTCAAAGCGTATTTTGTGGATAGCGCCGTCGAAGAACCAGCCGTAATTTACATTATACCGCACCGCGTCTTTCAGTACGTTGCCCGAATAGTATTCCAAAGACAGGGAATTGTACGAATCGCTATCGAAAGTGATATACAGTCCGTCCCTGTTGGTGCCGTTGATCAGCAAGCGTACCACGCTGGCGGAAGGATCGGCGGCGGCGTTGGCTCTGATCTCGAAGTAGCCGGCGTCGTATGCGCCCAAGGTCTTTGACGTGAAATATCCGTTCTCGCCTGCGGAAGTACGCGCCAAGCCGTAGGACATGCCGGTAAGCGGGGGATTTGTCTCGCTGACGGTATACGTATTCCTGAAGCGCATCGAAATAAAGTTGTACACGTCGTCCGAACTGTATTCCAGCTGTCTGGAATCGGACAGCGTCGCGTTCTTTATTACCGCAACGTAGCTTCCGTTGCCGGACGACTGGTAAGTCATATACTGCAAATCTACGGAGCCTATTGAAGTGTCGAGAACGGCTTGCTTGTCGTAATAGAGCTTGACCAGATACGTTACGTTCGACTTGTATTCCGTGCCGGATACTATTTCCAATATGATTCCGTCGTCCACGGAGCTGAAAGCCGTATCCTGCGGGTCGCCGGAGCCGTAAAACGCTTCGTTTTCCAGTCTGGCGTTGGTGGCGTAGAAGTATATGAGTTTTCTTAGCTCGTCGGAGATATTGCCGTTTACGATATAGTCGGCGATATCGGATTCGATAAGGCTTTCCTCAAACGAACTTATTATTGCCACTACGGCAGTCACCACGTTGACGCTGAAGCTCTCGTAGACGAGCTTGTAGTTGGAGCTGTTCATTTGCATATTGGCGAGGCTGCAGGTAGCGGAATAGCTGCCGTCGGAGTTCCTTACGGGAGTACCTTTAGTGACGCTGTGCACGTACAGATTCGTGTAATCGTAATATTCCATACCGTCGCTGTAAGTGCCGGCGGCGGTCTTCTTTAAAGAATCCATATCGGCCTTATTGTACTTGACCGTCAGCGCTTTCAGCGCATTGATGAATTCATCGCTGCTGCCCACGTCTATTCCGTGAAGTTTCAGCGTTTCGCTGTCAATTCCCAGCGCAAATTCAAAATCGCCCGCGCCGTACTGACCGCCGGAAAGCGCCATCGACGATTCGTCGATGATAAATATCGGCGTGCTTCCGTTCGGATCCTCAACGTATCCCGACTCGCCCTGGTTCGTGGTTTTGACAGTGGTGTATCCGTATGTTATCGTATACGGCTGCAGCTGGTAGCCGCCGCTTACGTAAAGCACGTTTATGTCTCCGGACAGTTTGACGCTGATCGGTATGGCTTCAATCTCCACGATGAACGAATCTACATCAATGGTATAGTCGGTCAGCGCGTTTGCCGCTTTTTCATAGTCGACGTTCGCATCCCCCAGCCCAACTTTACGTGCGTTATAGAACACGTCGCCCGTCTTCCGCGCTTTAAGCGACGGGGCGTTCTCCTGTCCCGGACCGACACCGAAATCCTCATCCGTATCGCCGTTCACGTATCCCCAAAAATCGAATCTGTACGACGATTCCGGCGGCGTGCCCATATAATAAGTTTTTATGGTGCTGCCCGATGAAGGTATGACCGATAACTTCAGCGTCTTGGGCACAATTGTTACGGCTATTGCGGTATCGTTGAAATTCAGAACGTAATTGTCGAATTCATATTCGTCGGTATTGGAGAACAATACGTATAACGGTCCATTCGCGGTCGCCGCAACGTGCGCTTCGGCGCTGAGCGGGTCGACATCCGAATCGACCAGTTCGCCCTGCTCGTTATAATACATAGCTACATAAGGCCATACTATTTCGGCAAGACTGGTACTGTTTCCGAGTTTGTCGGTACCGAAAACACTTTGGACGGTATCGTTCAGCACGAAACCGGTATAGGAAAGGTTTTCGAGGAACCAATCCATGGTCAGTTCTTCGCCGTATGTCTTCTCCACGCGGTCTGTACCTATGATAGCGTACGAAAGTCCCAGCGTACGCTTATTGATCGTCAGAACGCCCGGTTCGATCGTCACCGTATAATTCTGCGACGCCGATGCGGGCAGAGTTGCCGTAAGCACCCTGTCGCCTGCAACGGTAGCGGTGCTTCCTATCAGATTGGTAACGCCGTCCGCGCCCAGACATACAAATGAAATATCCGAGAAATTGACCACCGATTTTAACTCGTCGCCTGCTGCAAGACCGCCGCCCGATACTTTGAATTTATCTTTTACAAGGCTGTATACGGTGCTGTGACTTATCGGATCGCCGTAATAAAGTCCGCTTGTTATGGTGCCGAACGACAGCGTCAGCTGAGCGCGCGTGATAATATATTTCCCGTATCCGTCGCCCTGTCCTGCGATCAGCAGATAATTGGTGCTGATTTCTTCCGAGTCCGGTCCGTTGTAAATATTGATGCCGCTGATGAATATGTCGTATTCGCCGCGGTTGTTGCCGGGCGTCCTAATAGGTTCGCCCCTTATGTACAGCAGAGTGCCGTTATCGTTTTCGTAGCGGTAAACGCCCTCTTCGACCTTTACCAGATAAGTTCCCGAGGTCGGATCGAATATGTTGTATTCTATAGGCTGTTCGCCGCTGCCGTATTCGACCGTGACGGAGGGAACGTAAACCGTAAACCGCCTCGGACGGATACTGACTTTGGGGTTTTGGTTACTCATAACGAAGTTTATGTTATAATCGTTTGCAACAGCGACGACAGGATAGCCGTCGTTCGAAGTAACGTCGGTTATGCTGTAAACGCCTTCCTTGCCCACGACGAAGGCTATATAGCTGTTTTCATCTAAGTACAACTCCACAATCGAAGTCAGAGCGTTCTGCGCGGAAGCGTATGCGTTGGCGGCGCCGTTGGCGTCGGAAGCGTCAAGCGCCTCGGACAGGCTTCCCAGGTAACCGCCTAACTGAGTCACGGCGTCGCTCATCGCTACATAGTTTTCGTAAGTTAAGAATTGGTTCTTCTGTTCGAGCAACGCGGCAAACGACGTCAGTAGCGTCCTGGTGCGCGTCAGATAGCTTTTTGCCGTTGCCAATCCCAGATCTATTTCTTCGAACGCGGAGCGCACCAGCGACAGCGAATCGCCTATTGCAGTCAGATTTTCGCTGAACAACCAGCCTCCCGTTGCTGAATTATATACGTTGCCGTAAGCGTAGGTGCGTATCGAAGGCGCGTTCTGAGAGGAGAACGAAGTGCCGAAATTGATATCGTTCAGGACAAATTTTATGTCTACGCCGTCGTAGTATTTTTCCAGCGCGTTGGCGAACAGCGAGAATTTGACCTCTACGGGTTGTATCGTGTAAATATACGGCACCAGAGTGCTGAGCTTAAAGTTGGAATCCGTGCAGCTTGCCGAAATTGTGTATTCGCCTACCGACGAGCCGCTTCTGCCGTCGGACGCTATCCTGGTGAATTCGAACTGCACCGTCGACGCGTCGAAGCCGACGAACATGTCTTCCTGGCTGAACTGCGTCAGAGAAATCGAGGGCGCGAGACCGTCGTATTTTTTGCTGAGCGCGCTGTCGAAAA
This sequence comes from uncultured Clostridia bacterium, assembly GCA_944372665.1. Classification (GTDB taxonomy): domain Bacteria; phylum Bacillota; class Clostridia; order Christensenellales; family DTU072; genus Stercoripulliclostridium_A. The sequence goes on from CALVZV010000031.1 coordinate 8,602, forward strand.
TGTTGATGACGATTGAGCGCTGAAGCATAACGAATTTATAATCCTCTGCCAGAACTATATTGAAATTGTTGCCCGAAGAGAGTATCGTTATGCCGATGGGATATACCATCGGATCGCCATTGTCGTCAAAGTACACGTCGCTGACCTCCATCGGCATGCCGTTTGAGAAGACGCCCAATTCAAAATCGAAAGGCAGCGACTCGTATAAGTCGTCAACCGAAGTCACATAATCCAGCCCGTAGATAAGCAGCGAGTTTTCGCCGTATTCCCTGACCACGGTGTCGGGATATTCGGGGTTCGAATCCACGTTGAGCATCGTTACTACTACTTCTTTTGATTTTACGGTTATCGCGGCGGAATAGTCGTCCTCGGGATCCAGCGCGTAGTTGGAAGTGTCGAAGCCCGTCGCGTAAATCGTATAATCTCCGGCGTCTGTGAGTTGAGTGACGTTGAGCTGTACGAATACGCTGTCATAGCGCGGACGGTTCAGGTTGTCCGTTGCCTGCGTGCCGTCGGAGTTATATACGGGCATGGGGTTAAGTATGGAAGCGGACAGCTGATATGCCGTTCCCGAATATTCCGGCGCGGCGCTTTCGAACGCAAGCGCGACGCCGCCTACGGTTATATAATAATTTATTTCCTGCGCGGGCACCACGTATTCGGTGATGAAGAAAGTATATTCTTCAACGGTGCCTACCGAATAATTCGCACCCGACATCGATACCGTCACTTTATAGCTGCCGACGTTCTTGGAAGCGTTTTCGAAACTGACTTTCAGATTCTTCAGCACGTCTTCCCTGCTCTCCGCGCCGGCTATTCCCACCTGTGTTCCCTCAAACGCCGTTACGCCGTCGGATTCGAACAGCGTAACGAAAGTCGTATCGACCGACGGGACTTTGCCGTCATAGACTTTACTTAGTCCGCCGTCGGAAATCGACAGTTTCAGTTCGCGCTTTACGATATTGAAACGGGCGGAAACGAACGTGACGGAATAATTGGGGTTGGAAAGCGTATTGAGAGAGATCGCATATTCTCCCACCGCTTCGCCAGCCGCTCTGGAAAGAGCTCCGGTAAGTACGTCGCCCTCGACCAGACCCGAGGAAGCGCCGAACAGTTCGACGGAGTACCCGAACACGGGATCGGCTTCACCGTATTTCTTGGATGCCGCTTCGGCAGTCACCTTCAGCGAACGCGCGGTAATGGCGAGTCTGCCGTCGACTATACGCACATCGTAATTGGAAAGTCTCTCTCCCTCTTTCGATATCCGCGCGGAAACGGCGTACGTTCCTACGGGGGTACGGTAATACGGCAGATATTCGCCGCTTTCAGACATATATCCGTTGTCGCCGTTTATCGCGGGATACACGAACGCGAATTCGCCGACTATCTGAGCGGGCGCCAGAGCCGAGTCTATCGACGCAAACGCCGAGGAAGAATCCGTGCACGCCGCGTCGCCGAAATAGCTGATTGACGGAGCGACGTATGCGTCGCCGTAAATCTGAGAGCTGCTGCCTACCTGGACGTAGAGCGTACGCGGCATTATGGTAAACCACTTGGTGTCTTCGTCCGCAGCCGAGTTGCTGAAGATTATCGAATAATTTGGGTTGTTGTTGATTAAGTTGTCGGCGATGATCAGATATTTTCCGGCGTCGAAGTTGCTGTTATAGTTTTCTCTTAACAGCGAACCTTTAAGCACGTCGTCGTTGACCAGTCCGCTTTCGTCGAATTCTTCCGCCGCAGACACATAGACGGGAATGACGGGCTCGACCGCGCCGTATGTGGCGCTGACGTTATCGGTGGTCACAACGATTTTACGCTGCGCCACGGTATAATTCTGGGTAAGATAGGTTATGTTGTAGTTTTCGGAATCCGAACGCTGCACAAACATAATCGAATAAGTGCCCGCAGACGCTCTCTCGTTCATCTCCGCTATCTCGGCACCCTTGAAATAGGCGAAACTGAAGAAGTCCACCTGTTTCATGCCTCCTTTCCCGTCGGGAACGAACGCTACGGTGGCGTAATGCTCGGGCGATGCGTATATGTCGTCGAAACCTTCTCCTTCCGCAAAGCCTGCAGCCGTGATATATACCGGAGGCGTCGCCTGACCGTAAATCTTGCCGTACACGGTCAAATCACCGTAATTTATGGGTTTTATGTCGAAAGTGACGGTAAGCGGACGCTTTTTTATCACGAGGCTGTACGAAGTGTCGTCGATAAATTCGTTGTGAATGGCGTCGCCCGCATAATAGACGGCTATGGTATAAGTACCCGCCGCAACGGGAACAGTATCGTATTTGTTGCCGTCCACGCCGATATAGTAAATCCTATAGGTGCCCGAAGTGCCGTCCCCTTCCTCAAATGTCTTGCCGAACGTGTCGTAATCTTCGTATCCCATAAAGCTCAGGGCTATGCCCAGATCCATGTTCTCGTCCTTGTAGGTACGCTCGTAAACATTGTTGGGATCGTACGTTACCGTGGGCGTGCGCCTGTCGCGCATATATATCAGATACGAGGTCTGCGCCGTAACGCCGCTGTAGGTATAGTCGATCTCTATTCTTTGAGTACGGGTGACGTTGTCGCTGATTTCGAAATCGTCGTCGAAAAGCGCCGAATTGTTAAGTCTGATATTGAACGGTCCGGCAGTCTCTCCCAAAGTGCCGTCAAGAACGGTGGCTTCCGTCAGCGGTATGACCTCGCTGAGTCCGTTGGAATAATGTATCCTGACGGTATCAGAATGCGACACTTCGAAAGGCTCGCCCTCGATATAGAACTGTTTGGGCGGCAAGCCGTTGATTTCTATTTTTACCAGCTGTTTGGCAGTCACGGTGACCTTTACGCTCGTTTCCAGGCGCGTGCCTTCGTATTCGTAAAATACCGTTACCGTGCGCTCTCCGACCAGGGTGTTGGAAGAATCGTATCCGTTTTCGTTCTCGGCGGAGAAAGCTATGTACCTTTGTTCGAGAGGTATCTGAGCGAAAGTGTCGTCGCTGAACTGAAGGTTCAGGGTCAGCCCGCGCAAATCGATCTCCGCTTCCTGAACTACGGAAATGTTCCCTACGTTTAAAGAAATGGCGATAAGCTCCCTGTCGGGTATGGTCAGCGAAATATTGAATTTGCAGCCCTTGTAGATAAGCACGGGACTCTGCTTGCCGGGAGTGGAAAGGTTAAATGTGCTTTCGTCCACGCTCACGTCACTGAGAATGTCGCTTAACAGAGTGGTCACGGAAGATCCGTCCGTGAACGTCACGGTAACGTGTTCGTCTATAAGGCGGGTGCCGTATCCCGAAGCGGTTACGACGTAAACCCTCTCCAGCACAAAAGGCGCTCCGCCGAACAATTCGGTCTCCGGAACGGTGCCGGAAGTCCATCTGACCGCCTGCGGAACGGGAGCGCTGACATTCACTCGGAACGTGGTGCTGAGCGAATACGTATAGGTGTTGCCTTCTACTATCTCATAATAGGTGTACGTCAGGGTCACCGTCTGCGATCCGGTCACAGACGAGTTGTATCCCGAATAGCTCAGCGTGCCGTTCTGAATGGCGGAATTGATGTCCGCCAGCGCCTGACGGGTGCCGTTGTCATAGACGAGGTTGACCTTCAGCCCCGTGAAGTTGAGCCCTTCGCCGCTGACGTATTCGGTATCCATGCCGCTTACGTCTGCCTCGATCGCCACCAGATTCCTAGCCTTCACCGTAACGGTAAAGTAATATTTGTCCGGATCGGCCAATTCTACGCCGCCTTCGGCATAGGAGTAAGGCACGATCACCGTTCCGGGTGCGAGATTGTCGCGCGCGCTGTAGTCGATAGCCACGCGCGGATCGGTCATGCTGACGAAGTCCCTGAGGTTTACGCCGTCGGCAATGCCTTCGTACACTATTTCTATCCATACTCCGCCCAAATCGATCGAAGCCCCTGTCGGCACGGAGAATTCGGACGCATTGTCGGGATCTATTTCGTCCAGCCCGTTTTCGTCGCGGAACATCCCGGCGATGTACGCGGGCGCGTTGGTAACGGCGATTATGATGCTCTCGCCGCCGAACACGGTGGATTCGCTTATGCCGCGGTTGGACAGCGTAAGCACGTAAGTGCCCGTTTCCTTGAAAACCAGCTCGGATATTTCTCCGTTATACCCTATTTCGTACTCGGGTGAGCCTGCCTCGGGCACGAAGCTCCAGGCGTTATAGAACACCTCGTCGAAAACTTCGAAAGACTCGCTGCCGCCGTCGGTATAGGTGACGTCTATCCTGAGTCCATCGGGATCGAAAGCCGTACCGAGAGACGTAGCGCGCCTGAATGAGTCGCCTGCGGTCACGTTGACCGCGGCAACGGCGCGCGCTATGATTATGCCCGCCTCTTTAACGAATCCGTCCGCGGAATAATCGTTACGGAAAACGAACTCTGCGGTTGAGTAGCCGAGCGCCGAAGACTCGTCGAAAAGCAACTCGAACGAACCGTTGTGAAGCGAAGCTATATCGCCCGCAGCCGCCCTCTCGACGGCTCCGGAATTATATACGACAGAAATTTCCAGATCGCCGTAACTGATCTCGTCGGTGCCGCGATAAACCACTGCTATCACGCCGCCGTCGGCTTCGGTATGGAACAAAATGTCGGTGACCTGAAGCGCTGCGACTTCGAACGAATACTCGTAATCGATATTGCTCTGGCGGATAAGCCACGTGACCGTTCCCGGTTCGTCGTAAACGTCGGTAACCACGCCTCCCTGCCACACGACCATGGATTCGGTCAGCGGAGCGGGTTCGCCGTACTCGCCGTTATCGTAAACGTATCTGTATGTAAATTCGGATACATCGAATACCGTGCTTTCGTAAACCACGGGCGCGTCGACTATTTCCAGTCCTATAAGGCTCCTGGCGTTGACAGTCACCACCAGCACGTCCTGCTTTTGCAGCAGCGCTTCGCCGTAAACGAAATTAAGCGTGAGCGACTGTTCGCCCGCGGTGCCCGGCACGTATCCGGAAAGCTTTACGTATCTTTCGTCGGGCAGGGATACCGTGATCACCTCGCCGTTGGTGTATGTGATCCTGATTTCTGCGTCGCCCCAGTTGAACGGAGTGCCCTGCAACTGTTCGGGTACGGGAGTGACGAATTCGTAGGAATCGACGTTCCTCTCCTGAACGCTTACATAATACGATGCGGTGAAACCGTTATATTCGACGGTCACGGGAACGCGCGCGCTGACCGCGGAAGAATCGAACGAGACAACCCTGAGTCCGTCAAGCACGCTGCCTGCGGATATCATCCGGAAACGCTCCGAATAGCCGTTGTTATAGGTGACGAAAAGCTCGCCGCCGTTGAGGTCCACTTCGGAATCGCCCAGATAATATACGTTTCTGGAGGGCGCCGCGGTGATCTCGATACGGCTTATCTCGCGCTCTCTGACGTTTACGGCATAAGTAGAGGTGACCGCTTCTCCGTCTATCTGCGCGGAAACCGTGACGCTCTGCTGCCCTACGCGGTCGCGGTCGTATCCGGAGCACATATCCTCGGTCACGGGTATGGTGTCGACTTTGCCGTCGGTATAGGTGACTACCAGATAACTGCCCTCTGTTTTGAGGTTCTGACCCTGCACGTGATCATAGTTTTCGGGAGGTATTTCAAGCTCCACCGTCGAAACCGTGCGGCGGACGACCTCTACCATCACGGTAACGCTGCTGTTGCCGTAATAGATTTTGATATACTGCGTGCCCAGAACAGAAGAATCGAAGTCGGAAATCATACTCGGAGAAACGTCAACGAGTTTTTCGGTATTGTCCACGTAAACGACGAGTATCTTGGCGCCGTTCAGGTCAAACGCTTCGCCGAGATAATATGTCGTTTTGGGCGCGGAATAGATTTCCAGATGGTCTATATTCGCTTCCTTAGTGCACGCCGTCATCGCAACCAGCGACAGCATGCCTATCAGAACAACCGCAAGTAAAATTAAAATCGATTTCTTCATAACAACCTCACGGGAAGCTTTAGGGCATAACTTCCCGTTTAATTCTATCATATCGCGCGCGCGTACTAACAATATAAATAATTAAATTTACTATTGTTATACTCTGCGCGCATGTTTTTCGCCCGTACACGCAATGCATTACAAAACGAAAAGCCGTCGGAAACTCCGACGGCATATCGTTTTATCTCGTCAATGCCGGTACCGACGGCAAAACGGTTATCTGCAGTACATCGCGACCGTTTTTACTCTGTCCGGGTCCTCGAAAGAATTGCGTATCCCCAGCGATTCGATCACGCTTTGAACGGGCTGGCGGCGCGAACGGGCGATGAACCTGATTATCTCCACCACCAGCGCGTCGTTGTAATATTCGACTTTTCCGCCCACCACGGCGCAGTATGCGAATCCCATCATCGCGAATATCTGATCTATCGAATAGCCGAGCCTGTCGCTCAAATCGATGATGACGTCGATAGCCACGGATTTTTTATCGTAAACGCCGAGCTCCAGCGCGTCCCACGCGTAGTCGAAAGTGCGCTTTGACGACACGATCAGTTCCTGCAGCGTTTTCAGCATCAAAATATACTTTTCGCGCCCGGAGATCGCCAATTTCTTGCAGATTTTATCAAAAGGCGCAGCGGAACGCTCATTTATCTCCGCGCATATTTTGGGCATCACGTCGTTTGGTATTTTCTTTTTGGTAAAGCAGCCGAAATCTATCAGCGTGTTCTCGACGGCGTCGTCGAGCTTATCGAACGAAGTGAAAATCGCGGCAGCAAGATCCAGCGAGAAAATGGGACGCGCGGCGTCGCTCTCAGCGGCTTTCAGCGAGGCAAGCCCCTCTTTCCCGAACGCGCCCTCGAACGCCGTCCTGGACGTCAGACCGCCTTCGTCGCCTGCTGAACAGAACGGATACTTTCTGCCCGGTGCGGCTTCTCGACGCACGTAAGGCTGGCGGCTGACCAGCACGATCTGTTCGGCAACGTCGTCGGCACCCTTTATCCGCTTTATCGCGGGACGCGATCTGAACGGATTGCCCGAATGATCGAACACTTCGTTATAATAGTCCGCATAAGTCGTGGCAACCAGCGCGAAATAACGCCTCAGGCTTATCTCGGTCTGATCGAACGACGCCGCGACAAAATACGCGGAATTGTTGATAACCGAAAAGCTCTGTATTTCGACGGGATAGTACGGAAGCGCGCCGGCAAGACATCTTATAAAATACTTCTTTGCCCCGGGCGTCGGAAATACGGGCTGCCCGGCCTTGCCCAGCAAAGCCACGCGGTAGAATCCGGCGACGTCGGTGTTGTACGCGCCTATACCTATTTCCTCGAATTTGCGTCCGCTTCTTTTGACTATCGATACGGCGTCGGGCTGTCTGCCGTTCGTGAACGTGCCGTTCACATACGACATATCGCGGTATTTGTCATATAACGCCGTCCCCGGAGGGGGCGCGCCGTATGCGCCGTAGTTTCGGTTTAAATTGTTAGCTGTTTTGTCGGTACGTCTTGACATAGCGTTTTCCTCCGCTTTATTCCGTTTTACGCGGAATTTGAATTTTATAGATTTTAAGGCTCCCTATTATGCGTTTTCGGTATCCGATACCTCGGTATTGGCTTCCGATTCCGCTTTACGCAGGTTGATCTGCTCGACCAGCCATCTCTGTTTGTCCTCGGTGATGGTATAGAAGAACATCGGGATCACGCAGGCTATGAAGCTGACCGCGCCCGAAAGTACCAGCATCAGCCACAGTTTGTTCATGCCTTCCCGCGACATGGAGCCCACGGGATCGTCGGCGCTGATGCCGCTCATGCCGTATGCGAGAACGCCGATGAACGCGCCGACCGCCATACCGATCTTATTGATAAGCGTCTGCATCGCGAAGCATATGCCTTCCGCGCGTTCGCCCGTCTTCCACTCGAGATACTCTACGGTATCGCCTATCATGGCGTAGCTCATTATGTTGGATATGCCCTGCGGAATGCCGATGAACAGCAGGCAGATAACGCAGACAACCAGTCCCGCCGTGCCGCGCAATTCGGCTTTTTCGAAGTCCCACATAAACAGCATGACGACCATGGCTATCGCGCCTATGATGTGCGAGCCGATAAACGACCATTTCTTGGTAAATTTCTTGGTCAGCCACGGGCAAAGCACCGAAGCGATAAGACCGCCGGGCACTACCAGCATCGTCAGCAGGCTGTATGCGCCTTCGTCGCCCAGAGCGTATTTGCAAAAATACAGACCGCCGGTGTACGTATAAACCATTCTCGCGCCGCCCAGAATACCCGACAGCACTATCAGCATCAGTTCTTTGTTTTTAAACAGTAATTTGAGATTATGTCCGAGAGAGGGTAGTTTCTGATTGCCCTCTATCGTGCCGCAACGTTCCTTGGTGTTCTTGAAACCGATATAGAACATCGGCAATGCCAAAGCGACCAGTACGATAGTGATTATAAAATATGTATACTTCAATGTTTCCGCATTCTGCTCGGCAAATATAGGATTGACATATTCCTTGCCGTCGATATTCAGCTTATAATCCCTGGTAACGGCAGCGGTGATCTGCGGAACGAGTATAGTAACCAGTCCCGCGCCGGCAGTGCAGAAAAGCCTGGCGATGGTAAGAAGGTTTCCGCGCTTTGTCGTGTTATTGGTCATCGTCGTGGAAAGTCCCCAATAAGGAACGTCCGCCACCGTATAAACCACGCTCCATACGACATAAACGAGACTTACCGCGATAAAGCCGACGATGTCCTTTGAATACCACGGCAGGAAACACAATATCGTCATGAACGCGATAGGTATCGCCATCCACAAAAGATAAGGACGACATTTGCCCCACTTTGTGCGCGTTCTGTCGACTATCGAGCCCATGATCGGGTCGTTGCATGCGTCAAAAATACGGACAACAAGCATAAGTATTGCCACGGCGTATACGCCGTTGAGCAAGCCGACCTGAGTATTGATGTTAAATCCCAACGCGTCGGTCATGAATACAGTGAGGTATGAACCTATGACGGTGCAGATAAAGTTTTGCCCCAGTCCGCAGATACTGTAGCTCCAGCCTTCTTTAGGCTGAATGTCGCCGTCGTTCGGCGTCGTTCCGAACAACTTATTCGAAAGCGCACTGAATTTTTGCGAGAACGTCGTTTTCTCTTCCATGAATACCCTCCTTTATTTCGCCGCTCTTTTGTAAAATACTTCGAATATATCGTCTATATCGATTTCTTCCTTATTCAGTTCGCGCCCGACCACGCTTT
>CALVZV010000032.1 GCA_944372665.1 uncultured Clostridia bacterium
CGGAAAGTAACCTCGTACTTGTTGATGTCGTATACGATCCTGAGTTTTACCGGACCGGCTATCTGAGCGCCGAAGTAGTATATCTGCTCGGTCGCCGCGTTGTATTCGTCGGCGACGTGCCACGAACCGGTGTATCCGGCGCGCTCCTCTATATCGGGAGCCATAGCCGAAGTGAGTATGCTGCCGGCGTCCACGTAAAGCGTGTCGATGTTGGAGCCGGTGTCGTCAAGGAATATTATCGAATACTGCCTTATCCACGTCGCATAAAGCTTCAGCACGACGTCGGAAGGCATGTAGTCGAACGCGTCAGCCGAGTCGATGACCCCGATCCCGGCAAGCGTTTCCGCGGTCAGAATCAGCTCGTAAGTCCATTCCTCGGTACCGCCCCTCTCTGTGAACCAGCCCGCAAACCGGTAATCGGTGCGCTGGGCGGGCGTGGGCAGAACGACGTTGGAGCCGTAAACGACCTCCTGTTGGGTAAAGGAAGTGTCGGAGTCGCTCTCGTAGAAACTGACCATGTATTTGTTGGCGGTATATGTAGGATAGACGTTGGTGTCCGAAACGATCTCGGAGCCGAAATCGAAATCCCAGCCCGCGAACGAATATCCGGTACGCAGCGGTATCTCCGAGGGTTCGGAAGCGTATTCTTTATAAGCAACCGTCTGGCTGGCGACTACGGTTTCGCGGTCGGACGCATAGAAATTGACGGTGTACAGATTCTTTTCGTATGCGGCGTAAACGGAAATGTCGCTGCTTACGTTGCTTAACGACGCCTGAGTGGCGGCGTCGCCGTTTTTGTCCAGCCATATCCCCTTATACCCTTCCGTGAAAGGCACGCTCCCAAGGGCGTCGGTGCCGCCCGCAGGAACGGAAGCATACGAATACAGCCAGTATTCTTCGCCTTTAAACGTCACCTTTTCGGCGCCGTCTGAGGGCGGAATTATTGCGGAAGGAACGTATCTGGATACCTTATACAGTTTGGTCCAGCCGGCGTAAAGCGAAGTGTTCCTTTCGACCAGATCGTTAGTGAAATTCCATTTTATGGTGGCTCCCGTCTGTCTGAACCAGCCGTCGAAACGGTAACCTTCGAGCACGGGATCGGCGGGTGCGGTGCGTATGGGCGTATTGTACTGAACCTTTACGGGAGTGCCGTAAACCGTCATGGGGTCGCCGGCGCCGTCGGGATAGTTCCAATAATACGTCACTGTATAGCTTATTGTGTTGAACACAGCCTCGGCATAAATGTCGGCGATGACGTAATGCAGAGAGGATTCCGCCGCAGGATCCCAGGAGCGGGCAAATTCTCTGTTGCCTACAATCGCGGGAACGTCGTCGAGATAGTCGTTTATCTCGGCGCCCGCCTCGGCGTAAAGATCGGTGCCGTAAGGCACTTTCTCTATCCGTCCCACCTCTATCAGCGTCCGTCCGTCCTCGTCGCGGTAGCTGAACGTGACCGTAAACGTCAGCCTGGTATATACGGCGTTGACGCGGATATCGGAGTTGATACCCGTAAACACGGTCCTGCTCCAGGCGGCTTCGTACCCCTCCCTTGCCGGTACGCCCGGTATGTCGGAAAGAGTGCCTCCGGCTTCCACTTCCCTGGTGGTTATCAGAGTGACGTTATCGTCGCTGTAGAAAGAAATCGTATAGAGGCGCGCCCAGCGCGCGTATAACAGAGTGTCGGAGGTTATCTGCGCGGTGGAGAAATTGAACTGGTTGTTGAAGCTGCTCTCGGTGTACCAGCCCATGAAACGGTAGCCTTCGCGCACGGGCGGCGACGGTTCGGTGGCTCTGCCGTATGCGACTATGGACTGCGGTTCCACCGCGCTGCCGCCCATCGAATCGAATGACAGCGTGTATCTGACCGTGCCGGCTTCCTCGGACTTTACGGAAATGTCGTAAGACGTGCTGACGTTTTTGTATTCCAGCACCACGCTGACTCTGTCGGCGGGCTTTTGGGTGGAGAAATTCAATATCCTAAGATCCTGTCTGACGTCGGTAGCGAAAACTTCGTACTTTTCGCCGTCGGTGCGCGTAACGAGCAAAACGATACCTTCGATATTGAGTTCTTCGCCGACAAGATATTCGGTTTTGTAATTACCGGAGTTTTCCGAAATCGCTATCGAGGCGATCTCGACGGCCGGAGAACACGCCGCCAGAGCGGCGACTATTCCCAGCGAAAGCAAAATCAGCAATAAAAACGCGCACTTTTTTCTCATATCGAACCGGATTCCGTTATCTATTTTATATAAATCGCGCGCTCGCAATTTATACACATTAATTATAGCAAATGCGCCGCCCTTTGCAATATCGAATCGGTTTTTTTACTTTAAATTTATTAATAATATATGCGTCTGACGCGCACCGACATGGACGTCGGGTATCTATATACGGCGCGCACGCGCTGCTCGGGAACGAAATAGGTACGATTCGCTTGTCAACCGCGCCGCGATTTGATAAAATCAAAACGTATGCGTTTGGACGAATTGAAAAAACTGCATATCGGGGCGTTCCCCGGCGACGAAAAATACGCGGAAGTCTTTTTCCGCGAGCGCTTCGACGCCTCGCACGCTTATTTCAAAAAAGTCGGCGGCAAAACGGTTTCGGCGGTTTATGCCAGGATACTCGAAACGGAGATCTTTGGCAGAGTGCTGGAAATACCCTTCCTTACCGGAGTCGCCACCGACCCCGCATACCGCCGCCGCGGATATGCCGCCGAAACGCTGTCGCTTGCGGAAAAAGCGCTTGCCGAGGAAGGCTATCCTTTCGTGATGCTGCACCCGTTCGACAAGTCGTTTTACGAAAAACTCGGCTACTCGGTCGTCAACGGAATGGCCAGCTTCAGACCCGCTCCTTACGGCGCGGGAGGCACGATAAAAGCACTCGTTCCCGGCGACTGGAGCGCGACGTACGCGATATATTCGGAGTGGACAAAATCGCATCCCGCGCATATTTTCCGCTCCCCCTCGGTCCAGAAGCAGCACATAGAAATGTTTTTGGATTGCTGCGGTTCGGGATACCTTGTTTCACATAACGGTATCCCTACCGCTTATGTTTTGATCGAAGACGGCAGGATTGCCGAAGCCATGTTCACGCGTGCCGACGCTTTTGACGGAATAACGGAAGCGTTAAACTTTTCCGTTCCGGTGCCGGTCAGCGAGGAATCGAATTATTCCATGGCAAAGCTATTGAACCTAAAAGCTCTGTTCCGACTTCTCCCCATGAGGGGAGTCACATCGGACGCGCGCTTCGGGTTTGGCGGTAAGACGTATAATTTAATCGTAAACAACGGCTGTTTCGTTTCATTGACGGAAACCTCGGGACAGGCTTACGGGCTTGATCACGCCGAAATGATACGGACGGCTCTGGGACACGGAAAAGAGTATCCGTTATCTCCGATAAGTGCTCTGTTTCCGGAATACGGACTTGCCGTGTTCGAAAAATATTAAAACGTACCGGAGAGTCATTGAATGGCAAGAAGAGTAGACAACAAAAAACAGAATCGTAATTTATGGATAATCGTAGCGGCGGTGCTCTGCGTAACGCTGATTGCCGCAGCCGTGCTGTTCGGTATCAATTACGCCGATTCCGGCGTCGATCCCGTTTCGGAGTTCCGCGCCAAGAACGTCATTCTCCTTATCGGAGACGGCATGGGCTTCGACCATATCAAGGCGGGCAACATTTCTACCGGCTCCAGACTGCAGATGGAACGCTTTGCCGTTTCGGGCGAAGTGATGACGCGTTCGCTGACTCCCGGTGCAACGGATTCAGCCGCGGCGGCTACCGCGATGGCTACGGGCGTCAAAACGTATAACGGCAGGATCGCCTATAAAGACGGCAAAAACCTCGAAACCATAGCGGAAATGGCGATGGCGCAAGGTAAAAAAGTCGGTATCGTTGCTACCAAAACCGTAACCGACGCCACACCGGCCGCGTTCCTGACGCACGCTTCCGACCGCAACGACACCGAATCGATCGCATCTCAGCTGATAGCCTCCGACGTAGACGTGCTGTTCGGTCTGGGCAACGAAACGCTGTATGCGATGGCGGATAAGATAGCTACCGACGAGCGCGACTACTGCACATCGTTCCAGTCCATAGCCGACACGGTGCTGACTTCCGGAAAAGACAAGATCTTCGGTCTGTTGGAGGATGGCGCGATACAGAATTTCGGCGCTAACACTCTCGCACAGCTGACCAGAAACGCTCTGACCAAACTTTCCGCTTCCGACGAAGGTTTCTTCCTTATGGTGGAGGGCAGCAAGATCGACTCCGCCTCGCACGACAACGACATGCAGGCGATGCTGAACGAGCTGATTTCCTTTAACGCGACGATTTCCGCGTGCAAGGAATGGGCTTCCGCCAACGGCGACACGGTGGTCATCGTCACCGCCGACCACGAAACCGGAGGACTGAAGGTACCTTCTATCAACGACGCTTCCGAAGCATACGACGCGCTGCTGGATTACGACAATTCCGACAAGTGGTTTACCAAGACCCGTCACACCGCGGCGAACGTGGGCTACTATATCTATGCCGTTTCCGACAGAGAGATTTACAATTCCGTCGAAGCCGTCAATGACAAAGGCGAAATCATATACGATCAAAACGGGGATCCCGTAATGGTCGATGTGGTTACCGGATATTCGGAAATAGATTACAATGTGTTGATGGATATTCCGGAGGAGATCGACAACACGGACATTTTCGAGCTTATAAAGCAATGGTTATTGACACAGTAAAGGAAAAATAATATGGATAATAAAAGCGAACAATTAATGAACATAACCGTAGGCGATATGCTGAACAATATAGCCAAGAAGTACCCTACAAAGCTTGCGGTTAAATACATCGAGGTCAACTATTCCAGGACCTATTACGAGTTCAACAAGGAAGTCGACAAATACGCCAAAGGTCTTTTGGGCATGGGCATAAACAAGGGCGACCACGTCGCTATATGGGCGACGAATTATCCCGAGTGGCTGATACTGTTCTTCGCCACGGCGCGTATCGGCGCTGTGCTGGTCACCGTCAATACCAACTATAAAGAGGCGGAGCTGGAATATCTGCTGTCCAACTCCGATTCCAAGGCGCTGTTTATATGCGACGGCATCAAGGATATCGACTGCGAAAAGATAATATATTCGGTCTGTCCCGAGCTCAAGACCTCCAAGCCGGGCGAACTGCACAACGAACGTCTGCCCTTCCTCAGATACGTGGTTTCGCTGGACAACTGGTACGACGGCATGTACAACTGGTCCCAGATCCCCTATTTCGGCGTTCTGATCAGTAACGAGGAATACAACGCCGTCAAGCACTCCGTCGATCCCGACGAAGTGGTCAACATGCAGTACACTTCGGGCACCACCGGCTTCCCCAAGGGAGTTATGCTGACGCATAACAATATCGTCAACAACGGCAAAGCCATAGGCGACTGCATGAAGTTCACCTCTAAGGACAAGCTGTGCATTCCCGTGCCGTTCTTCCACTGCTTCGGAATGGTGCTGGCGATAATGGCGTCCGTAACGCACGGCGCGGCTATGGTGCCGTTGCTGTGGTACACGCCCATGAAGGTCATGCACGCCGTAGAATACGAAAAATGCACCGCCGTTCACGGCGTTCCCACGATGTTTATCAGGATACTGGAGCACCGCGACTTTTCACGTTACGATTTCTCCAGTCTCAGAACGGGCATAATGGCGGGCTCCCCCTGCCCCGTAAAAGTCATGCGCGACGTCGTCGACAAAATGCATATGTCCGAGATCACCATCACCTACGGACAGACCGAAGCCAGCCCCGCTTGCACTATGACCACCGTTGACGACAGTCTGGAAGCCAGGGTCAACACCGTGGGCAGAGAGATGCCTTTCATGGAAACCAAGATCGTCGACCCCGACACAGGCGAAGATCTCCCCAACGGCAAGCCCGGTGAATTCGTGGTGCGCGGCTACAACGTCATGAAGGGATACTACAAAATGCCCGAAGCCACCGCACAGGCAATCGACAAAGACGGCTGGCTGCATACGGGCGACCTCGCCATCCGCGACGACGACGGCTATTACCGCATAACCGGAAGGATCAAGGACATGATAATCCGCGGCGGAGAAAACATCTTCCCCAAGGAAATCGAGGACTTCATCTATACTCATCCCGACGTCGTGGACGTACAGATCGTAGCGGTGCCCTCCGAAAAATACGGCGAAGAAGCGTATGCATTCGTTATCAAACGCGCGGGCAGCAGCGTCACCGAAAAGGATATACAGACCTATGTCGCGAACAACATGGCGCGTCACAAGGTACCCAGCTATGTCGAATTCATCGACCAGATGCCCATGACGGCTTCGGGTAAGATACAGAAGTTCGTTCTGCGCGATATGGCAAAGAACAGACTGAACCGCGAATCCACCTTCGTGTTCAAGGACGAATGATCCATATAGCGTATTCGGAAGCCGTCCGCAACCGCGGGCGGCTTTTTTTAACCCGCCGGGCTTAGGCAGGATTACGTGTCTCAACGGTTCATTGTCCGCGTTTGATTTGTAGCTATAGCTACTTAATCGTGTATGAATAGTCGTTCAGATCGACTTTAAGGGTATACTTGCCGCGCGTTAAGATCAGTTTGCCGGGCTCGGAACGGACCGAAAAATCTTCAGTGAATTCGGCATGTATTTTTCCAAGATATTCGTAATGCGATTTAAGATCGGTGTCCTCGTAACCGCGGGCGAACGGCCGCCTGTTTATGGGATCCTCGAAGCCCTGCATGCCGATTTCGTCGCCGTAATATATTGTCGGCAGTCCGGGCAGAAAATACTGGATCGCGGAAGCCAGTTTCAGTTTGCGCTTGGCGCCAAGGTATTCCTCCGCGCCCATTCTGTACAGCAACCTTTCGGATTTGGAGCGCATGTTGTGTTCGTCGCCGAGAGCCGTCATTATTCTGACGGTGTCATGCGTTCCCAAAAGCGACATCGACGAATACAGCGCGTCCTTGGGATAATTTTCGGCGATGCTCATTACCGAATTGACGAACTGGGAACCGTTTCTGTCCTTTATCAGGTTCAGAATAGCCGTGCGGAAGGGATAGTTCATTGTGCCGTCCAGCTCGTCGCCGAAAAGATACCTGCGCTTTTCGCCGTAGCTTATTTTTGTGCTGGCATCCTCCCACACCTCGCCTATCAGGGCTATATCACCCATGGATTTTACCTTTTTACGGATCTGCTCTATAAAATTCGACGACAGCTCGTCGGCGACGTCGAGTCTCCAACCTTTAACGCCCATCGACGTCCATTTCTCGATGACTCCGCCCTTTCCCGCTATAAATTTTTGGAACGCGGCGCAATCCCTTTTTACCGTGGGAACAACGGTGACCCCCCACCAGCAGTCGTAAACGTCGGGGTATTCCGTAAACGTGTACCAGTCGTAATACGGGCTGTCGGGCGATTGATACGCGCCGACGCCGGGATAGTTGCCGAATTTGTTGAAATACAGGCTGTCGGCGCCGGTATGGTTGAACACTCCGTCCAAAATTATGCCTATACCGCGCCTGTCCGCCTCTTTTATCAGCTTTTTAAACTCCGCTTCCGTACCGAAAAGCGGGTCTATTTTCATATAATCGCCGGTATCGTAACGGTGGTTGGAGTGACTTTCGAATATCGGCGAAAGATATATCGCGCCGACGCCGAGCGAACGGATGTAATCCAGCTCGGAGATTATTCCTTTGATGTTGCCGCCGTAAAAGTCGTTGGCACGGTAAACGCCGTCGGGATCGAATATGGTAAGCTCGTCGCTCCAGCGCTTGAAATGTCCGTATTCGGGACGTTTGCCGTCCTCGAGCCGCTTGAAGCGGTCGGGAAAAATATGATATATTATCTTGCCTTTCAGCCATTCGGCAGTCGTGAAATCACGTTCGTATACTGTAAGCTGCCATTCTTTCAGCCATTCACCCACGACAGCCTTGCCGTCGTCGTCAGACCTGCCGGCGTACAGTGTTTCGCCGCCCCTGTATATCTCGAAGCGGTAATAATATATCCCGGGAGTTTCCAGCCTGAACTCGGCGCGGAAAACATTGTGCCCCGCCTCCGTGAACGCATATTTCAGTTCGACTCTCCCGTCGCGGGCGCCGCGGTAAATCAAAGCGACGCCCGTTACGTTTACGGTCTGAGTCACGGGAAAGACTATCCTTACTGTTTCCCCGGTTTTAACGGCTCCGAACGGCTGTTTGAAGCGTATGTCGCGCGAATCGTATTTCAACACGGCGAAATACCTATCTGACTTTCTTTAGACGCCAGATGCGCTGTGCGTATTCCTCCACGCTGCGGTCGGCGGCAAAGAACCCCGAACGCGCTATATTGACCAAAGACATCTTTTCGAAACGGTAGCGGTCGCGGTAGGCTTCGCTGACTTTTGCCTGCGCGTCCACGTATGCGCCGAAGTCCGCAAGCACCATATAGGGATCTGCGCCGCCGCCTCTGCCAACGGTCAGGCTGTCGGCAATTTCGCCGAACGTAGTACCGGCAATCCCGCGTCTTAACAGGTCTATTATGGCTTTTATCCTGTGGTCGCCGTTATAGTACGACGTGGGATTGTAATGCTCTTTGAGCTTTTCGACTTCCTCGGCAAGCAAACCGAAAATGAAAATGTTTTCGTCTCCCACGCGCTCGTGTATCTCGACGTTCGCGCCGTCCATGGTGCCTATAGTCACCGCTCCGTTGATCATGAACTTCATGTTACCCGTACCGGACGCTTCTTTGCCCGCGGTGGAGATCTGCTCGCTTATTTCGCTGGCGGGCATGATTATTTCCGCAAGGCTTACACGGTAATTTTCCAGGAACACTACTTTTATCCTGCCGCGCACGTCGGGATCGTCGTTTACCTTCTTGCCGATCATATTGTTAAGGCGGATGATAAGTTTCGCCATATAATAAGAGCTGGCGGCTTTTGCCCCGAAAATAAAGGTCCTCGGCTCGATATCCGCGTTCGGATCGGCTTTTATAGTGTTATACAGGTGCAGAATGTGCAAAGCGTTAAGCAGCTGACGCTTATATTCGTGCAGCCTTTTGACCTGAACGTCGAAAACGGAATCGGGATCGACGTTCACGCCGGTCGTCTTAAGGATATAATCACCGAGACGCACCTTGTTTTGGCGTTTGATTTCTCTAAGTTTGTCCAAAACGTCGCGGTTGCCCTGATAGGTCATCAGTTTTTCGAGTTCGTCGGCGTTCTTGATAAACTTGTCGCCGATAAGATCCTTTATTGCCTTTGCCAGCAGCGGATTGGCTTCGCACAGCCAGCGGCGGTGCGTGATGCCGTTGGTGACGTTGGTAAACTTTTCCGGCGCTACCTTATAATAATCCGCGAAAACGTCGTTTTTCAGTATCTCGCTATGCAGCGCCGAAACGCCGTTGACGGTGTGGGAAGCTACAAGACAAAGGTTTGCCATACGTATCTCGGAATCCGAAAGTATGGCGTTTTTGCTGATCTTCTGCCAGTCGCCGGGGAAAACGTTCCATAAGTCGGCGCAGTAGCGCTGATTGATCTCCTTGATGATCTGGTAAATGCGCGGCAAAAGCGACTTGAACAGGCTTTGCGGCCAGCGTTCCAGCGCCTCCTGCATTACCGTGTGGTTGGTATAGCTGATGACCTCGGTGACCGTCTTCCAGGCGTCGTCCCAGCTCCAGCCGTAATCGTCGAGAAGTATCCTCATAAGCTCGGGGATACAGAGCGTGGGATGCGTATCGTTGATGTGGATAGCGATCTTTTCGGAAAGGTTGGAGAGGTCCTTGTTGTATTTCAGGTGCTTATAAAGGATCGACTGTATGGAAGCCGACACGAAGAAATATTGCTGTTTCAGTCTCAGAGACTTGCCTTCTATATGGTTGTCCGCAGGATACAGCACTTTGCTGATGGACTCCGCCATCGCCTGCGCTTCGACCGCCTTCACGTACTCGCCGCGCGAGAACATGTTCATGTCCAGCTCCACGGGAGACTTGGCGCTCCACAGCCTCAGCACGTTGACCGCGTCGGAACCGTATCCCGATATGTTCATGTCATAAGGCACCGCCAGAATGGTTGTGTGTCCCTTTTGTTCGCATATCAGTCTGCCGTTTTCCCAGTGCTCCTCGACTCTGCCGCCGAATTTGACCTCGAATACCTCGTCGCGCTTGTTCAGCCACACGTCGCCGTCCGTAAGCCAGTTATCCGGCATTTCCATCTGCCAGCCGTCGACGATCTTCTGTTCGAAAATGCCGTAGTCGTAGCGGATGCTGAATCCGCCGGCGGGATAACCCAGCGATGTGAGCGAATCCAGATACGCCGCCGCCAGTCTTCCCAAGCCGCCGTTGCCCAGTCCCGCGTCGGGTTCGAGAGCCATAAGCTTGTCGATGTCGAAGCCCAGTTCCCTGACTGCGGAAGTCGCCGTGTTCAAAAGCCCTATATTATAAAGATGGTTCCTGAGCGATCTGCCCAAAAGGAATTCCATCGACATATAGTAGATCTGTTTATAGCCGTTGGAACGCACTTTGTTTTTGTATTCCAGGCGTTTTTCAGTAAGTATGTCCTTGACTACCGTGCACAGCGCGCGGTAAGCCATGTTTTCAGTGGCCTCATCGGCTCTGACTCCGAAATTTTTCGCAAGCGTAAGCTCGATGAGGCGTTTGATTTCCGATTTGTTGATACCTGCCATTAATCCTCCGATATATTAAGCGGAGCGGACGGCTCCGCGATTGTAATTATATGTTGTTGTAAAGTCTGAGATAATCGTCCGCCGATTTATCCCAAGAGAAGTCCGCCGCCATGGCGTTTTTGACGACTCCCTTCGCCCACAGATCGGGTTGATAGAAAGTGTCTACCGCGCGCCGCACCGCGCCCAGCATGTCGTGGGCGTTGTACGTTTTGAACGTGAAGCCCAGCCCCTGTTTGGTAGTCGGATCGAAAGCGGGAACCGTGTCCTTGAGTCCGCCGGTCTCCCTGACTATCGGTATTGAACCGTAACGCATCGCTATCATCTGCGACAGTCCGCAGGGCTCGTATTTAGAGGGCATCAGGAACATGTCCGAACCGCCGTAGATCTTGCTGGCGATGTCTGCCGAGAAGTATATCGCGGTGGCGAGTTTTGTCGGGAACTGCTTGGCGATCTCTCTTAGAGCGTTCTCGTATTTTGCGTCTCCGGTACCCAAAACGACGAATTGAATATCCATAGACAGCATTTCGCGTATTACGTTCAGGATAAGGTCTATGCCTTTCTGGGGCGTCAGACGCGTTACCATACCTATCAGAGGTCTGTCCGAAGCGGGCAGTCCCAGCAGCTCCTGAAGTCCGTGCTTGTTCTCGGCTTTTTTGGCAAAGCTCTTGTAGTCGAAATTGACGAACAGCGCTTTGTCGGTCTTGGGATTATACAGATCCGTGTCTATGCCGTTGACTATGCCGGAGAGCTTGTAGCTTCTGGCGTTAAGGATCGATTCCAGCCCGTAAGCGAAGTACGGCTCCAGTATCTCTCCCGCATACGTGGGAGAAACGGTGACGACTTTGTTTGCGGACTCGATACCGGCTTTCATCATGTTCGCGTCGCCTTTGTATTCGACGATGCTTTCCATGCCGGACGGCACGCCGAAGACGTTGCTGATGACGTACTTATCCATTCTGCCTTGGAACTCTATGTTGTGAATGGTCATGACGGTTTTCATGGTCTTGTAGCCGTCCACAAATCTGTAGAAGCAATCCAGATACAGCGGCGAAAGCCCGGTCTGCCAGTCGTTGCACTGCAATATGTCGGGATAGAAACCCGTTACCTGCATCGTTTCCAGCACAGCCTTGGAGAAGAACGCGAACCTCTCGCCGTCGTCGAAGTGACCGTAAATACCGTTTCTTTTGAAATAGTATTCGTTATCGATGAAATAATAGTCGACGTCGTTCACGCGGCTCATGAACACGCCCGCGTACTGACTGCGCCAGCCCAGGAAAACCGTGGTGTTGCCTATGTATTTTAAAGAATTGCGGTATTCGGCTTTCATGTCCGAATAAAGCGGTAAAACGACCGCGGTCTCCACTCCTTTTTTCTTTAACGCCGCGGGCAGAGCGCCCATAACGTCGCCCAGTCCGCCCGTGCGGATGAACGGCGAAGCCTCGGATGCAGCAAATAGAACCTTCATATTACCTCCTTATAAGCCCTGTGCGGCTATACGATCTTGTTCTTTACGATGACGATAGGATAAGTTTCGGAACCGGATATCTGACGTCCCGCGCCTATCACCACCTGCTTGTCGGTTATGGTGTACTGTATCTTTCCGCCGCGCATGACGATACCGTTCTCCATTATTATGCTGTTTTTGACAACGGCGCCTTCTTCTATTCTTACGTTACGGAAAAGAATGCTGTTCTCGACGGTTCCGTTTATGATACAGCCGTCGGCGATAAGACTGTTGCTGACCTTGGCGCCGGAACGGTACATGGTGGGGACTGAGTCTTTGACCTTGGTGTAGATCTTGCTCATACTGCCGAACAGTTCTTCTCTGACAGCGGTATCCAGCACTTTCATGCTCTCGTTATAATAGGTCTTGACGTCGTCGATGATCGCGGCGTAGCCCTCAAGCTCCTTGGCGTAAAGTTTGCCACCCTCGACGTCCTTGAAAAGTATATCCTTTTCGAAATCCACGTATCCCCTGGCATAGGACTGTTCGACCTTGGCAATAAGATAATCCTTTCTGACGATATAAATATTCAGAGAGACCAGCCTTTCCCTGTCCGTGGGTATCTCCAGCGCGCTTAAATCGGTGATCTTGTCCGAAGCGTCCTTTTCGATGATGACGCGTTTGGAGCTGGTGACGGAAGCCTTGTGGCAAAGTATGGTGACGTCTGCGTTACGCGCGATGTGCTCGTCCAGGACCTCGTCCAGCTTGATGTTCGCCGCCACGTTGCAGTTAGCCATGCACACATAGTCTTCGGGCGCGCGCTTCAGATAATCCAGTACTGTGTACAGCGCTTCTATCTTTCCCTTATATACTTCGCGGGAAGTGTTCAGAACGAAGGGCGGGAATACGGAGATACCGCCGTTTTTACGGTTCAGATCCCAGTCGCGGCCCATTCTTATGTGGTCCATCAGCGAAGAATAATTGTTGCGCGCTATGATGCCTATTCTCGTCACGCCCGAGTTTACCAGGCAGGACAGAGCGAAGTCTATCAGTCTGTACCTTCCGGCAAACGGCAGCGACGCCGTGGTGCGGTGCAGCGTGAGTTCGTTGAGTTTGGTTTCGTTTGCCGACGCAAACAGTATTCCTACCATCTTAGTGTTCATTCTATTTGCCCTCCTCTCCGGTCATTTCTCCGGCGGCGACAACCGAGCCCGCACGTATAACGGATTCGGGCGCCACGACCGCGATCTTCCATTCGCCGCCGACGGCAGCGCTTTGCTTCTTGCCTACCTTGGCGCCTTCGGACACCACCGCGTCCCAGCCGATTATCGCGTGTTCCACTACTGCGCCCGCTTTGATGACGGAATCGGGCATCACGATACTGTCGTGGATCACTGTGCCGCGCTCTACGTGCGCGCCTCGGAAAATTATTGAATTGACTATTTCGCCGTCCACTTCGCAGCCTTCGGTGATGACCGAATTTTTGATCAGCGCGTGCTCGCCTACGTAATGCGGAGGCTCCGCCATGTTCCTGGCATAGATCTTCCAGTCGGGATCGTCCAGGTTTATGCCGGAATCGGCGTCCAGAACATCCATATTGGCTTCCCAAAGCGAGGAAATAGTACCGACGTCTTTCCAGTAACCCTTGAAGTCGTAGGTGTACATCTTTTCGCCGGCTTTCAGCATGTTGGGAATGATGTTCTTGCCGAAGTCGTTATGCGAATTCTTGTCGGCTTCGTCGGCTATCAGATACTCTTTCAGCTTTGACCAGGTGAATATGTAGATACCCATGCTGGCTTTGGTCGATTTCGGGTGCTTGGGTTTTTCCTCGAACTCGTAAATCTCGCCGTCCTCTTTTGCGTTCATTATCCCGAATCTGGAGGCTTCCTCGAGAGGCACGTTCAGAACGGCTATCGTGCAGTCGGCGCCCTTTTCGATATGGTGCGCCAGCATCTCGGAATAGTCCATCTTGTAGATGTGGTCGCCCGAAAGAATCAGAACGTAATCGGCGTCGTAACGGTCCACAAAGTCGATATTCTGATAGATCGCGTTGGCGGTCCCTTTGTACCATTCGCCGGACTTGGCCTTCTGGTACGGAGGCAAAACGAACGCGCCGCCCTCCAGTCTGTCCAAATCCCAGGGTTGACCGTTACCGATATATTGATTAAGGTCAAACGGCTGATATTGCGTAAGAATACCGATCGTGTCTATACCCGAATTGATTGTGTTGGAAAGGGTAAAGTCGATGATTCTGTACTTGCCGCCGAACGGCACGGCAGGTTTGGCGACCTTTTGCGTCAAGGCGCCCAATCTTGTGCCCTGTCCGCCCGCAAGCAGCATTGCTACGCATTCTTTCTTTACTCGCATTAGACAATTCCTCCTATTTGATTTCCAGATAAAGTGCTGTATTGCCTTCCAGGTTCAATGTCAGGCTCTGTTTAAAGCCGTGCGCGGGCTTCAGCCGCGTTCTGTAACTCTTTTTGATCTGAGAATCGCCGCCGAATTCCTTTGCATTGCTGTTCAACACGGTGTAATACGTTCCCTTGTCGGGTACTCCGAAAGTATAGTCCTTACGCGTGACTTCCGAAAAGTTGATTATCGCGACGATACGCTTGCCGTTTTTGGCTTCCCTGTAGAAGGCCACCACGTTCTGGACGTTGTCGTCCACGACTATCCATTTGAATCCGTCGTAACTGGCGTCCTGCTCGTATAACGCGGGCGTAGCGCGGTAAAACGCGTTCAGCGCTCTGACGAATTCGTGCACCCCCTTATGGGAGTCGTAATCGAGAAGGAACCAGTCCAGCGGACGTTCGAAATTCCACTCGATGAACTGCGCAATCTCGTTGCCCATGAAATTGAGTTTCTTACCGGGATGAGCGTACTGATAAGCGTAAAGCGCTTTCAGCGCGGAGAATTTGGCTTTGTAATCCCCGGGAAGCTTGGAAAGCATGGAGCACTTGCCGTGCACCACTTCGTCGTGCGAAAACGGCAATATGTAGTTTTCGCTGAACGCATACGATATCCCGAACGTAAGTTTGTTGTGATTGCCTTTTCTGAAGAACGGATCCGTTTTGATATAATCCAGAATGTCGTTCATCCAGCCCATGTTCCATTTGAAGTTGAAGCCCAGTCCGCCCATCGACGGAGGCATCGTGACCATCGGGAACGCGGTGGATTCCTCGGCTACGGTAAACGCCCCGGGGAAACGCGACAGCACCGTTCTGTTCATGTCCTGCAGGAACGATATCGCCTCGAGGTTATAGTTGCCGCCATACTTGTTGGGACGCCATTCGCCGCCCTGACGGTCGTAGTCAAGATAAAGCATGCTCGCTACCGCGTCCAGGCGCAGCCCGTCGATATGATAAAACTCTATCCAGTACGCCGCGCAGGAAATCAGGAACGACCTGACGGCGCCCTTGCCGTAGTCGAAAACCATGGTGCCCCAGGTTTTGTGCTCGGCTTTCAGCGGATCGTCGTATTCGTATGCCGCCGAACCGTCGAAACGGTACAGACCGAATTCGTCTTTGGGGAAATGCGACAATACCAAATCGAGTATGACTCCGATACCCTCGGCGTGAAAGCGGTCGACGAGATACATAAAGTCGTGCGGCGTTCCGAACCTGGAGGTCGGCGCGAAAAAGTCGCCTACCTGGTATCCCCAGCTCATCTCCAGCGGATGTTCGGTCACGGGCATAAGCTCTACGTGGGTGTATCCCATATCCTTGACGTAGCCCACCAGCCTGTCGGCAAGATCGCGGTACGAAAGCGGATTGCCGTCTTCGTAGCGTGCCCACGAACCCAGATGGACCTCATAAATGTTCATGGGCTCGGCACAACGGTTTCTGCCTTTTTGGGATTCCATATATGAGGAGTCTGTCCACCCGAAACCGTCGTTATTGAAGATCTTTGAGGCGTTGCCGGGGGGCGTTTCGGTATGCGGACAATACGGATCGGCTTTCATGTGAATGACGCCGTCCGCTCCGCAAACGCTGAATTTGTAGATGTCGTACGTCTTCACGCCGCGCACATTGGCTTCCCATATCCCGCCGCCGATGGGTCTCATGGGCGCAGCGTCGCGGTCCCAGCCGTTAAACTCTCCCACGACGGATACGCTCCTTGCGTTCGGAGCCCAGACTCTGAAACGCCATACGCCTTCTTCAAGCTCGGTCGGACGCATCAGACGGAAAGCGTCCGAATTCGTACCCTCGTTAAACAAATAGATCGGGTAGTCGAATTCGTCGTTCGTTTTTTTGATCTTGGTTTTTTTCTCAGCCATATACACTCCCTTGAAAGTCGTATATTTCCACTTCGTTTTTTGACGCCGCGGCAAGTTTTTTCAAACATTCCGCGTGCACTGCCTTATCGAACGTAAAGCCTATGTATCCCGCGCCCGAACCCGTCATTACGACGCGCTCGTAGCCCGCGTCGGTCAGCGCTCTGCGCGCTGTCAAGATTAAGGGATTTATCGCCGCAGCGGCTGTTTCCAGCGCGTTGAAGGGCATAAAGTCCGAAATAAAATCGTCCACGCTTCCGCCCGCGCCGCCCAAGACGTCGTATGCGGCGAAAACCTTTGCGGTATCCGACCGGGCACCTGAGGCGCATGCAAACGCGATATACAGCTGCCGCGAAGGCAGCCATTCGGACAATATCTCCCCCGCGCCGCCCGCTCTTGCTGCAGGCATGCCCGAGACCTGGAACCGCGCGTCGGCGCCTATAAGCGCCCAGGTTTTTTCGGAAAAACGTCTGCCCGTCATGTCCGAGACTGCCGCGACAGCCGCGGCGGCAGCCGCCGAAGACGAACCCAGCCCTTTCCCCGAAGGGATACGTCTGTCGATTTTTACCGAAAAACTTCCCGTCACCGCCTCGCGCTCTCTCAGGATATTCAAAGCCCTGAGCACGCGGTCGTCGGCATACGCCGAACCGTCGGAATACTCCACCGTATCCGGGGCGGACCCGTCCGACAGCGTAACCGCAGCCGTATCGCACATCGGAACGCGTAACAACAGCGTATCTATAACGTGGTATCCCTCTTTGACTCCCGTAATACGTAACGCGGGGTTGACTTTGGCGTAAGCCGAGCGTATCGCGCTAAGTTCCATACAATGATTATATATTAAAAATATTTATAAATCAATACACCTTGTCCAGTTTAAGGAAAAAAAACGGACGCGCACGCACGCGAGTCGGGAGACCGGCTGTTTTGCCATTTCGCCAAAAAAGCCGGC
>CALVZV010000033.1 GCA_944372665.1 uncultured Clostridia bacterium
ACTTTCAAAAGAATATGAATTTTGTTATGAACAATATTGCTTGTCAAGAGGGTGGACACAAGGTATAAAAAAGGACGCAAAATATGTTTTAATGCATACTTTAGCACATTTGTTGATAAAAGAAATGTCATTACAGTCAGGCTATTCGTCTTCTTCAATAAAAGAAAGAATTTATTTTGGCGATAACATGTGTGGAATTTTATTATATACTGGAAGTTCTGATAAAGAAGGGTCTCTCGGGGGGCTTGTTGAATTAGGTAATTATAATCGATTGATTCCATTACTAAAAGGTGCGTTTGAAAATGCAATGATTTGTACTAATGATCCAGAATGTATGGAGACTTTGCCGACAGTTGAAAAATCAAATGGAGCCGCCTGCCATTCGTGTGCTATGATATCAGAAACAGCCTGCGAAAATGGCAATAGATTGCTAGATAGGGCATTGGTGGTTCCTATAGGTGGTAGAGAAGAACAAGCATATTTTCGCGATCTTGTGAGGGACTTATGCAATTTGGAAGTTTAAGAACTGAGCTAATTTATGATACTATTAAGAGCGAGATTTTGGCTATCAATGAAGGGAATGTTACTAAAGCGTTTTTTCCTAAATCAATAGAATTGGTAAAGAAAGAGTATCCTCAATTAGAAGAAGAACAAGTACTATCTATAATAGAGCTTGTGGGCAATGCTTTACTTGAAAAACGAGAAAAGATAAGCCTAGTAGCAACTGTACCGTTAGCATTTTCCTTGAAAACAAAGCGTATACAAAATGTAGCTGAAGAATTAATAAGAAATGCTAAAAAAAGCATTTTATTGACAGGATATTCAGTATCAGGCTTTATTTTAAAAATAATAGATTTACTGATAGAAAAAAGCCAAAAAGGTGTCCTGGTGAAAATTTTCTTTAACGACTTACAAAGTCAATCATCAGTAAAAAAAATACTTGAATATAGAAGCAAATTTTTGCAAGTTTATGATTATACAAATCGTGAAGATAAAATGGCGGCGCTCCATGCAAAGATTATTGTGGTTGACAAAAAGGAAACATTAATTTCGTCAGCAAATTTATCTTATCATGGAATGTCTGGTAATATAGAAATAGGAACTTGCATAAGCTCTGAAAAGATAGCAATGCAAATTGAAGAACTATTTAAAGATCTTTTATTTAATAAAACTTTTAGAGCAGTTCGGGAGTAGATAATTAAATGCATTGAAAGACTGCTTTTTAAACTAATGTCGGAAAAGATAAATGAGGTTACTTAAATTAATAAACTTTTGCTATGTTATTTACATCCAACGCATTAGATTAAGATTGTTGAAAAATTCGATTTTCTATTATCAAGCTCCACCAAACCGAGGATAAGGGCACATCTTGTGCTCTTTTTTCGTGACTCAAACTTCGGTCATTTACTTCATTGTAAACTCCCTCGTTTTCGCACTTAAAAGCCCCCAATCTGTACCCTTCTCCTCGGTTTGTTCGTAAATATAAGGGCGCATCTGGCGCCATTTCTTCATGAAAGGCGTTTATACGCTTTCAATTTCTTTCAGCGTACTCGG
The DNA here is from genome assembly GCA_944372665.1 of uncultured Clostridia bacterium. GTDB lineage: Bacteria > Bacillota > Clostridia > Christensenellales > DTU072 > Stercoripulliclostridium_A. Next base: position 1,555 of record CALVZV010000033.1, read on the forward strand.
CGCCCGAGGAAGACGTATTTTGATTCGTTTCGAAGGGTAGAAGAGAAGGACTACGGTTCCGTGCCGAGCTTCGCTCCCGATGAAACGGATAAAAAGACGCTTCCGCAGGGCGTAAACGGCAGCGCCCGTCCGGTAGGCGGGCGCAACGAAACATCCCTTCTCCTCGGTCCGACTTGTAAAGATAGGGGCGAGTGTAGCGTTTTTTTCGGCTGCGAAAATTGCCGTTATGCGGAAAAAGCAAAATTCCGACGGGTATTGACGGGCGGGCGCGCGTGTTATATAATAAATTCATGAATAAGGAGCGAAGGGAGCGCGCCCGTTGCGGCGCGCTCCAAAAGGTTTTACCGGTGCTTACTGCCGTCATTTTGGCGGCTACGGTGTTGTGCGCTCTGCTGCACGACGCGGGCGCGGCTTCTTCCGAACCCAATTACGATTACGGTCTTTATACGTTTGAAAGAGAAATGTCGGTTGACGGCAAAACGGTGAGTTTTTACGAATCCGGCGACGAGTATTTCAGATATTCGCACGACGCCGACGGCTATATACTTATCGCCGACAGGGTCAACAATACGCTGACCTATGCCGTTTCGGACGCGGGCGCGCCCGTTTCCAGCGGTGTTTCGGCTGCCGCCGACGCCGACGCGATTGCCGCCGTTCCCAAGATCACCAGGCTGGATCTTTCCGAGGAATACATAGCCACTGCAGCTTATGCGGCGACGAACGCTTCGGGTTTAGGCGTCGATATCTACGCTTCCGAAGGCGACGTCACCGTCGTCAATCTGGTTATATTCATAGCGTTCAAGGGTGAGTCATATTCTCCGAGGAGCGACCTGGCGGCTATGCTGAACGGCTCCGGCTCGGTCAGCAGTTATTACGAGATACAGAGCGGAGGAAAGATCAAACTGCAGTCGGAGCTGCCGTATAACGGCGGCGCGTTTTACGTTTACCGGGATCCCAATTACAGAAGCTATTATAATGTGGACGGCAATTCGGTTTTACGTCAATCCAGGGAAGCCGCGCTCCTGAGCGCGGCGGTTAGCGGCGTCAAAAGCTATTTCGACGTTTCGGGTGCGGAGCTGGATACGGACGGGGACGGATACATAGATTCGGTTTCGTTTATTGTATGCGGTTCCTCGTCTAACAGCTGGGGAAGCCTGCTGTGGCCGCACAGCTGGAATCTGGATATTATCGACGGCAGCGGATATTCGGAAATCGGCGGCGTGAAAGTAGGGAATTATTCTCTGAATTTCGATACCGCGCTGGACGTAGGGCTTCTGGCGCACGAGATGGGGCACGTGCTGGGCGCGCCGGATCTGTACCACTATAACGACGATTACGTACCGGTAGGCGACTGGGACATCATGCATACGGATCTGGATACGCCGCAATATATGCTTACGTATATCCGTGACAAATACCTGGGCGGCATAGACGACGGCGAGATCAAGGATATTACCTCTAACGGCACATATTCGCTGTCGCCCGTCACGGCGGCGGTGCATGCGGGCGGAACGCTGGCGTACAGGATATATACCGATACGAACGAGTATTTTATGATGGAATACCGCCGCGTCACGGCGTCGGGCTTCGATTCCATGCTGCCGGGCAGCGGGCTTATCGTTTACAGGATCAGGGAACCCGACGATTTTGCCTCCTCCGAAGGCAACATGAACGCCGTCTACCACGGCTCGGGCAGCCTTGCGGACGAAGTGTTCGTGTTCAGACCCGATCTGTCGGATTCGCTGAGCGGGAACGTGTACAGCCGTTCCGCCAAAGAAGCTAAATACGCATATATGTCGCCGAACAACCCGTATTTCAGCAGTATCGGCGATATGACTTCGACCGCCAAATACGATCCGGACTGTCTGTATTTCAGCAACGGCAATAACTCCGGGATCGAAATAAGCGTCAATTCCATAAGCGCGTCGGGCATAGACTTTACGGTCAGAATGGCAAAGTCGGAACAGATTCCCGATCAGTATTTTAACGGCAAGATCACGCTGACGGCTGCGGAACTTGTGAATCTATCGGAGTACTCGGGGCTTAGCGCTACGGTCAGACTGGGCGAATTCGATACTAAATATCTCTCAGCGCTGACGCTGGAAGCCTTTTCCTCCGACGGACAGGTTATCGCTTCAGCCAAACTGAATTACGGCAAATTCATAACCGCCTACGAAGGCGGACAGCGTACGCTGGACGCTAAATTCGTGGTTTCCGATAAAGGAAACGACGTGGATACTTTGTTCGACGGCGGCGTCCTGCGCACCGATTCCGAGCCTGTCGGCGTCAGACTGAGAGTCACCGATTCCGACGGCGACGTCATCGAGTTGGGTACCGTTGCCGTATCGAGTGCTAACGCAGACTGGCAGACAATCGTCAATACGGTAACAGACCGAAGCCCGTATATAGCCGCGGCATCGGGCATAACCGTTGCCGTGAACGCTTTCGGCGACGTTGACGTTTCGGGCGACGCTGCCTCGGGAAGATACGCCGCAGAGGGTTTCAGCGGCGCCGTTTCGGCAGCGGCAGGCAGGACGCATACGCTGGTGCTGACCGAAGGACTTAGAGTAGTGTCTTTCGGAAGCAGCGTATACGGGGAACAAAACGTCAATAATTGGGAGGACATAATCGCTGTTTCCGCCGGATACTATACCTCCTACGGGCTGACCGCCGACGGCAGGGTGGTCGCGTGCGGACTGAATAACGTTGGACAGACGAACGTATCAGGATTCAGCGGGATACAAGCGATATCCGCAGGATTAAAGCACATAGTCGCGTTAAAAACCGACGGCACAGTCATGGCTGCGGGCTCGGGTTCGGCATACGAGAACCTGGCTTTGATAAAAAACGCCGTTGCGGTGGCGGCGGGGGACGATTTCACGGCGGTGCTACTTAAAGACGGCAGCGTCGTGACCAGCGGCAGCAACGCGCCCGATACAACCGGCTGGAACGTGAAGGAAATAGCCGCGGGCAGCAGGCATCTGCTGGGGCTGAAAGAGGACGGCACGGTAATCGCCGCGGGCGATAACTCGTACAACCAATGCGGCGTAGCGGGACTGACCGATATAGAAAGCGTCGCCGCCGGGGAATTCCACAGCGCGTTTTTAAGAGAGGACGGCAGGGTGCTGTTTTGCGGTTACGGCGGCGAGGAAAAAGCCACTTCCGGCATAGGCAATCTCAAATTCCCGAATTACGTTTCGGTAGAGAAAATAAGCGTGAGCGTCGCGGGCGGATACAGCATGCCGACAGGCGGCGTCACGACGGTTTCGGTCGCCACCGCGCCGCTGAATCCCACATATTCCAGAATGCTTTTCGTCAGCTCCGACCCCGAAGTGCTTAAGGTGAGCGCGACCGATTACGCCGAAGCCGTTCTGACCGCGTTAAAGCCGGGAAAGGCTGTCCTATACGTCACGGCTCTGGGCGCGGAGGGCGAACTGAAGTATTCGACGGAAATAGAAGTCATAGAACCGGTGCCGCTGACGGGGATAGAATTCGGTAACGAAACCGTCAGGATAATCCGAGGCGAAAGCGCCAATCTTAAACTGAATATTATTCCCGAAGACGCGTTCGTGACGTCCGATGCCGTATATTATTCCTCCGACGAATCGGTGGCTTATGCGGGCACCGGCGGAATTATCACGGCGCGCTCCCCGGGAACGGCGGTGATAACGGCGGTGCTGGACGGCTTTACCGCAGAGTGCACGGTCGTGGTGGTCGATTCCGCAGAGGTGACTGTCGAGGTCGTTTCGTCGGACAACGGCGCGTATATGTACGGCGAAGCTTTGGATATGGACAGATACACCCTCGTGATAGACATTTCCGGATACACCGAATACGCCGCGCTGTCGGCGGATGCGGTTAGGGGATACAGTCCTTACGTCGTGGGAGTGCAGACGGTTTACGTCGACTATATGGGAGCCACGGCTTCGTTTTCGGTAGAGGTCATCGACTACGTAAAGGCTGTCTCCCCGTCGGATACCGCCCCCTTCAAATCGAGCTATATTTACGGTGAAGCGCTGCAGACCGACGCGCTGTATAATTTCGACAAGATCTACGCTTCAGGCAGAACAGAGCGTTCCACATATCTTTCAAGCGAGCTTACGGGATACGATCCTTATGTTTTGGGAACCCAGACTTTGACATTTACGTATACGGACGTAATATGGGGAGTTCAAAGCTCCTTCAACGTGAACGTGGACGTTCTCGATTACGTTGCCGGTATTTCCTTTACTCCGCTTAAAGCGCTGTACAAGTACGGTGAGGAATTGTTCGGGGGAGAGCTTATCAAGCTGAACATGGCTTCCGGACTGGCGCGATACATCAGCGTGGACGAGGCAGAGGTCATGGATCTGTCCACGGAGACGTCCGATCCCTTCGACCCGTTGTATTCGCTGTATTCGTTAAGGACGGGAGCGCACGTTCTGAGGGTAACTTATACCGATACGGTTACTGGCGAGGAGCATACCGCTTCCGCGCAGGTGAACGTAGAGACGGACGGAGAGTACTTTTTCGAAGGAGCGGACGCGGAAGGGCGTTTTCTGTATATGGTCGGCGGCGACCTGAATATCGAGATCGAATTCGTGCAGTATAACGTCGTCGTCGTGGCGGAGCGTGCGGATTCGTTGCAGAGCATTCCTTCTCACGGCGGCATCTATTATGTGCTGAGCGGTTTCGATCCCTCCCTGATAGGCGTTTCCGAGATGACCACGGTCAATATCTATGCCGTGAACCAGCACACTTCGCCGGAGGGAGAGACGGTGACGGAACCCGTATTGCTGGGCGGCTGGGGAATAACCGTATACGGTTACAGGGAAAGCTCCGAGATACGGCTTGTCACGGACAAGACTGAATATCTGTTCGGCGAGGCGGTCAAAGGCGAGCTTCAGATAGTTTACGACGGCGAAACGGTCAGCGTGCCGCCGATGGAAAGCGTATACGACGTGACCGCGACGGGCGAAGTCGAGTACTCTGCCAGATACATGGATACGTGGTATACCGTAACCGTCACGATCAACGATTATTGCGTGGAGCTTATGCCGATAAATGACATTTCAATTCCTTACGGCGGCACCTATACGTTCGAAGTCACCGCCGTAATGGCGTCGGCGGGCAGCGTCACGCTGGAGCCGGGCGCATACAGCGCGGAGGGCGAGCTTTCCGCGACGGTGCCGGGCACAAGGACGATCAGGATAGGTTACGGGGGCAAATATACTGAATTCACGCTGACGGTAGTCAACGGAGTCGTCCGCGTAGAGTTGGTCGAGGCGCCGCGTACGGTTTATAAATTGAACGAGACATTCGATCCCTCTTCGCGTTACGAAATATTCTACGCTTCCGGCGACAGCGAAACGGTATATTACGACGAAAAGAACTTTTTGTCGGAGCCGGATTCGCTTTCGTTTTCTTATGTGAACGAAACCGGGATAAGGGTATATATTTACTATATCGGCTCAGGCGGACGGATAACGGTATGGACGGACGTGGTTACTGTACCGAACTATGTGACGCTCATCAGCGTAAAAACCTCTTCGGCGTCCGTCAAGGCGGGCGATATGCCCGATATCGAGGTGCGCGCCGATTACGCCAGCGGCAATTTTAAGATGCTGAAATCGGACGAATACACGCTAAATTACGACCCGTACGCCCTGGGCGAACAGCTTGTGACGCTGAAGTACGTGTACAAAAACGAGACCTATACCGAAAAATTCACCGTTACGGTCGTGGACGCCGCGGCTTCGGTAACGCTGGTATCCGTGCCCGCGGTGACGGGCTACGGTTACGGCGCTCCGATAAACTGGACGGGTGCCGGGGTCAGCGTCAATTACCGTATGGGCGGCACGGCGACGTATACAGGCGCGGACATAGCAAAATTTGCCGAAGTGAGTTATTCCACTCTGTCGACGGGGCTATCCAAAGTGAGGATAACGTTTGACGGCATAAGCGTATATTTCAATATCACGGTAGGTTCGGAGGAATATGCCGTGAGGGTGGAGGATACGGAGTTTTCGGTCGTGTCGCTGAAAGAAAGACGTATAGTCCTCAAAAAGCCGGGCACGGCGGATTACGCCATGGCGTCGGTGGTTTCCAGACAAAGTTATCTGTCTGCGAAATACGTTTCGCGCGACAACGAGACGATAGAGGATTATTCTTCAAGCGCTTCGACGGGCGACAAATACATACTTTACAATTCCGACGGCGTTGAGGTGTTTGTTTTCAAAATATTTGTTAACGGGGATGCCGACGGCAACGGAAAAGTTACCCAAAACGACGTAAACGAAATTGCGGATATACTTTCCGGTTCGGGAAAGGAAGCGTATTTCGACGCCGACTGGAACGGCAAGCAAAACCTTACCGATCTGGTTTTGTTCCAGCGCGAGGTGTCCGGAACGCCGATGCCCGCGCCCTCGCCGTCGCCGCTCAACAGGCTGGCGGAGCTTTTGGTCGCGCCCGTTTCGGAAAAGAGCAAGGAGGAAACATGCGCCGGAAATTAGGTTTTGCGATAATGATTGCAGTGCTCGTCATTGTGACGGTGTTTTCGGCTGCAGGCTGCCGGGACAAGAAAGGCAGTGTGGTAAAGCTGGATTTTGCCGAAGGCGCTTTCAAGGAAACGTACTCTGTCGACGAAACGCTGGACCTTACGAATTCGTACATTCTGGCTACCTACGAGGACGGCAGCGTCAGCCGCGTCAGGATCACTCCCGAGATGGTCAGCGGATTTTCCAGCGCGGTCGCCACTTCGTCGGGCAAACTTAGCGTAAGCTACGGCGGTCAGAGCATAGTATGGCTTTATACCGTCAAGGGTTCGGGCGGCGTTCAGACTTCGTTCAGACTCAAGCCTGTGGCCGTAAAATCGGCTGCAGCCAACGAATACACCGTGTATGTGAATGCCGAGGGCATCGGCGCGAACGGAATATATGCCGTGGCGTTCGACGTGGCGCTGGTGTCGCTGGCTTCGGAGGGAGCCTGCGAAGTATCCGCCGAAGGCTGGAATATCAGCGTGAACGTAACGGACAGCGCCAATTTCAGGGTCGTAATGTGGAGCGCGGACGGATATACTTCCGTTGCCGAAGGCGCGACACTTGTTTCTTTTAAGGTTACGGGCACAAAAGGCGCCGTATCCGTTCAGAACGCGTCGGTTTCTGACGGGACGGCGGACTATACGGTGCCCGGATCGACATATACGATACAATAGAGGTGAGGTATTTATGAATATAATTCCAAAACCGCATAAGATCAAGACGCTTTCGCCCGCGCGCTTTGCATACAGTCCGGAAGACGCCGAAAAAATTTACGATCCGACCGTGCCCGCGGAGGGCTACAGGCTGGTTTCGTCCGGCGAGGGACTGAAAATTTTTGCTTCCGACGACGCAGGCTTTTTTTACGGCAAAATAAGCGCGGAATGGCTCGGCGCGGACGGCGATATGCCCGACGTAATTGTTTCGGACGCTCCGCGCTTCGCATACCGCGGATTCATGATAGACTGCGCCAGACACTTTTTCAGCGTGGAGGAGCTGCTGAAACGTATCGACACGGCGTCCAAATTCAAGCTGAACGTGTTTCACTGGCATCTTACCGACGACCAGGGCTGGCGCGCCGAGATAGAAAGGTATCCGCGCCTGACCGAGATAGGCTCATATCGCACTTCGACGCGCGGCGACGGCAAGCCGGTGAAGGGATTCTATACCAAAGCCGACATGCGCCGCGTGGTGGAATACGCGGCGGAAAGGTTCATAAACGTACTGCCCGAAGTCGATCTGCCGGGTCACATGTCCGCTGCGGTGGCTTCGTATCCGCAGCTGGGATGCACGGGCGCGGAAATAGCCGTCAAAGACTCGTTCGGGATACATGAGGACGTATTATGTGCGGGTAACGACTTCGTGTACGAATTTATCTGTAACGTCATCGACGAGCTTGCGGAGATATTCCCGTTCGGATATTTCCATATCGGCGGCGACGAAGCGCTGCGGCTCAAATGGCTGGACTGCGAAAAGTGCCGTGAAAAAATGCGCCTCAACGCGCTTGCCGACGAGGACGAGTTGCAGGGATATATGATGAACCATGCGCTGGCGCACCTCAAAAAACTCGGCAAACGCGGCATAGTGTGGAACGACGGCATGGCTTCGAACGTTGACCCGGAAGCGGTGATGCAGTACTGGAAGGACGACGGCGCCAGCTTAAAAAAAGCAGTAGCGCGTATGCGCGGAGGCACCGATACGGTGATGTCGCCGTTTTTCGCGTATTATCTGGACAATCCTTACGGCATGACGCCGCTGAAAAAATGCTTCAGGCGCAATCCCGTGCCGAAGGGCGCGGATGAAAAAAAAGTACTGGGCGTCGAATGCGCGCTATGGACGGAATACGTGGACAACGCCGACAAACTCGACTATCAGCTTTTCCCCAGACTTGCGGCGGTCGCGGAGCGCGCCTGGTCGGCGTGGCATACCGACTATCGCGCGTTTAAAAGGCGCCTGCGCGCGGCATATAATATATTTGACAAATGCGGTGTAAAGTATGCTACAATGAATAAAGCGGACCCGAATCCCATAGCGGCGCTCGTATCCCTGATACGTTTTGCGCTTAACGTTATGGATCCGTCGATGAAAGAGTCGCTTTTAAGACAGAAGCTCAACGCTAAACGTCTCAAGGAGAAATACTCACCGGTAAATGAGCGAGATCGAATATAAGCTGATGATGCCGCAGGCGATCTGGGAGGATTTCGACCGGAATCTGCCGTTGGAAGCCGAGGAAGAACAGACCCCGGACGGTAAAAAATTCGTTTTTACGGCGTTGTATGCCCGCGACGGCAAAGTGCGCGTTCAGGTAAACGCGAAGCTTGCCGAAGACTTTAAAAACGCTCCGACCGTCCTGGTCATTCAGGAATACCACCGTCCGCCCGAAGCTTCGCTGATCGACGCCATAGCCGGCGCAGGCTTCAACGTGGTGGTTCCCGACTATTCAAAGGTAGCTAAAGATACAAAAACAAGCTTTCCCGAGAGTTATGCTTACGGCGAATACGCTTTGGCGGGCGAGCATATAAAGCGTGTGCTGCCTTCCGCGAAAGAGACCTCACAGTATCTGTATTCGGCTATAATCAAACGCGCCGTCACGCTTATCAAGCGCTATGTCAGCGACGGAAGGCTGATACTGATGGGGTTGGGCGACGCCGTCGAAGTAGCTATGCAGGTGGAAGGATCCGGTTCCGGGGCGGACGCTCTGGCGTGTCTGAACGGATCGGGATACCGCGAATACATCAGGCACAACCGTTACGGCGGTGACGACGAACTGGAAATAGATGAGGAGCGTATGTGCTGGCTGACGGGCGTAGCGTCCGTGGCTTACGCAAAATACATCAAATGTCCCGTGTTCATCGCCGTGGGCAGCAACGCGCATCTAAGCGACATAGACAGACTGCAGAGCCTGAAAGCGCTGATGGCTTCGCGTTCCGTGCATACTGTGATAAGCCCCAGAGCCGGTGACTTTTTGCTGCCTGAGGCTTTCAGAAGTTTACTGATATGGCTGCATTCGGTTGCTAAAGATACAGTTTCTGAGCTTCCGGATATACCCGAGCTGGATATAAGGATAAACGAGGACGGCGAATTGTATTTCGATTTGGACTGCGATCCCGCCTCGATGATAAAAAAGGTACAGATATATTACGCATTCGGCGAATACTCGCACGAGGTGCGCGACTGGAAGGACGTCAGGGGCATTTCGGTTTCTTATAACGAATACATCGCTCAGGCCGAGGAATACGATTCGGCGGCGCCTATATTCGCGTTCGGCGAGGTTGAATACGAAAACGGACTGGTGCTCTCTTCGCTGGTCGGTTACATGGAGCTGAAAGGTCAGCCCGTCAAACCGCGTTCCGAACAGAAATCCGCCGGCAGGATGGTTGTTTTCGATCCGCAGGGCGACGAATCGGGATTCGTCGAGGATTTCGACGGTTCCGTGCTCCCCGCGGGCGGCATACGCACGGTGACGACTCCCGGCGGGCTCAGCGGTATAACCAGCGTTTCGGGCGGGCTCAGGACTTACCGGTTCAAACCCGACGGCGCCGATCCGGAAAAGTTCCTGAAGATAGAATTTTACGCGGACACCGATTCCGAAGTCGAAGTGGCGGTTATAGCTTCGGCAGGCGACGGCGTAAAAAGGTATGTCGCCGTGCGCCGGATACCCGATACCAAGGGTATATTCTCGGGTCAGCAGTTCGGTCTGACCGATTTTAAGGAAGCGGGTTCCTACCGCACTCTGACGCAGTGGCAGGGAGTCAAGGCTTTGACGATCCACGCGAATAATCTTGTGGTGGGGAACATACTTTTTATCTGACGAAAAATGGAAAGATCCAATTCTAGAATTCTTAAGGTTATCGTTGTTCTGGTGCTCGTCGCCGCGTGCGTACTGGGCTCATATTTTCTTTCCAAGTGGCTGTTCACTTCGATACCCATAGAGGGGGAGAGCATGCTGCCCACGATCGAGAACGACGACGTGGCGATACTGTATAAGCAGGGCGAATACCGCCGCGGCGACATAGTCATTTTCAACACTCACAAGCTGGACGCCGACGGCAAGGAACGCTATTATATCAAACGCATTATCGCGCTTGCCGGCGACACGGTACAGATAAAGGAGACAGATACCGCCGGCGAATACGGCATATACGTCAACGGCGAGCTTCTGAACGAGGATTATCTGGGCGAGGGCATACCTTCCGCGCGCGAGTTCGAAGCCTGCGCCGAGATAGTAATACCCGAAGGCAAATTTTATTTTTGCGGCGACAACCGTCTGAATTCCGAGGATTCCCGCGCGGGGCTTCTGGGAGACACTGATTCGATCGTGGGCAGGGTGATAGCCAAATACGCCAAATCCGCAGGTATAAAGGATCTGACGCCGGTAAAACGTATCGCATAATATGAACGTTTCCGCCCCGCCGCCAGGCGGGGTGAGTTTTAGTTCAATAATCTTTTACATATTGCAAATTCCGCAATTTTTCGCGCCTTTAGATAAAAATAGGCGGTTATAAGGGATTTATCATTTAGCCGTATGACGAATAAAAAGATATTGTACGCGTCGGAATACGCGCTCATAGCGATCATAACGCTATTTTTGCAATATACGGAATCGCGGTGCGGCGCCGAATTTCTTGCCGCGCCGTTCATGTTCGCGTTGATATACGGCAAACGCAACGCGCTGATCGTGGCGCCCGTATTTTTCGCTACGGGCGTGCTGGTGGCTCCCGGCGTTCCGGCGCTGGTGTCCTGCGGCGCGGCTTTGGGACTGCTGCTTGCGGCTATGGCGGTGCAGTATTTTATCAGAAAAAGGCTGCCTGTGTACGTTTTCGCGTTGTTTTCGGCATTTTCTGCGATACCGTATCTTATTTTTTCGACCCAAACGGCGCAAACGGTCATGTGTTCCGCTGCGATAGCGCTTTCGCCTGCGGCTTTTTGGGCGTTCAGGCACGCCGATTACGCTTTGACGGTAAAGAAGCTGCGTTTCGAACTGTTGGGAGCCGAAAAGATCGCGTTCCTATTGCTGTTTGCGGCAGCCGGGCTGGGCGCAGGATACCTGGGAACGCCGCATGTTTCGGCGGCGCAGGTTCTGGTCGCCGTCGCGTCGCAGCTTCTTGCTACTTCGCCCGCGGCGCGCGCCGCGGCGGGCGCCGCTATGGTTTTCGGCGCCGCTCAGGCAAATCCGGAAAACGCGGTAGCGGCGCTGATGTACCTTTTTCCGGCGCTGCTTTGCGATGCCGAACACGCATATTTCGGCGCGGTCGCCGGCGTCGGCGCGGAAGCGGGGGCTATGGCGCTGGGAATTATCCCCGCGCAGTACTTCAGACTCATCCTGCCTGCGGTGCTGGCGCTGGTTTCGATAGCCGTGCCCTCGAAGATACGCCTTAAATACTCTTTACCCGTGTACCGCGAAGGCGGAGGACTGAGAACGCTGGTCAATAAAACGCGCGCGGAGACCGCCGCTAAGCTGTCGGAACTGGCTTCCGGACTCAAGATTTTAGGCGAAGTGCTTATGCTTGACACCTCCGTATCGGCGATGGCAACCGAGGAGACGGCGAATCTGATATCGCGTAAAGTATGCGCCGACTGTCCGGGACGCGAGAGGTGCGTCAAAAACCTGGGCGGCGGAGAACCCGAGATCGCGCTGCGCGAAATAGCCGAAAAAGCGTTAAAACAGGGAAAAGTCAGCATCCTTGACGCCACGCCCTTTCTCAGTTCCGTCTGCGTGAGGCTCAGGCAGGTGATAGATACCGCAAACGCGCTGGCGGAGGAGGAAAAGTCCAGGCAGGAGCAGGCGCGAGAAACCGAAAAAGCCAAAGGAATAATCATAGAAGAAGTAAACGCTCTGTCGTCGATACTTGTCAATCTCTCCGAAGAGACGGGACGTCCGCTGTCGTATTCGGCAGAATCCGAAAAAAAGATACGCTTAAAACTCGGTTCGATGGCGATACCCGTGGGGGAAGCATACGTTTACGGCGGCACGGAAGCCACCGTCACCGTTCCTGCGGGCGAGGAACGGCGTCAGCTGATCAAGGAGTCGGTGGAAAGCGTGCTGGAGACCAGACTCACCACCGTCAAGGAGGAGCGCGTTTCGGGCGGCAGGGTAGCGCTGTCATACGTTCCGCAGTCGCGTTACCGAGTGGCGTACGGAGTCAGGCAGATGGCTGCCGGGGAGTACGGCTCCGGCGATGCCGACCGCGCGTTGCGGCTGGGGCACAACAAGGTGCTGATAGTGCTTTCCGACGGCATGGGACACGACCGCGACGCGGCGATAAACTCGGGTTACGCGGTAAGGCTCATAGAAAGTTTCGCGAGAGCGGGATTTTCGGCGGAAGCCATGCTTAAATGCACGGGAAAGCTGCTGGCGCTGCGCGGCAGAGAGGAGTTCAACGCCGTGGATATAGCGCTGATAGACACCGAGAGCGGCAGGACGGACATCGTAAAGCAGGGCGCGCGCGAAAGCTTTATCGTATGTGACGGAGAGGTGGAGGTGGCGGATTGCGTTTCGCTGCCGCTGGGTATCGTCGAAGCCGAGCCCGCCGTCACCACGCTGACGCTGCTGCCGGGTAAATTTCTGGTGATGATGACCGACGGCGTTATAGACGTTTTGGGCAGGGAGAAGATAACGGATATGCTGTCGGAAATGCGTTTCGTCAACCCCGACGACGTGGCTGGCGAAATAATGAAGGAATATTCTCTGGCGGCGGGCGAACACCCCGACGACGCCAGCGTGATCGCCGTACGGCTTGTCGAAGGGAGGGTGTGAAAACGTACCCTAATGCCGGCTTTGCCGCCGTCGATCCGCGGCGTTTGCGGTAGCCTGTTCGGGGGGGATAAAGGATTCGGAAAACCGCGCCGGAAACAGCGCTAAAACCTTGCCGCAAATGAGCCTCAACCCGTTGACAATAGCAACGGTAAACGTATATAATATCAAAAGAGAATACTTATTCGCCTTATATGGTAAAACGGTAATGCAATATCAAAAAGAAGAGGTTCGACAAAGGATAATAGACGCCGCCTTCAACGAGTTCGAAAAGAACGGGTTTTACCGTGCCAGCATGTTGCAGATAAGCAGTAAGGCGAAGGTGCCGATAGGCAACCTTTACCGCTATTTTAAAGGCAAAGAAGCTCTTTTTCACGCGTGCGTCGCCGACGCATACGAGTTAAGTCTCAAAATAGTGGATTCCGTATTCGACAAGTGGCTGTCCGAGGGGAGCGAGTACGTCGCCGAGACCGCGGATTATACCGTGGGATTGCTTGCGGAGCTTTCCGAGTCTCACAGCCGCAGCATCCGCCTGCTTGCGGAGAACAGCAGCGGTTCCGAATACGCCAACTTTTTCAACGAGATTACAGAACTAGGTTATAAAAAACTGGCGGAGGCGTTTGCCAAAGGCGCCGAGCCGGACGAATATTTGCTTAAAATCATCGCCAGGAACGTCGCGGAGGGCGTTTTGGTCGTTTTGACGCGCTGTCCTTCCGAAAGACAAAGACAGGTGATGTTCGAATTGCTGATATTCTACTTCAAGGATCTCGGGGCAAGAGTCGGAGGAAACTTTAAATGAGAAAATTTTCCACATTTGTTGTCAAGAACAGGAAATGGATCACAATAATTTTCGCATTGATGCTGGCTGCCGCAGTGGTGGGTGCGTTTTTTGTCGACGTAAATTATTCCGACGTCGTGTATCTGCCCGACGATTCCGAGGTCAGCATCGGTCTGGAGCACATGTACGGAGAGTTTTCTTCCAGCGGCAACGCATCGGCCATGATATCCAACGTCAGCTATGACGAGGCGCTTGCGTTCAAGGCGCAGACGGAACAGACCGCAGGGGTGAAAAACGTAATTTGGCTCGACGATTTATTTTTGGGCATCAAGATTGGAGACAGTGAGATTATAGCAAAAGCGGCTGAAAATTCGGGCATTACCGACGGGAAAGCCGTGGAATACTTGATATACGTGCTGGACAGGAGGGTGGGCGAATACGACGTCCGTACCTATTTGACGGAAGAACTTCTGCCGTTGCTGGAAAGCGGCGACAACAACGCGCTTTCCAACGCGCTGGTCGGTGCGGGCGGACTGACGCATCTGTTGACCGTAAACATGGCGGAGTCGGAAAAAGACACCGCAAGGAATTTTCTCGATAAAGCGGTAGCCGAGGCGATCAGCGCGGCTTTGAACGCGGGGCTTATTTCCGGAGCGGGAACGGATATGTCGGATATGGGAGCGCTGGATCTGGACGAAGTGCTTGCCGGGCTTCAGAGCCAGCTGAGGATGTTCTACAGTCCTCAGACCGGTCAGAACACGGGTAAAATCAACGCTTTGTTCCAGATTACCTTTAAGGGCAGCGATTACGATACCTCCACGGTGGATGCCATAGGCGCCATACGCAAAACGAGCGTTCCCGCAGGCAGCAGCATCTATTTTATAGGCAACGCCTCCACAACGTACAATTCCATTCAGGCTGTCAACAACGAAACGATGATCTCCATGCTGGTAGCCGGCGTGATCGTCATAATCATATTGCTTTTGACTACCACCGCATACTGGGAGCCCGTGCTGCTGCTGCTGACGATAGGCGCGGCGATAGTGCTGAATATGGGTACGGATATGGTCGTGGGGCTGATCACCGGCGTCAACGCCATTTCGTATATGACCAAGGGCGTTTCCAGCGTGCTTATTCTCGCGCTTACGATGGATTACAGCATTTTCCTGCTGCACCGCTTCAAACAGGAACGGAAGAACGGGCTTAATTCAGAACAGGCGATGATAGCGGCTCTGTCGTCCAGCGTCAGCGCGATCTCGTCGTCTTCGCTGACGACGATAGCTTCGTTCGTCGCGCTGATGTTCATGTCGTATACTCTGGGACTGGATATGGGACTGGTGCTTGCCAAGGGCGTCGTGTTCAGCCTGGCGTGCGTGTTCTTCCTGATGCCTGCGCTGATACTGTTCACGGAGAAGCTTATCGACAAGACCGAGCACAAGACGTTCAACATGACGTTCAACAAATTCTCCAAATTCCTCGTAAAAACTCGTTTTTATCTGCCTTTTATAATAATCGCGCTGGTAATTCCGTGCATGATATTCCAATCTCAAAACAAGTTCGTTTACGGACCCGAGGCTTCGATGGGCGGCGAAGGCAGTCAGATGTATACCGATTCCCGGGCGATAGA
>CALVZV010000034.1 GCA_944372665.1 uncultured Clostridia bacterium
GGGAGTTAAACGCCCGGGTAAGCAGATCGTCCGCGTCAATATTGTTTATGTTCTGATGAAGGACGGCACATACGCCGATTTTTCGTCGGACGGGACTGCGAAAACTGCGGACGGTACCGTGGTGAAACAAGCGGGAGTCGAGGACTATAACTGGAAAGCGGGTTGCGGAATCGAAAAAGTGGTGATAGAGCGCATCGATTTCACCATCAAAAAGAACAAGGTTACCGGTATCGAAGTTTACAGCGAACATATATCTTACCGCAAATGCGATCAGAGGGATTATCTGAAAGCTGGCAGGATATATACGACGGAAAAAGCCATGATAACCGAAACACAACAAACAATAATAGCTTTTAATTAAGGAGTGTCATTTATGAAAGATTTTTCCGGTATGTACGCGGCTTTGCTGACCGCATTCAAAAAAGACGGTTCAATCAACTACGAAGCAACCGGCATGCTTGCCGAGCGTAATATTCAAAAAGGCTTGAAAGGCATGTACGTAGCCGGCTCCAGCGGCGAAGCCATGATGATGAGCGAGGAAGAAAGAGTTTCTCTGCTCGAATACGTGTCTCGTCTGAATAAGGGCAGAGTTACTTTGATAGCCCATGTGGGATCGACCTCTACCGACGCCGCGATACGTATGGCGAAACGCGCCGCCGAACTCGGCTATGACGCCGTCAGCGCCGTAGCGCCGTATTACTACGCGTTTTCGGGCGAAGCCATCCGCGGCTATTATACCGATATACTGAACGCGACCGACCTGCCTATGCTTATTTATAACTTCCCGGCTTCGGGCGGCTTTGACGGCATGCTTTCGCTGGTGTCGGACATGATCGACAACAAAAAACTCATGGGAGTAAAACACACTTCCGTCAACCTGTTCGAACTCGAGCGCTTCAAGCACATGAAACGTCCGCTCACCGTTTTCAACGGCTTCGACGAAATGCTTATCGGCGGTCTGTCCATGGGCGCGGACGGCGGTATAGGCAGCACTTATAACTTCCTCCAGGACGATATCATGGCTATATACTCCGCTTTCAAAGCCGGCAACCTTGCCGAGGCGATGAAAGTCCAGGAGAAGGTCAACCGTATCATAGAGGCGATGATACCTTTCGGCGTGTTCGCAATGGAAAAAGCCATTCTGACCGAACTCGGAATACCGATGGGCGACTGCAGAAAACCCTTCCTGCCGCTGTCGGAAGCGGGCAAGGCCAAAGCCAAGGAGATCGCCGCAAACTTAAAATAAACGGCGGAATAACGAAAAAGGCGGAGCCGACGGATCCGCCTTTTTCGGATCAAATCGTTTTTTTCGGCGCCACGTTCAATTCGGCAAAGCCGGTCTTGAATTTTTTTTCAAATGCCGTTGATTCGGTTGACAAAATTAAAGATACGTGCTTTAATAGTAATAGTTACTGATAGCAAAAGAGGAACGATGCGTAATACTTCACAAAGGGAACTCGTATATAAAGTAGTAATGCAGTCGTCGGACCATCCCGGCGCCGACGCGGTATACGAGCGCGCGCGTAAAATCATGCCCAAAATCAGCATGGGAACCGTCTACAGGAACCTTAAGCAGCTTGCCGAGACGGGTAAGATACGCGAAATACGCATTTCCGACAATTACAACCGGTACGACAAAACGCTTCAGGTACACGCGCATTTTTGCTGCAGGGTGTGCGGTAAGGTCACGGACGTGCCCGTCGAGGGCGGTATAAAAGGTCCCGGCTCCGGTTTCGGCGGCAAGCTGGAATCGACGGACATACTGTTCGGCGGCGTTTGCGAGGAATGTATCGTATGCGGCAAGGAGGGAGCATGAATATTTTTACCAGGATAACCTACGGACTCTATCTCGTTGCGGTAAACGACGGCACAAAGGATAACGGATGTATCGTAAATACGCTGTTCCAGCAGACGTCTCAGCCCGAAACCGTTTCGGTTACGATGAACAAATCTAACCTCACCACGCAAATGCTTTTAAAAAGCAAGAAAGCCGCAGTCAGTATCCTGAGTACGGAGACTCCCTTTGAAATTTTTAAAGGTTTCGGAATGCGCTCCGGCACTGAAGCCGAAAAATTCGACGGAATAGACGCCTTCAGGACCGCCAACGGCGCTTTGGCGCTGGGGAAGTATTCGGCAGGCTATCTGGATATGGATGTGATAAAGAGCTTCGACCTGGGTACGCATATAATGTTCCTCGGTTCGGTCAAGGAGAGCGAAGTTTACGACGGGGAACCCGTCAGCTACGCGTATTACCACAAAAACATCAAACCCAAGCCCGCGCCCGTGACAGAATCAGAGGATTCTTACGTATGCACGGTCTGCGGATATATCCGTCATGGCAAGCCCGAAGCGGGTTACCTATGCCCCGTATGCAAGCACGGTGCGGAAGTGTTTGAAAAAATCGCCGCTAATGCGGAAGATAATAAAAAAATCGATAATACACAAAAAGGAGATCAAAAAATGGCAAAATTCGTATGCAGTGTGTGCGGTTACGTTTACGAGGGAGACGAAGCTCCCGAAAAGTGCCCCGTTTGCAAGGCGCCCAAGGAGAAATTCGTTAAACAGGAAGGCGAAATGAGCTGGGCTGCCGAACACGTTATCGGCGTTGCGGAAGGCGCGCCCGAAGACATCATCAAAGACCTCAGAATGAATTTCGAAGGCGAGTGCACCGAAGTGGGTATGTACCTTGCCATGGCGAGAGCCGCTCACCGCGAAGGCTATCCCGAAGTCGGTCTGTACTATGAAAAGGCGGCTTGGGAAGAAGCGGAACACGCCTCAAAATTTGCCGAACTTCTGGGCGAAGTGGTAAGCGCAAGCACCAAGAAGAATCTTGAAATGCGTATCGAGGCGGAAAACGGCGCGACCGCAGGCAAGGCCGACCTTGCAAAACGCGCCAAGGCGCTTAATCTCGACGCCATCCACGACACCGTTCACGAGATGGCTCGCGACGAAGCGCGCCACGGAAAGGCGTTCCTGGGACTGTACAACCGTTACTTCAAAAAATAAAAAATTATTCCGTATTAGGAGAAGCGCCGCATGCGGCGCTTCTCCTTTATTTATGCAAAACAACTTTGAAAATGCTGCGTTACTTGACAAAAGTCCGTAAACGTGGATAATTATAAATAAGTATCAATTCGTTCAGGAGAAACAATGGGCGTCCTTAAGGTTAAAACGGCTTCGGGAGAATACGAGGTCCTGATTGAAAAAGGCGCGGCGGACGTCGTCGGCAGTCGGCTGAGGACCGTCGGCGACGGCGGCAAGGCGGCAATAATCACGGACGACAACGTCATGCCGCTGTATCTTGACCGCATTAACGAAAATATTAAAAAGGCAGGGTTCGAAACGTACGTCTACGTGCTGCCGCACGGCGAATCCTCCAAAAACGGCTGCGAGTACCTGAAAATACTCGAATTTCTGGCGCAATCGGAGCTTGACAGACACGATAACGTGATCGCGCTGGGAGGCGGAGTGGTCGGAGATATAGCCGGCTACGCCGCGGCTACGTACTTAAGGGGTATAGGCTTCATCCAGATCCCGACCACGCTTTTGAGCATGACCGATTCCTCCGTAGGCGGCAAGACCGCCATAGACTTAAAAGCCGGCAAAAATTTGGCAGGGGCTTTCTGGCAGCCTAAATTTGTAGCTATAGATACTGATTTCCTCAAAACATTGCCCGAATCCGAGATCAAGAACGGATTGGGAGAGATATTAAAATATGCAGTCATATCCGGAGGCGGAATACTCCGAATGCTGGAGGACGGATTCGGCAAACACGTATCCGAGATCGTAGAAGCGTCCGTTAACGTAAAGCGCAGAATCGTCGAAGCCGACGAAAAGGAGTCGGGACTGAGGCGGATACTCAATTTCGGACATACTCCGGCGCATGCCGCAGAGAAGCTTTCGGGATACTCCCTTTCTCACGGCGTTTGCGTGGCTGCCGGCGTCAATGTGATGCTACGGGCTTCTGTCAGAAAAGCAGGGTGCCCCGCTTGCGACGCCGAGCGCATCGCGGCGCTTAGCCGAAAGTACGCGCTGCCCGTTTCTTTCGCGTATTCGCCCGGGGAGCTGGCTGCGGCTTCCGTCAACGACAAAAAAAGCCAGGGTGGATTCATCAATCTGGTACTTGCCGAAAAAATCGGTTCGGTGTTTTCCGAAAAAGTGCCTTTAACCGAACTGGAGGAATATTTCAGATGAAAAAGATTCTCGTTATAAACGGCGCCAATCTGAATATGCTGGGCATACGCGAGCCCGAGCTGTACGGCAGGGAAGGCTACGGAGCGCTGGTCGGGTATATTAACGATTCTGCCGCCGCAAAAGGACTGGACGTCAGCGTCGTGCAATCCAATTCCGAGGGCGCAATAGTCGATTATATCCAGCGTGCGCTGGGAATTTTCGACGGGATAGTCATCAATGCCGGCGGATACACTCATACCAGCGTCGTAATTTTGGACGCGCTTAAAGCGGTAAACATTCCAACGGTGGAGGTGCACCTGACCGATATTTATTCCAGAGAGGGATTCAGACGTTTCAGTTTCGTCTCGCTGTATGCCGAAAAGACGATAGCGGGTAAAGGCTTCGAAGGTTACGCCGAGGCTTTGGAATATTTGAAAAACAGGGTTTAAATCATGATAGTAGGCGATCACCAAAGAAAAATCAGACCGAAAGTCGTTTACGACATCCTGCTGAAAGAGAGCGACGAACAGCATCCGATGTCCACCTACGAAATCATAGACAAGCTGAAAGAGCGCGGTATTTCGGCGGAGCGGAAGACTCTGTACGAGGACATCAAGCTGCTGAACGCCTACGGCTATGAGGTACTGTCCGAAAGAGGCAGGACCAACTATTATTACGTGGTCGACCGTTCGTTCGATATAGCCGAGCTCAGGATACTTACCGACGCCGTCGAAGCGGCGCGTTTCGTCACCGCGAAAAAGAGTGCGGTATTGCAAAAAAAGCTGATGGAGCTTGCCGGCAAAAGCGGCAAAGAGAGCCTGGGCGCCGAGCATCTCAGGTTTGACGTCGTCAAGCTGAAAAACGAAAACATATTCTATAACGTGGATACTCTGGACGCATGCATATCGGCGGGGAAGAAATGTTCGTTTCTGTATTTCGACTATGATTTCGAAGGCAGGCGCAGATACAGAAAGGACATGCAGCCGTACGTCGTCAGTCCGGTGCAGATGCTTTTCGAGGACAATAACTACTATCTGTTGGCGATATCCGAGCATCCGGGCGTGACGGCTTACCGCGTTGACAGAATGGATAAAGTGACCATGGAAGCCGACGACGCCGAACGCGGCGACGTGGCTGACATATCCGAGTTCAGGAAGCAGGTCTTTTCGATGTACGGAGGCGAAGCGGTGAACGTAGAGCTGGAATGCGACGAATCCTACGTAAACGTGATCGTCGACAAATTCGGATTCGGTGTGACCATGCTGAAGCTGGACGACAGCACCGTAAGAATCAAAGTCAGGGTTCAGCTGAGTCCCACGTTTTTCGGCTGGCTTGCCACGGGCGGCGGCAAAATAAAGATCGCCGCACCCGCGGAGGCGGCAGAGAAATACCGCGAGCATTTGACAAGATGCATGCCGTGAGACAGTGCACGAAAGGAGAGCGTACACGTGAAAAATACAGCTGCAAAATTGTGGAAAACAATAGCGATCGCTGCTGTCGCGGCGGTCGTCGCGCTCGCCGCCGTGTTCGGTTCTTACGGCATAATATATACCGTGCGCCGCAACGCCGAAGCGCCTGTGGAAGCCAGGTCTTATTCCGGAGGCAGCTCCGATAAGATCCACTTTTTGAATACAGGCTCCTCCGACGCCGTATTGCTGGAAAGCTGCGGCAGATTCGCGCTGATAGACTGCGGTGAAGATTCTGATAATCCGCGCGGACTGCCCGGACTCGATCTGGAGGGCTACGAAGACATAGTAGCCGACTACGTCAAGAAGGTCGCCGGCGACTCTGAGGGTAAATCAACATTGGAGTTCGTTATAGGAACGCATGCGCACTCTGACCATCTCGGCGGCTTCGATACCCTGATCTCGGATCCCGATATCACGGTTAAGGAAGCCTATCTGAAGCGTTATTATGAGGACAGGATTGCCGAAAACGAAGTGGAGGAATGGGATAATCAAGAGGTTTACTCGCAAATGATAGCGGCTGCACTCGACAACGGTGTCAAGCTTATACAGGACCTCGACGACGTCAGTTTGAGCCTTGGGAACTTTGTTCTGACTTTGTTCAACACCGGCGAAGCCGAAGCCGGCAAAAGGGTGGGAGAGAACGACAATTCGCTTGCCGTGCTGGTGGAAAAAGGCGGAACGAAAGCGCTGCTTATGGGCGACGTCAACGTCAACGGGGGCGTTGAGAAGAGCATAGGGAAGCAGGTGGGTAAAGTAGATCTGCTGAAAGTGGGTCACCACGGTTACGGCTGGTCCACACGTTCGGCGTTTCTCAGCGCGACTCAGCCCGAAATAGCCGTATTTACCAACAAGCCCGAGTGGGTGACCTTCTCCGTCAAGTTCAGGCTGGCGATGAACTCGCATACGGCGATGTTTGCGACGGGAGAATTTAACGGCATAATCGCCGTTCTCGGCGACGGAGCCGGAGAGATCACGCTGCTAAAAAACATTCATTAAGGAGGGAGCATGAAAATACTTTTCGTTTGTTCCAGCAACGTATGCCGCAGCCCTTACTGCGAATTCGTTTTCAGAAAAATGGCCGATAACGACCCCGATTTAAAAGCCGTCACGGAACGGGTGGACTCCGCCGCCGTGCTAAACAAGTCCAAAAAACTGCACAGGCTGTCTTATGCCGCTTTGCTGAAAGAGGGTTTTTCTGCCGAGGAGCTGGACGCATTCGTTCCCAGGCACATCTCGAACGCGGCAGACGTTTTCGAAGACGCCGACGTCATAATCGGAATGACGCGCTGGCACAGATGGCTGCTGCCCGCTAGGCTGAAAACGAAGTTCGTCACGCTTTCCGAAGCCGCTGAGGGCGTGTACAGGCCCGTACCCGATCCGTTTCTGGCAAAGGACGAGGCGACATACGACCGCGCCATGGCGGTGATAAAAAAATATCTGGCGGAATACGCAGAGAAGTTAAAGGAGTCGAGAAATGTCGGATAAAGTCAGCTTTAAAATAGAAGAAGCCGAAGAAGAAACGCGTGAAAAGACGGCGGAAAGCGCCGTCGTAAACGCCGAGCCGCCGTCCGACGACGCCGAAAAAGCAAAGCCGACCAAGCCTGAAAAAAACGATTCAGACACCCAGACAGTCGCGCCAAATTTCGAAAAAAAAGGGTACGCCAAAGAAATCGCGGTGGCTTCGCTGATGGCTTTGATATGCATAGGCGGAGCCGTGCTGGCGGCGCTGGTTATCGCTTACAGATATGTAGGCATCATCATCGCAGCGCTGGGCGCTTTGGCGGCGTTCGCGCTGATAAAACACATTTTTCTTGCCGAAAAAGTGCTTAAAATCATCGGCGGCGCCGAAAAAGTGTATATAAACGAGCTTATGACGAAGCTGGGGCGTCACAAAAAACCCGACTTCGTGCGCGAAATAGGTTCGCTGATAAAGGAAGGACATCTGACCGGATATGCCGTCATGAACGACATATATCTGATAAAGCGCGAAAAAGAGTGAGCGTATAATTTTATCGGTTTATTTACTTTTATTATCGCGCCCGAAAAGTCCTTTAAAGGCATCGGAGTGATATAATCTTAATAACCTTTCATATTTGCAGGTGTACAAATGGCGGCAAGCAAATTCTGGACAAAAAAACGTATCGTTATCTTCACCATCCTGCTGCTGGCAGTGATCGCCGCGGTCGTTTTGGGCGTCGTTTTCGGTTTGAAAAATAACGAGGTCAAGACTGCGGAGGAATTCGTGGCGCGCGGCTCGTTATCCAGCAGCATCAGCTCGTCAGGTACGGTAGTGGAAACGGGTATCACCCAGGACGTGCCTTTTTATGCTGCGTGGAAGAACGTCACGTCGCTTGAGGACATTACGGACTACGACGACAATTTCAGCTGGACGGATTTCATAATTAACGCCGTCGTCAACGACACGCCGCTTTATTACAAAGTCGTTTACGTCAACGGGGATATGCGCGGCAAGCGCAACATATTCACCACGCATTCCGACACCACGGTGATATTCCGCGCCGCGCCGCTCTATCTGGACTTCGACGCTATCCGCAGCGATTACGAACGTCTGGTTGCCGCAGGCATCATAAGCGGCGACACCACGCTGTCCGATTTCATTCTGAGCGTGTTTCTGGCTCCCGGCGGCTCCGACGAGTCTTTGCCCGTTCAGCTGCAGAACTACCTTATCATCGACACCTCGCCCGAAGCCGAGACCGTGATAACCACCGACTACGTAAAAGCGGTCATCGAGGATGCCACCACTCCCGAGGAAAGCGGCATCATAGAATATTCCGTATACAATTTCAACCTGACCGAAAATACTTTTCTCAGCATGGACTCCAACGTGTTCAGAGTATCCGTAACGCAGCTTTACACTTCGTTCACGGTCACCGAGTACGACGTCGCTTCCATTGACAAAATGCTGAGGGAAAGCGCGGCTTCGGAGGCGGAAACGGGCGTCAAGCAGGGCGTCTACGCCGCCATAACCGTCAACGCGCTGAACGGAAGGCGCGTGCTTGCCGAAATACAGGAGATACTGACCGGTTCCTATAATTCCGGCGTGGCGTATTATGCGGTGAAAGCAAAAATCGTTTTCGGCGAGAAAGTTACTTTAGATCTTACCGATCCCGATACCCTGATTACGGACGAAGCGCAAAGCTATCTGGAAACGCACCCCGACGCCACCAGCGTGACGTACCTCGATTACACGTATTACGACGAATCGCTGACGCGCGAGACCGTCGAGGGACTGGGGATTGACATAACCGACATCCTGACCCGCGAGGAAGTGCTGGTAGGATATTCCGTGGCGGTCAGAGTGCCGCAGGAGGTAGTATACAACAGTCTTATTGTGCCCACCAAATGTATTTTCTACGATTCCGAAAGCAAACCTTATGTGACGCTACGCGAATCCGGCAAGGATAAGCGCGTATATATCCGTATACTTTTGTCGACGGGAACCGAAGCCGCCGTCGAAGCCAACGCGGGATATGAACTCAACGAAGGCGACATCGTTATTTACAAAGCCGACGACAGCCTGATCAGCAGTATTCTGGGATAAAGATGGCGGAAAAAGTTTTGCTCTCGATGAGGGCCATAAACAAATCCTATCCTTTGGGCGACAATACCCTCCAGGTGCTGTTCGATATCGATTTCGAAGTGCGGCAAAAGGAGTTCGTGTCCATTCTGGGCCCCAGCGGTTCCGGCAAGTCCACGCTCATGAATATAATCGGCTGTCTGGACACGGCGGATTCCGGCTCTTACGTACTAAACGGCAAGGATATAGGCGCCATGCGCGACAGACAGCTTGCCAAGGTCAGGAACAACGATATCGGATTCGTGTTTCAGCAGTTTCAGCTGCTGCCGCGTATGACGTCGCTGGATAACGTCGAACTGCCGTTGATATACGCACGCGTTCCTTCACGCGAGCGCAAAGCGCGCGCCATGGTGCTGCTTAACAAGGTCGGTCTGGGGGATAAGGTCATGAACAAGCCCAAACAGCTTTCCGGCGGTCAGCAGCAACGTGTGGCGATAGCGCGCGCCATGGTGACCGATCCTTCCATAATCCTCGCCGACGAACCGACGGGCGCGCTGGACCAGGCGACGGGCGCTCAGATAATGGATCTGTTCGAACAGCTCAACGATGAGGGCAAGACCATCATAATGATCACTCACGATCCCAAGATTGCGCGCCGTGCAAAACGTATTGTCCACATTCTGGACGGCAGACTTTATTCCGCCGAAGAATACAGCGCCATATACGACGAGGAGGGCGTGAAATGGGAGGATAAACCCACGATACGTTCGCGCCGGATCAGGAGGAACGCCAATGTTTAAAGACATTCTCGCAATGAGCTTTAAAAATCTTGCGATGAACAAGATGCGTACCTTCCTGACGACCTTGGGAATAATTATAGGTATAGCCAGCATTATCGCGCTGATCACGATAGGACAGGGGGTCACGAGCTCAATTATTCAGCAGCTTTCCGGTCTCGGCGGCAACAGGGTCACCGTGTCGTTGACGGATACGCGCGTTATCCCAGGGTTTACCGAGGAGGACATGCTGCGCTTTGAACAGCTGGATAACGTCGAGGGGGTCTCGCCATCCCTGTACGCCACGAAAACCATCACGCTGATACCCGGCGAAACGCATTCTCTGTATGACCGCGTGTATAATTCAGTCTCCAGGGTAATAGGCATAGACAATTATTATTTTGATCTTTCGGCTTCCCAAATGCTGCTTTCGGGACGCGAAATTTATGATTATGACGTACAGAACGCCTCTCACGTATGCGTACTGGGGTATGAGGTATGGAAAAACCTCTACGGCAATTACAATCCCATAGGCGAAGTCGTGAAGATACAGAACATGGACTTTACCATAGTGGGCATACTCAATAAACTTGTGGGGCTGGAGACGACCGGCAATTATTCGGTGCTTGTCCCGTATACCGTGGCGATGCGCGAACTTCAAATGGGGCTTGTCAAAAAATTCGACGTCGTTATTTCCGATTCCGATGCCGTCAGTCTGACGGTGTCGCAGATGAGCGATCTTTGCGCGGATATAGTGGGTTCGACGCGCGGATATT
This sequence comes from uncultured Clostridia bacterium, assembly GCA_944372665.1. Classification (GTDB taxonomy): domain Bacteria; phylum Bacillota; class Clostridia; order Christensenellales; family DTU072; genus Stercoripulliclostridium_A. The sequence continues at coordinate 10,733 of CALVZV010000034.1, forward strand.
CGGTGTCTAACCAGCAGGAAGTCATGAATATCGTCGTCACGATCACCGACCTTATCATGGGTATGCTGGCGGGGATAGCGGCGATATCGCTGCTCGTGGGCGGTATCGGAATAATGAATATGATGCTGGTGTCCGTGTCCGAACGCACGTCGGAGATAGGTTTGAGAAAGGCGCTGGGTGCTAAGCCCTCGGTCATCATGTTCCAGTTTATAGTCGAAGCGGTCATCATCAGTTTATTGGGCGGCATACTGGGGGTCGCCCTCGGCATAACGATAGCGTATCTTGCGTCGGTGCTTATAGGATACAGCTTTACTTTCCAGGCAAGCACGGTTTTCCTTGCCGTCGGCTTCTCTGCTGCGGTGGGATTGATATTCGGCATTCTGCCCGCAAAAAAAGCCGCCAAACTCAGCCCGATCGACGCCCTGCGCGCGCAATAAACATGCTCCGCCCGGCAAAAAAAGTTTGTCCGGAAGTTGTCGAAAAAAGGTTGACAAATTTTTCCGCAGGGTGGTAATATGCTTTCATACAATCGTAAACCGTTGAAGCAGAGTAGTAGCCCGCCGACAGGGGCTGGAGAGATATCCGGGTCGGTGCGACGGAGAAGCCAAGAGCGGGTGAATGGACTGCGGAGGGTGCGGGCGAACGCGTTAGCGTCAGTAGTCCGGAACGGGAACTCCCGTAACAGAGTCAGGATATGACGGTATCCGAGAATTAAGGTTCGGCTTTGCCGGACGAAGTTGGGTGGCAACACGGTGAAAATCGTCCCGACGCAGTATCGCGTCGGGACTTTTTGCATAAAAAAACAAAAAATACCGAAGGAGGTAACACTATGGCAAAGCAACCTATACCCTACAAAATCTATCTGTCCGAAGATGAGATGCCCCGCAAGTGGTATAACTTGCGCGCCGACATGAAGGAAAAGCATCCTCCGATGCTGAATCCCGCCACGTTAAAGCCCGTGACGAAAGAGGATTTGAAACACGTTTTCTGTTCCGCCGTGGTCGAGCAGGAACTCAATCAGACCGACAGATATATAGATATTCCCGACGAAATCGTGTCGTTTTACAAAATGTACCGTCCGTCGCCGATAGTCAGGGCGTATTGTCTGGAAAAGGCGCTGGACACTCCCGCGGAGATCTACTATAAATTCGAAGGCAACAACACCTCGGGTTCGCATAAGCTCAATTCCGCGGCGGCTCAGGCATATTACGCAAAGCAGGAGGGACTGACCTCGCTGACCACCGAAACGGGAGCGGGACAGTGGGGAACGGCGCTTGCGATGGCATGCGCGTTTTACGGGCTAGACCTTACCGTGTTCATGGTAAAGGTTTCTTCCGAACAAAAGCCGCACCGCAAGGAAGTCATGCGCACCTACGGCGCAAAGGTCGTGCCGTCGCCCTCCGACACCACCGAAACGGGCAGAAAAATACTTGCCGCGCATCCCGATACGGGCGGTTCGCTTGGCTGCGCCATTTCCGAAGCGGTGGAGGTGGCTGTCAACACTCCGAATTGCCGTTACGGACTGGGTTCCGTATTAGATCACGTCGTACTGCACCAGTCGGTCATCGGCATGGAAGCCAAGACTGCCCTCGACAAATACGGCGTAAAGCCCGACATCATAATCGGCTGTGCCGGCGGCGGCTCCAATCTGGGCGGTCTCATAGCGCCGTTCATGGGCGAAAAACTGCGCGGCGAAGCCGACTACAGGTTCATAGCGGTCGAACCCGCCTCCTGCCCGTCGCTGACGAGAGGCAAATACATGTACGATTTCGGGGATACCGGACACATCACTCCGCTGATGAAGATGTATACTTTGGGCTCCGAGTTCATGCCCTCGCCCAACCACGCCGGCGGACTGAGGTATCACGGAATGAGCGCGATACTGTCAAAGCTTTACGACGACAAATACATGGACGCCGTCAGCGTCGAACAGACCGCCGTTTTCGAAGCCGCCGAAAAGTTTGCAAAGACCGAGGGAATACTGCCCGCTCCCGAATCCGCCCACGCCATACGCGTAGCCGTGGACGAAGCGTTGAAATGCAAGGAAACGGGCAAAAAGAAAGTTATTCTTTTCGGTTTGACCGGCACGGGATACTTCGACCTCAGCGCGTATAAAAAATACAACGACGGCGATATGAGCGATTATATCCCCACCGACGAGGAAATCGAAAAGAGTCTGGAAACGCTGGAACCCTTCCAGCCCGCCGAATAACCGGTAAACGTAAAAAAACCGCCGCGCGGCGCGGCGGTTTTTTTAACGATGATCGGATAAAGAAGTTTACCTGTATTCGATCAGCTTTTCGAAGGCGCGGTTTTCGTTCAACAATTCCCCGACGTTCTTCCCCGAACCCACCGCTAGCATCGTCTTTACGACGCTTAATTCGAAGGAGACGTTTTTTGCCACGTACTTTGCCGCAGAGTAGATCCTGTCAGCGCCAGAGTAGGGGGTGAGCAGGTCGCATACGGGCGCGACGACGGTTTCGATACCTGCTTTACCGAGTCTTTCTAAAAACTCCGCCGCGTCGTAGCGGCCCGCCGCCGTACATGCCGTACCGCTGTGATATAATTTATAAACCAGTGCTTTGGGCGGCTGTTTATCGAAATTCAGATACCTGAAATCCGTAAGAGATCTGCCTACCAGCGAAACCACTTCCGTCGAAACGCGTTCGCCGGGCAAAACCTTGAACGGGTTGCGGACAAGATCCGACAAAGCGGGATTTAACGGGCTGTCGTTCCATAAGAATCTGCCGTCCCGTATCTGTCCGAACTCGCACGACGCCAGGCTGGAGACGTATCCGGTCAGCTGTTCCGACTCGACCAGACGTGATGCCAGATGTATTTTGACGCTCTCTCCCGGGTTTTTGTAAGCGACGAAAACGCCGCGTATTTTTTCGGCTGCGAAGTTCAATGCGGCGGCGAAGTTGTCATAGCCGTTGCCGCCCTCGTCAAGTGGTTTGTCGGCGGAAACGAATATCACGGGCACCGGGGCATCCGCCAGCAGCTGCGAAAACAGGTTCGCGGTAAAAGTGAGGGTGTCGGTTCCGTGGGTAATTATAATGGCGTCGGAGCCGCCGGCGATTGCGGCGCGCACGCAGTCGGCGATTTTTTCAAGCGCCTCCGCCGACATGTTTTCGCTCAGCTCATTCACGGGAGCGAACGTGCTGAACGAATAGCCGCGCCTTTCGGCAAAACGGTTTATAAGCGTTTCCCGCGCGGAAACGTCGGTATCTATGATACCTGATCTTTCGGAGGAACCTATAGTTCCTCCCGTGCAAACGAGCGCGACTTTGCGATTCATAAGGCTTCTCCGGTATTTACGTGTTGCCGTAAGTTTATTTTAGCATACGCGCGTCGGGAATCGGAAGTATATTTTTTATATGTGTACTCACGCGGCTTAAATTTAAATTATGCGTATTGCTAACGCGACGATATGGTGATATAATTGTTTCAATAATTGTTTCAATAATAATTGCGGAGGCAGTATATGAAAATTTCCGAGTACATAGATTTGTTTGAAAAAGAGCTGTTCGAATCGTGCGTGCCTTTTTGGCTGAATCACGGCGCCGACGCCGAGTACGGCGGACTGATAAGCTGTCTGGACAGGGAAGGGAACGTGTATTCCACGGATAAAAGCGTCTGGATGCAGGGCAGGTGCGGATACATGTTCTCGCGTTTGCATAACGCTTTTCCGGAGCGCGACAACGGCGAGTGGCTGCCCATGGCCAAAAGCGCCGTCGATTTTGCGACCGAGCACTGTATCGATTCCGACGGCAGGATGTTTTTCCAGGTGACCCGCGACGGCAGACCGCTCAGAAAAAGAAGATACATGTTCTCCGAGTGCTTCTATATCATTGCCTGTGCCGAATACTATAAAGCGACGGGAGAGGCGGAATACAGGGAGCGCGCCGAAAAGTATTACGATTTCGTGATGAAAATGTACCGCGATCCCGCCTCGGATCCCTACAAGATAACCCCCAAAGGCGTTCCCGGAACGCGCGATACCAAGGCGCTCGCGGTGCCCATGATACTGCTGAACGTGACCTCGGTGCTGATGAAAGCCCTTCCGGACAATATAGGCAGATATTCCGCCGAAGCCGCAAAGCTGGTAAAGGACATCTACGGATTCCGTTACAAGGATACTCCGTTCATGCTCGAATCCGTGGGACTGAACGGCGAATATTACGGCGAAGCCGCTTCCGCGAGAATCATAAATCCCGGGCACTCGATAGAGCTGAGCTGGTTCCTGATGGACGAAGCGATGCGTACCGACGACGAAGAGCTTTTCGAATTTGCCGAAAAGATTTTCAACAACGCCATCGATTTCGGATGGGACGACGATTACGGCGGCATACTCTATTTCAAGGACCTGGAAGGCAAGCCCGTAGAGGCTTACGAACACGACATGAAACTGTGGTGGCCGCACAACGAAGCCGTCATAGCTTCGTTAAGACTGTATAAGCATACCGGCAATATCCGTTATTTCGACTGGTTCGAAAGGGTGACGGACTATGCTTTCACAAAGTTTTCTGACTTTAAGTACGGCGAGTGGTACGGATACCTGAGGCGCGACGGTCATCCCACGAAACCGCCATGCAAAGGGCATACGTACAAAGGACCTTTCCATGTTTTGAGAATGCTTACGGAAGGTATAATCACGCTGAAAGAACTAGAAAAGTCTAAAAAATAAAAAGGAGAGATTACTATGAAACAAAAAAAGCGTATTATTCTGGCTGTATGCGCCACCTTGGTCGTCGCCGTCACGGCGATCGCCCTGGCGGGCTGCAATAACCGACCCTCAAAACTGTTCGGAGACGAGACGGGCTCAAGCGTCGGTCCGCTTTCCGCGTCGACGATCTATACTCAGATAAACGATGAAAACATTATCGGCGACTGGCTGACGGGTACGGAGATGGTATGGTTCACCAAGACCGAGGCGTCCGGCAATCAGAAGTTCTCGCTGTATAACGCCAAAACGGGTACGGAGATCGTTCCTTTTACCGCGAGACTGAGCGTCGAATATCTTTCCGATTCCGGCGTGCTGCTCGTGACCGAAACCAACGTCTTTAACAATGAAGAGCAGAAAAATTATTCTTTTTACGACTCCGCGGGAGGTATACTCGCAATCGATTCGCCCGTTACCTATTCTGACGAGGGCGTCGGGTACGTCGTCGTAGGCGAAACCGCATATCTGTTGGACGGCGGGAAACTGGTAACGAGCGTGCCTGTCGGACGCGGACTGGATCAGGAGTTCCTGTCTTACGACTACAAAAGCGACAACTATTATTTCTCCAAAAACGCGGAATACGTCAAAATATTCGCTTCGGACGGCTCTTTCATAGGGAGCGTCGACGTGACCGAGTTCGAGACCGCCGCGACCAACGATACCGAAGTATTCTATCTGAGTTCCGACAAGATCGTCGTCCAGTACGAAAACGTCCGTCCCGACGACGCCACCAGATACGACTATTTCGTTTACAATTCGAAAGCCGAACTGAAGACGTACATATATAACGTCAAAAATGGCAAGTGGAGCGAGAAGAACAATTTCAAATACAAGATCTTGAACATTGTCGGAGCCTCCGAGCTCGAAGCAGAAAACATTGTTTACGACGAATCGATAACCGACATAATGCTTGCCTGCGAGATCTCCAAGAAATCTCTTTCGACCAAGGTAAGCCGGTATTCGGTCAATAAGAATCTGAAAGTCAAGGTTAAGTTCGACGACGTGCTGAACGGATATAGCGGACATCAGGCTGTCGAAGGCGGCGGCTACGTTTTGGTAAAGGCCGACGGAACTCAGTATTACTACAGCGACAACGGCAAAACCGTTACCCCGTTGACCGGCGAAGTTGTCGGGAAATACTATATCAACGGATACAACTCGGTTTATAAGATGAACGACGGCG
>CALVZV010000035.1 GCA_944372665.1 uncultured Clostridia bacterium
GAACCTGTCGTTGGACGACGACCAGTATTCGAATATGGAGTTCTCGGCGGGAATGGCGGTAAAGGCTATTTCGTCCTTTAATCCGTAGGTTATCTTGGAACCGCTGGCTACAGGAGTAACCGCTTCGTTTTCGAAAATGTCGTAGGCGGGATTTTCGCCCGCTATCAGCGCCGAAGCGTAAGCGTCGTACAATTCGGAATAGCTGCCCTGGACGATCTTGCCGTAGGAATCGTTGTTTAAAGAAACCGTAAGCGAAACTTCGCGGAAGTCGAACGCCACGAAATAATCGAGATCGATCGCCCTGTTGGCGAAAACCGTGGTGGCGGTCACGCCGAACGAAGTTCTGGAAATATAGAAATTAGCCGTGTAAACAAGCGATATCGTGTCGGAATCGGAGCTGACGTCCACATATCCGGAAGTCACCTGCAAAGGATTGTCCGCGGTAAATACCGCGCTGTACGAATAATCGCCGTCGTATATCCCGTCGTCGGGATCACGGTCGGTATCGCCCGATTCGTTGAAAAAGGCGTTGCGCCAGCTGGACGAGCCGATCGACGTGACAAAAGTCTGCTGCAGAGAATACGCGGCAGCGGTCGATGCCGCTCCTTCGGAAACGGCGTCGAACGAAACACTGCCCGTCGCAAACACGTATGCGCGTAGCCTGCCGGACTTGGCAGCTTCCAGCAGCAGACCGCCCAGACGGAAGGAAACCGCGGTATTGCTGTCGGAAATATTTATCGAGGCTATCGCCGAATTGCCGCCCGAAGAAATATCGGATACGGGAGACTCCAAAGCGGGAAGGTCGATCCCCAGCCCGACGGAAACGGCTTTGCCGTCCGCGACGTAATCGTCATCGGTAATCACGACGTCGGTCGTTTCGCCGTCGGCATAAGCGCCGAAGCGTTCGGAGCCGGCGCCGGAAAACGACGCTAAACATATCAGCGCCGCCAATAGCAGCGCACACGTTATCAATGCTGTTTTACCGAATCTGGCGAAATTATGCATACGCTCTCCGTTTCCTTTTCCGCCGCCATTATAACATACGCGCGCCTAGAGCTTTTCGCGCGCGAATAAAATTTTACTAAAAAAATACCGGGCATGCCCGCCCGATATCAATATATTGTGTTCCGAAAGAGTTTCTCAGGCGCATGCCGACAATCGGAAGCGACCGGAATTCAATCTTTTTTCCCGGGGAAAACGGTGTAGAAATGGCTCAGGTTCATGTCCTCGGGAATGTTCTTGCCGTGGTTGCCCAGAAGATACCACTCCCTGTGTACGCCGTGGTCCGGCGCGAAAGCCAGGAACGAATCGCAGTCTCCGTAAGAGTTCCGCATTGCGTCGTAGATGCGTTCGAAACCCTTGACGTGACGTTTCGCCGCGTTCTTGGCGAAAACCGATTTGGGATGCGTCAAATGCATGACGGTGTCGTATTCCATTACGTAAGCCTCTATGACGTCATACTCGCCCGAATTTATAAGCTCGACCGTCTTGTCGATGACCGCGCCGTCGGTGGCGTACAGGAAATAATCTATGTTCCTGCCCTGGAAAAGCAGCGGTATGCTTTGTCCCGCCACTGACACCATGGCGGTCTTTTTGCCTGCCGCCGCCCATCGGTCAAAAAGCGAATCTATCTTGAGATGCGGCTTTACGTAAGCCTGTATGCCGTGCTGGGCGGGAGTGGCGCCGGTAAACATCGTGCCGAAACATACCGGAGTCTTGGGCGGAAACATCGTAAGATAGTCCACGCGCAGATCGCTCTTTTCTTTCAGCGGCCTGAACATCTCGGTATATTTGTCTATAAACCACGCTCCCAAAGCGTCGGGATTATAAACGACGACTTTGTCCACCGAGGATCTGCCCGTCTTCAAGGCGACGAGTTCCTTGATCTCGTCAACTCTTTCCTCGGGCGACATCGCCGGAGCTTCCACGCCGGATATATCTGCTATCGTCGGCGCAAAGCGCGTCAAAGGAGTAGTGAAAAATTTTTTTTCGCTCGGATGCATGCTTCCTCCTGTGTATAACGATAATATCATTTCCTGCGGCAAAAATCAATATTTTATTTTAATTTGTCCCATTGCGGCGCATGCGAAGAATTTTTCGTTTTCGGTATCCCTATTGCACGTTATATGATACCTTTACTCGGAATTTATGGCTTTTGCAGATTAGGCGAAGCGAATAATCCGCGCATTGACACGTCGGCGGAAAACATATATAATTTTTTGCGGAGGTAAAAAATGTCAATGTCTGTTTTTTCGTTTTTTTGGAAAGCCGTGGGGAGAGCGGACCGAAAACGTCTTTCAAAACAGACCCCGCCCGAGGGAGTTTGTGAGCTCAAAGACGTCGATTACGCGCTTCAGGGTGACAGGATGCGTTACGCCGACGTGTACGTTGCCGCTTCGCGCGCTTCTGAAAAACTACCGACGGTTTTCGATATCCACGGCGGCGGCTGGTATTACGGCGACAAAGAGCTTAACAGGATATACTGCCTGAATCTCGCGGCGCAAGGCTCGTTCAGGATAGTCAATCTGTCCTATCGTCTGGCGCCCGGCGCCGGCGTGGTCACTCAGCTGCGGGACGTTGTCACCGCACTCAATTATTTTTACGTCAACTCCGGAAAATTCGGTATAGATACCGACAACCTGTTCATAACCGGCGATTCTGCGGGCGGCAATCTGGCGGGGCTGGTGCTTAACTGTATCGGCAACCCCGTATTCGCTGAAAAATTCGGCGTCGAAGTGCTGCCGCGTTTCAGGGCGGCGGGCTTTACCTCGGCGGCGTTCACTCTGAACAATCTCTCTAAAAAGATGATCGCGCGCGCATATTTCAAACCGATATATGCGGGCGACGCGATGCTGCCGGAACTTATGGACTACGCCGAAAACGTCAACGGCGTTCCGACACCGTGCTGCATCATCACCGGCGACGGCGACTTTTTGAGGAACGATTCGCTGGAAACCGCCGAAAAGCTTAAGAAAGCGGGCGGCACGGTGGAGCTTATCGACCTCAAGGGCGCAAAAGCCAAGCTCGGCCACGTTTTCAACGTAACTTTTCCCTGCTCCGACGAAGGAAAAGCGGCAAACGAAGGCATGCTGAGCTTCTTCAAAAAATTTACGGACAAACGATGAGTTTCGCTTGACAGCATATCTGGCGAAGTATATAATCTGATTAGATAGTAAAATAAACAATATAGCCATATCAACGGGAGGCAAAAAAATGACAGAAAGATTCAAACAGTACCTGGAAGCGGCGTTCCGCAAAATCAAGCCCACCAAAGCGGCGATGGAATACCGCAAAGAAACGCTGATGAAGCTGGAAGAACTGGCTCAGGATTTCCGCATCAAGGGAATGACTGACGACGAAGCCATCTACAAGCTCTGCATCGATTCTTTGGGCGATTTCGACAAGACGCTTGCCGATTTCGACCGTGCGCTTGTCGAGGTTCCCAAGAAAAACAGCCTTAAAAGGACCGTCTCCACCGCAGCCGTGGCTTCCGCGGCGGTCATCGTCGCGCTGTATCTCGTACTCAGCCTTACCGGAGCGGTATCGTGGGGACTTTCCTGGCTGATATTCGTCGGAGCGGCTACACTTGCGGTCATAGCCGTGGACGTCGTTCTGATAATGAAAGCCGTAAAATCGGATAAGTTCCTGGTCGCCAGGCTTTTCAACATAGGCGCCGTGGTCATGGTGTTCGTGTTCCTGTATCTGGTAATAGAACTGACCGCGCATCCGCGTTACTGTTGGATGACCTTCCTGGCGATGGTGATATTCGCGTTGCTGGTCGACATGGTAATAGGCTTTATAACGAAGAGCAAACTGACCGTTCCCGAATCGTTCGTATGGCTCATTCTTTCCAGCGTGCTGCTGTACGTCATGCTCGGCGTAGCAAACATAATGCCCTGGCACCCCGGCTGGTTGCTGCCCGCGCTCACCTCGATCGCGGTGGCCGCGACGGCGCTGGGAATAGTCATCAACATCACCAAAAAGAACAAGTCCGAAATGGCGCGCAAGTTCAAGGACGCGCAGACCCAGGTGGACGAAGAATACTATACCAAGTGGTAACTGCCCTTCAGGAGCGACTATGAAAAAGAAGAGAATAACCGCTGAATTATGGGACAAGATGCAGTATCTGTTCCGCAACTATTACGACAGAATGGTGCACGCCGTACTGTATTACGATAAGCCTATCGACGTCGACATTTTAAAGTCGGTATTGGTGGCTACCACCGAAAAGGTGCCCGTATTGCACTCCTCATTCCATGACTCCGTGATCAATCCCTACTGGGAAGTCGAAGATTATTCCGTTGCCGATATTCTCAGTGTTAAGGATACCGATTCTGAACATCTGGAATCCGAAATCGAGGAATTTATAACACAGTGCATCCCCGTTACCAGCAACGTGCAGTTCAAGATACGCATATTCAACGAAGGCGGAAGAAGCGTATTCTGCATGATAGTCAATCACATGTGTTTCGACGGCGGCGACTTCAAATATTTTTTGAAACGCCTTTCCGCCAACTACAACGCCATGAAAAAAGGCGGCGCCGCCGTGGAGATAAAAACCGGAACGCGCTCCTACGAACAGGTATACACCAAGCTCGAAGGCGAAGACAAGGAAACTGCAAAAAAACTGTACAAGAACATTTCCCAGGTCAAGGACGAACATTATTTCCCGCTGACGCCGTCGCGCGATGACGACAAGTCCATGATCAACCGCTGCAAAATGGACGCGGAGACCTTCTCGCTGTTCCATGCCGTAGGCAAACATTACGGCGTTACCGTAAACGATCTGATGCTGACGGTATATATGCACAGTCTTTACGAGTTCGGTAACTTCCCTCCCACCGACACGCTGACTATACCGTGTATGGTCGATCTCAGACGCCACATCGAAGGAGGCGAGGAGGCCGGCGGACTCACCAATCACACCGGGTTCATGCAATGTTCCGTGGACGGCGTGGGCGCGACGCTGAACGATACGCTGATAAAGGTGCTACGCTCCGTCAGGAAGTCGAAGCACGACAAGTTCATGGGACTTTACAGCCTGCCGCTGCTGAAACTGGCTTATACCATTTTCCCCTATGCCGTCAGCGAAGCGGCAATAAAGATAGGTTACCTGAATCCGCTGATAGGTATGAGCAACATCGGCGTACTGAACTCCTCCCTGCTGACGATGGGCGACGCCGTACCCGTGGACGGATTCATGACGGGCGCCGTCAAATACAAGCCCTATATGCAGCTGGCGCTGACCTCGATGAACGGGGAGCTGACCATGACCATAGCCATACGCGGCAACGACGACGACAGGGTCTTAGTCGAAAAATTCTTCTCGATACTCATGCGCAACGTCCACACCTTCATTTCGGACAACCTTAAGTATCTGAAGTCGTAAAATAACGAAAATAACGTTATAAAAAAGGCAAGGCGTCCGCCTTGCCTTTTATTTTATCCTTTAGAAGCGCATTCCTATTCCGTTTTCGTTTTCTCGTAAAGCTCCCTGAAATAAGGCAGGGAGTTTTCGATCGTCTTACGCGCCACACAGTACGCAAGCCTCACGTATCCGGGCGCGCCGAACCCGTCGCCGGGAACGACCAGGATACCGTACTCCTTGGCTTTTTCCGAGAACAGCGCCGCGTCGCCGCCGGGGACGCGCACGAACAGGTAAAACGCGCCGTCCGGGCTTACGCACGAGTATCCGATATCTTCCAGAGCGTTGTACAGCAGGTCGCGGTTGATGCGGTACGCCTCCAGATCGGGCTGTTCCCTCAGGCATTTTCCGACGACGTACTGCATAAGGCTGGGCGCACAGACGTAGCCAAGCGCCCTGCCGGCGCCCATCACGGCAAGATACACCTCCCCGGCGTCCGCGGCGGACGGATTGACTGCGATATACCCTATTCTTTCGCCTGGCAGAGAAAGCGACTTGGAATACGAATAACATACGATCGAATCGTCGTAGTAGTTCATTATATAGCCTACCTCCGCCCCGCCGTAAACGAGTTCGCGGTACGGTTCGTCCGCGATCACGTATATGGGATGCGAATACTCCGCGCTTTTTTTCTTCAGCAGCGCGCAAACCTCTTTAAGGCATTTTTCCGAATACACGGCGCCCGAAGGATTGTTCGGGGAATTGAGGATCATTGCAACGGTATTGGCGTTTATGAGTTTTTCCAGCTTGTCCGTATCCACTGAAAAATCGTCTTCGCGCATCGGCGCGGCAACGAATTTCGCACCCGCCGCCTCTGCAAAAACCTTATATTCTGGAAAGTACGGCGCGGCAGCCACTACTTCCTGACCCGGAGCGGAAACCAGCGCGTTCAGCGTGATGGTCAAAGCCGCAGCCGCGCCGCAGGTCATATAGATATTGTCCGCGCCGACGGCGGTGCCGAAGCGCTCGTTTATATAATCGGCGATTTTTTTTCTGACGCCGTAGTCGCCCTGCGCCGAAGTATATCCGTGCAGCGCCACGGGCTCCATGGTGTCGACGAATTCCTTTATGGCTTCCGCCACCTTTGCGGGCGGCGCCACGCTGGGATTGCCGAGGCTGAAATCGAATACTTTATCCGCGCCCATTTCCGCGGCGCGTTTTTTGCCGTATTCGAACAATTCGCGTATCACGGAGCGGACGCTCCCGAGTTCGTAGGCTTTTTGATTATACATCGCGGTAAATATCAGTCCTTATGAGTCTGGAAATTCCACAGGTCGCGGCACATATCGTCGAGGTTGCGTTTCGCGCGCCAGTTAAGCTCTCCGGCTGCCTTTTCGGGGGAAGCATAACAGGAAGCTATGTCTCCGGGACGTCTGGGAGCGATCTTGTACGGTACGGGTCTGGACGAAGCCTTTTCGAACGCCTTAACCATATCCAGCACCGAATATCCGACACCGGTTCCCAGGTTTATGGCCTCGACGCCGTACGCGTCGATATGCTCCAGCGCCGCGAGGTGGCCTTCGGCAAGGTCCATCACGTGGATGTAGTCCCTGACTCCCGTGCCGTCGGGCGTATCGTAGTCGTTGCCGAATACGTTAAGATACGGCAGCTCCCCGTGCGCGACCTTGGCAACGTAAGGCATAAGGTTATTCGGTATGCCCTTGGGATCCTCGCCTATCAGTCCCGACTCGTGCGCGCCGACGGGGTTGAAGTATCTGAGCAGCAGTATATGGAAAGTGCTGTCCGCCGCATAAACGTCCTTTAAGATGTTTTCTATCATCAATTTCGTCGAACCGTAAGGATTCGTCGTGGACAATCTGCAGTTCTCGTCGATGGGCAGCCTTTCGGGAGTGCCGTAAACGGTCGCGGAAGAACTGAACACGAAACGCTTGACGTTATATTTCACCATCGTCTCCAACAGGGTCAGCGTGGAATCGAGGTTGTTTCTGTAGTACATCAAAGGCTTTTCACAGCTTTCGCCGACGGCCTTCAGCCCGGCAAAATGGATAACGGCGTCGATCTTATGCTCGGAAAATATCTTTTCCATGATATTTCTGTCGCACACGTCGCCTTCGTAAAAGATGACTTTCCTGCCGGTAATGCGTTCCACTTTTTCAACGCTTTCGTAGCTGCTGTTGGAAAAGTTGTCCACGGCAACCACTTCGTAGCCCGCGTTAAGCAGACATACGTCGGTATGAGTGGCAATGTAACCTGCTCCGCCCGTAACCAAAACTTTCATATCTATATCTCCTTTTATAAGAGTCACTCTTAAGACGCTTTGCCTGGCGCCACGGGTCATACAAGGTCCAGCTTCAGAAAAGCCGAAACCACGTGGAAAGAGTCCTTAAGGGTCGGGTTCAGCGCGTAAAGCCTCAGCCCGTCGGAACGGTAATCCTGCATGAACAGATTGATTCTGACGTCCGAACGGTCGAGTCCCAGCCTCTCCAGCTGCGGAATAGATATTCTCCACCGGCTTTCGTAGCCGCCCTCGACGCGCCGCGTTTCGGCTTCGAAAGGCGCTTCGCACAGAAATTTCAGCCGGAACTTGCCGTCGCTTTCGTTTTCGACCTCGGCTGCGTACTTTACTCCGTCGGGATTGACCTCGAGTTCCAGATACCTGTCCTTACGCCCCAGCGAAACGAACGCCTCCACGGTATCTCCCCGCCATAAAGGTTCGTTATACTCTTTTCCATACGAAATTATATCACCGTCGCGCGCGCAAAACAACAGTTTCAGCTCATTTGAAACATATTCCGCTTCGACTTCGCACGCGCTTTCGCCCGTGCCGTAATTATCGTACAGTTTGAAATTCACGGGTATTCCCGTTTTCAGTTCAATTCGATCCGTTAGCATAAGTCTGCGCCGCGTCACGCATGTAGACGCGCTCCTTTTCCATATCCTCGACGAGTTTGAACTGCGTACGTGCCCTGTCCAGATTGTGAGTTGAGCGGCGCACCTTGAAATAGATGTCGCCCTCCAGATAATCGGTCAGAAAACGCATCCCGCATTCGTAAGTCATCAGTATCGCGCCGAAATAAAGCATGGATTTTTCTTTTTCCGTCATACGCCTGCCCGCTTCGCCGGCAAAACCTTTGGTGAATGCGGCGTAAAGCTCGCGCGAAAAAGACACCTTGCTAAGATCCCTTTCGTCCTCGGCTCCCGTCGACGCTCCCGAACGCACGCCGTCGCCGAAATCGTACAGGATGCTGCCGCGCATTACCGTGTCCAGGTCTATAACGGCGACGGGACGCATAGCGCTAACGTCTATCAGCACGTTGTTCAGTTTGGTGTCGTTGTGCGTGACCCTGACGGGCAGTTCGCCGGACCTCAGAGCGGAAACGACCGCATCGGCGTAAACGGCTCTGGAGCGTACGAAATCGATCTCGCCGCCGACGTCTTTTACTCTGCCGCATTTGTCCGCCGTCACGGCGGCTTCGAATTTTTCAAGACGTTTCACGGTATTGTGAAAATCGGGGATAGAGTCGTAAAGCCTTTCGGCGGGATAGCCGTCCAGCAACCGCTGAAATTCTCCGAAGCCCCTGCCCGAAACGTAAAGCTGTTCCGCAGTCGGTACGCTCTCTATGCTGACGCCCGCGGAAATGAAATTGTACATGCGGAAATATCCTTCATCAGTCCTTACGAACGGACAGCCTGCCGCGGAACGTATGACCGTAAGTATTTCGTCGCTGCGTTTCACGCTGCCTGCAGCCACGTATTCGGTCACGCCGACGATATTCTCCATCAGCTTTCCTACGTCGGGGAACACCCTGTCGTTGATGCGCTGAAGTATGTATTTTTCGCCGCCGCGGCAGTCGATAAGATAAGTGTCGTTGATATGGCCGCAGCCGTATCTTTTCCCAAACACGGGTTCCGAACCGACTTTGAAATTCTTTGCCGTCTGAATCAGTCTGTCGAATTTTAAATCCATATTTCCTCCTTTAGGCTACATTATATGGCTGTCAGGTTGCCTTAATCTGCGTTTTGCGGCGTGCCTCGCTTTCAGGTCGCCGACAAGATTCCCGAGTACGCCCCAGTAAAGCCGTCTGCGTTCCCACCAGAGCCTGTCGGCTATAAAACTCAGTCCGCGTTTTACGCAAAGCGGTTTGCCGGGCTTTGCGCCCAAGCGCTTCAACAGCGGATAGTATTTCTCTGCCCTTGACACGGCGTCCTTTTCAGGCGCGCCGCGCCATGCGGCTTCGGCGCCGACGATAAGGCGCGGAAACAATTTTTTATCCGCCTGTTTCGCCGTCGGCACCAGTTCCGTCCACAGCGGAAATTCGACGCCGAGCACGTTGCCTTTCTCCGTTATGTTGTCACCGACCGGTTTGTAATTTATAATGGCAAAAGCGCTGTTTACCGAGTACGGCAGGTCCAGATAATACGGCACCGACGGCGACATTATGACTCTGCGGCCGGCGTTGACTTCTTTTGTCAGCTTATTTTCGTCCAGACCCCCCTGCCAGTATTGCCATATAACGCTTTTATCCGATCCGGGCGACGGCGCGGACTCGTTCCATATCACGGCTTTTTTACCGTGCTCCGCCAAAAAACTGACGAGCTCTTTCAACACGTACGCCTGCACTTCGGACCAGCTTTCACAGCCGAGCTTTTCTTTCTGCTTACGGCATTCGGGGCAAATATTCCATCTGTCGCACATCACTTCGTCGCCGCCAAGATGATAGTATTCGTCGGTAAAGACGGTGAAAAGCTCCTCCAGAACGTCCTTCATGAACGCTACGGTACTCTCTTTCCCGATACACGCGACGTCGTATTTTATACCGAAAGTCTCGGCGACCTTCACGTGCTCACCGTAGCAGCCGAGTTCGGGATATGCTGCTATCGCCGCCGAAAAATGCCCCGGAAAATCGATTTCGGGCACGACCGATATATGCCTGGAGTGCGCGTACGCAACGATTTTTTTCAGATCTTCCTGCGTATAATATCCGCCGTGCTCTCTGAAACGCATCAGCGTGCGCCTGCGATACGCCCCCACCGAGGTCAGACGCGGATATTTTTTGATCTCCACTCTCCAGCCCTGGTCGTCGGTCAGGTGCAGATGGAGCGTGTTCAGCTTTAGAAGCGCCATGTAATCGATATGCTTCAATACGGTTTCGACGTCGAAAAAATATCTCGATACGTCCAGCATATAGCCGCGGTATCCGAATGCGGGAGCGTCGGAAATATAAAATTCTCCCGGCGCTCCGCCTGTCAGGGCGTCCAGCGCACCGAGAGTGACTTCCCCGTAAAATCTTCCCGCTTCGTCCGACGACTTCAGCACAAGATGTCCGTCCGCCGCTTTTATCTCGTAACCTTCGACGGGGATCGTTTCGTCCTTTACATAGTCGTATTTCACCGCGCCCGAGCCGTCCCGCGAAAACACGAACGCGTTTCCGTTGAATTCCGACTTTTGCGGCACCGGTATCAGCGACGACATTTCTCCTCTCCTTTCCGTTATTCCAGAACGGCTTTTATTCGCCTTACGCCGGCGGAGCTGCTCTGTTCCTTGACAATCCTGAATTTGCCCAGTTCCGAAGTGTTGGCGGCGTGCGGTCCGCCGCAGATCTCCTTGGAATAGGCGCCTATTGTATAAACTTTGACTATTTCGCCGTAGCGGTCGCCGAATACGCCCACCGCGCCCGCGGCGTGCGCCGCCTCGGGAGTCATTTCTTCGCAGGTGACGTCCACCTTCGCCGCAATGACCTCGTTCACTGCGTTCTCGACGGCGGAAATTTCCTCCGCAGTCAACGGACGCGGAAAATTAAAGTCGAGTCTCAGCCTTTCGGGCGTGATGTTGGAGCCTTTCTGCATTATACCGGGATCGGAAAGCACGCGCCTCAACGCCTCCATCAACAGATGCGTAGCGGTATGCAGCCTGGTGGTCTGCTCTCCCGAATCCGCTAAACCTCCCTTGAATTTCTGTTCCGCACCCGCTTTGGACTTTTGCTGATGTTCGTTGAACGCGCGTTCGAAGCCCTCCATATCCACCGTCACGCCGTGTTCCGCGCTCAGTTCCACCGTCATTTCCGGCGGAAAACCGTAGGTGTCGTAAAGCCTGAACGCCGCTTTGCCGCTTATGCGGTTGTCCTTGATGTATCCCAGAAGCTTTTCGAACTCCTTAAGTCCCTGTTGCAGCGTCTTGTCGAATTTCTTTGTTTCCGCGTCCAGCTCTGCAATTATCCTGTCGCGGTTTTCCTTCAGTTCGGAATAGAAATCGCCGTAAATATTTATATAAATCTCGGCGCATTCTTTCAAAACGTCGGCTTCCAGTCCGAGCAGTCTGGCGTACCTGACGGCGCGGCGGATCAGACGGCGCAGAATGTATCCGCGGTCGACGTTGGACGGAGAAACGCCTCTCGGATCGCCCAGAATGAACGTAGCGGTGCGTGTGTGGTCGGTAATTATCCTGACGGCGCGCTCCGCAGCGGCGTCCTTGACCTCGGTCAAAGACCTCAGATAATCGGCAACCGGCTTTAAAACGTCGGTCTCGTACACCGATTTAAAACCGTTCAGCATCGCCAGCGTGCGCTCCAGCCCCATGCCGGTATCGACGTTTTTCTGTTCAAGCTCCGTCAGCGAACCGTCGGGATGCTTGTAAAAATGCATAAACACGTTGTTCCATATCTCGACGAACCTTCCGCCGTCGTCGGCAGGCGTTTCGCCGGGCTTTAATTCGTCCACGATGAATATTTCCGTGTCTTCCCCGCAGGGTCCCGTCTGTCCCGCAATCCACCAGTTGTTGGCTTTGGGAAGATAATAGATTCTGTCGGGCGAGATACCCATATCCTGCCAACGTTTTGCACTGAATTCGTCGCGCGGACAATCCTCGTCGCCTTCGAATACGGTGACCGCCAGCTTTTCGGGCGCGATTCCCAAAACCGAGGTCAGAAACTCATAGGACCACGCTATACTCTCGTGTTTGAAATAGTCGCCCAGCGACCAGTTGCCGAGCATTTCGAAAAAAGTGCAGTGCGTGTCGTCACCCACTTCGTCGATGTCTCCGGTCCTGATACACTTCTGCACGTCGGTGAGACGTTTGCCCTGAGGATGCTTCTGTCCCAGCAGATACGGTACCAGCGGCTGCATCCCCGCAGTCGTAAACAATACAGTAGGATCGTTTTCCGGTATCAGCGAAGCGCTGGGGATAACTGCGTGTCCCCTGGCTTTGAAAAACTCAAGATATTTATTTCTCAGTTCAACGGAATCAAGCATCTTTACCCTCCGTCAATTTAGCCATTATCATTTGCCCGTTTTCCATAAAATATCCTTTTTGGGCGTCCTTTTCATTATATTTAAGACCCGAAACAACAGGTTTAAGGCTATCGTAAATCATATAAGGCACCGGTTCTGAAGTATGTGTTCTGCACTCGATAGGAGTCGGATGATCCGGAAGGACCGCGATACGGAACGAATCGGTCAGCCCTTTCAGAAACTCGTACAGTTCTCCGACCGCCCGGTCGACTTTCTCTATCGAGGCGATCTTGTCCGCGACATTGCCCTGGTGCCCGCATTCGTCGGGCGCTTCGAAGTGCAGGTAGACGAAATCGATCCCGTCCGCCAGACACTCTTTTACTGCGTCCACTTTCCCCTGCCAGTTCGTCGAAAGCGTGCCCGTAGCGCCTTTGACGCAGGGCGAATACATTTCGGTGCCTTTGGCGATGCCTTTAAGCAGGTCGACCGCCGAAACCACGGCGCCTTTCAGACCGAATTTCGAAAAGAACGTATCCAGCTGCGGTCTGGTGCCCGCTCCCCAGAACCAAACGTGCGTCGCGGGACGTTTGCCTTCGGCGATGCGTTTCAGGTTTACGGGGTGTTTTCTCAATATCTCGCCCGAACGGCGGATAAGTTCGGTCAGTTCGTCGCCCATTCTGCCTTTGGGCAGATATTCGCCCACACGTTTCCCGGAAATGTCGTGCGGCGGCGTAAGCTCCGTTTCGGTAGTGCCGTCTGTTTCGATAAGACAATGCCTGTAGCTGACGCCCGAATAAAAGCGCAGATTCTCGTTGCCGAGTTCTTCCTGGATACTCTCAATAAGTTCGCGCGCTTCCTCGGTGGAAATTTCGCCCGAGGAATAGTCGAGCATGCGTTTTTCGGCGAGATCCGGTTCGTCGGAGAGCGTGACCAGGTTCGTCCTTACCGCCACGTCGCCGGGTTTCATGATAACGCCGATACTCAGCGCTTCCAGAGGGCTTCTGCCCGAATAATACTTTTGTGGATCGTAACCGAGAACGGAAAGGTTCGCGACGTCGCTGCCGGGCTTCATGCCTGACGGAACTGTTCTGACCAATCCCACGGTACTCATCGCGGCTAGTTTATCCATATTGGGCGTCGCGGCAAATTCCAAGGGTGTCTTGCCGCCGAGTTCTTTAAGCGGTCTGTCCGCCATTCCGTCGCCCAGAATAACCAAATACTTCATATATACCTCTTTTAATGATAAGCAAGGCTATTATATCCCAAAACGGGATAATAGTCAAAGAATTGAATTGACAAAGGCGCACGAATATGATAATATCTATAAAGCCGAAAGGCAAGAATAAAATCGGCGCGGAGAAATACCCAAGAGGCCGAAGGGGCTCCCCTGCTAAGGGAGTAGTACGTTAATAGCGTAGCCAGGGTTCAAATCCCTGTTTCTCCGCCAAACAAAGCCGCGTTTGAACCCGCGGCTCTGTTATTTTTGTATCAAGGGTGTTGCCGGCATCATAATCGATACCGAAGTTTACGTCCCGCAATTGTCGGACTTCTACTTGACGCAGAAAAGAGATGAAAACGGCAACTATACAAAATAGACGGAACAAACCGTCTATTTTTTTAACTCATTTTCTAATTCAAAAAACTTTTGTTTTGTATCTGTTCGCCGGTTAAAAGCAAAAACGGAATCAGTAATTTTTTCTGCATTTTGAAAGGCAATCCCAATACGTGCTTCATTTAATTGTAAAGCTGAAATGTATTGCACTTCCTCAAAAGATGCTTTCTGTGGTTGATAAATAAACTCATCCTCTGGTGACATTTTTCCCTGATGGCTATATTTATTGATAGGCATAGATAATAAAGCTCCTCTAATTTGAGAAAATGCTTTCATACTTTCCAATAAAATACTATTTGTCGCTTGTTTAAACATAATGTGATTTAAGATAAGTATCCTTGTTGGCGACAAAGGATAAAAACAATGTAAATGTATATTTATCTGAGGTTGAATCGGGAAAATTTCTAAGGTAGGATATATATCAGTTATAACAAAATCACCACAATAAGAATCTACCAGTGTCATATACATACCATTTAGGTCATTGAAAAAATCAGTTTTAATAATTTCATCAATTTTATTGTTTTTACGAATTTCCTCATATGATCGACATTGCGCCAATTCCATTAACTCCTTTTTCCAAAGAAGTTCAAAGTCATCTGTCGAAAAGTCTTTAAGCACTTTTCTAGTTTCTTCATCAAATTTATTATTCTGATACTGATCCTTTCTGGAATCTGATCTAAATGATAATAATGATAAAAAAATACGTAATTTCTCGAGTTCAGTTCGAGTTATTACCACTTCATTTGTAGACAAAAGCTTCCCATTTATTATTTCAGATATTTCAGCTTCAAAATCAGCTAAAGTAGATTCAATTAATGTTGGATGAGCAGGATAATTTACCTCATCACGATACATGTTTTTATTCATAAAAACACTACGCGTATTTCTTTTTTGAAGTTCTTTAGCAGAAATATCCCAATAATTAATTTGAGAATTTTTATCATTGAAATTTCTTAAAATAAATTGAGGGATATAATGATGCCTTTTCGGTTCAATCGATTGTCCCATAAATCGTTCCTTATAAATTGAATTTTATAGATTATATCATAAAAACAATCAAATTACAAATTTATAACCTATCACCAAATTTTGCCGTTTCGTGGTAGCTATCGTAGCACAGATTTCGCAGAAGTCAATGCGAAAAAATATCGCTTAAAAATCAAATATTTTTAACTCCGAAGCCGGGAAGAAAATTCTTCTCGGCTTTTTTATTGCCATAAAATTTAGCCAACCCCAACTCAATATTTTTTCGTGGTCATTGGACTTCTGGTTTCCTTTACTTCCAATAGACAGACCTATTCTCAATCGGTGCTGCTCAGCTACTGCCGAAAGGCAAAATAAATTTGGAGGTAAATCCTATGGAAAACAAAGTTTCCCAAATTCCTGAATTCAAGAGGTATTATCTCTCGGAATTCGAACTCTATGACGGCGAAGAATTCATCACCTTCAACATCGTAGGAATCGATGCTGCCAAAAACGAAATC
The DNA here is from genome assembly GCA_944372665.1 of uncultured Clostridia bacterium. Lineage (GTDB taxonomy): Bacteria > Bacillota > Clostridia > Christensenellales > DTU072 > Stercoripulliclostridium_A. The sequence continues at coordinate 15,713 of CALVZV010000035.1, forward strand.
CAGATAGCCGTTACCAACAGAGGCAAAATAAGCGTTATCACTTATGACCTTCTGAAAGATAAAAACGGCAGACTGTATTTCGAATACGGCGCCATGTTTGAACACGTCCATCTGGACGACTTCGAGGAGGTTGCGTAATGGAAAACTGCAAAAAGAACAGCAAACTTATCTGCTCTCAATGTAAGCACTTTGACTATTGCGACAGAGCAAAACGATGCGACGGCAACTGTTACTCCTGTGATATTACCGATTGCGAAAACAATCCTGCCTACAAGGAGGAATTGAAATGAAACTTACTCTTGCTAATATCAAAGAACTCAAACGCAATTCCAACAGCCCGCTCTTGAAGCGGGTTTGCAATTATGTCATAGACCGTTGGAGTGAATATGACGACAAAAAACACATATTCACAGACGTCCTCAATTACGGATGTCAGTCCGGCGTTGTAGGAGAACTTATCTACTACACGGACACCGTGCGCTTCTACAAACAGTACAAGGAAGAAATCAACAACCTTTTGTACGACGCAATGGACGGTACCGGACTTTATGCTCCTTCCGAGCTGTTCGGCGACAAGTGGGACAAAGAAGATCCGCTGGCGCAGTACGACTACAATCAAAACCTTCTGGCGTGGTTCGGCTTCGAAGAAACGCTCAGAAACATCGCCTACAACTTTGAAGCATTAGAAAACTACATTTAAGGAGAAAAGACTATGAAAACGACAATTACCAAAAAAGAAAAAGCAATCGAAATCATGAAGAAAATGGATATCTACAAGCC
>CALVZV010000036.1 GCA_944372665.1 uncultured Clostridia bacterium
AGCTTCAAAACGTCCTTGGGACAGGCGTTTACGCATAGCCCGCAACCTTTACAGGTATCTACAGCAATCGTAACTTTAGCCATAAATTCATCTCCAAAGTGATTTTATTATGCAGTACATTATATCACTACGTAAAAACGCGCGCAAGCGTTTTGATACACCTGCGCGCGTAACGGAACGATAACGGAATAATTATTCTTCGAATATGGCGTCTATGAACGACTCGGCGTCAAACGGGATAAGGTCGTCTATCTTTTCGCCTATTCCCGCATACACCACGGGCAGTTCGTATTCGGCGGAAATAGCCAAAACGACCCCGCCTTTGGCGGTACCGTCCAGTTTGGTCAGGATTATACCGTCCGCGTCCACGGCGTCGGAGAATATCTCCACCTGCGAAACGGCGTTCTGACCTGTAGTGGCGTCGAGCACGATATAGCTGCGTTTATCGGCGTCGGGAGCTTCGCGTTCTATGACGCGGTTGATCTTTTTAAGCTCCTCCATAAGGTTTTTCTTGTTGTGCAGCCTGCCCGCAGTGTCTACCAGCACCACGTCGGTGCCCCTGGCTTTTGCGGAGCTTAACGCGTCGTAGACTACCGAAGCCGGATCGGAGCCTTCGCCGTGCTTGATTATGCGCACGCCTGCGCGTTCAGCCCATATCTCCAGCTGCTCGCTTGCCGCCGCGCGGAAAGTGTCCGCAGCAGCGACCGTAACGCTTTTACCCGTGGATGTGAACAGTTTGGCGAGCTTTCCTATCGCGGTGGTCTTGCCCACGCCGTTGACGCCCGCTATAAGTATTACCAACGGATATTCGTACGGCGGTATTTCGTAATCGATGCTCTCCAGCATTATGCGCTTCAATTCGGCTTTGGCTTTCTCGGTGTCGGTGATCCTTTTCTTGTAGACCGCGTCCTTAAGCTCCTCGATGATCTGTTCGGTCGCCGTCACGCCCATGTCCGCGGAGATCATGGCAGTTTCGAGTTCTTCGTAAAAATCTTCGTCCAGCGCCTTGCCCTTGAACAGTTCGAACAGTTTTCTGCCGAAACTTTCCTTGGTGCGTTTAAGCCCTTCTTTTATCCTGGAAAAAATACCCATACTGTTACGGCGGGATTATTCGGCTTTGGCTGCCTTTTCCTGCCTCAAACGCTCCTTTTCTATTTCTTCGTATTTGACCGCCTCTTCCAGTTTTACCTGAACGGTCTTGCTGACTCCCATTTCCTGCATCGTGATACCGAACAGAGTATCGCACAGCGACATCGTCGGTTTTCTGTGGGTTACGACGATAAACTGCGTAAACTGGGAGAATTTTTTGAGGTACTGCGCGAATACCCTGGCGTTGGCGTCGTCCAGCGCCGCCTCGATCTCGTCCAGGATACTGAACGGCATCGGATTCAGCTTGATGATCGCGAACAGTATGGCTATGGCGGTCATCGCCCTCTCGCCGCCCGACAAAGGCGCAAGATTCGTCAGCTTCTTGCCCGGAGGCTCCGCCATTATCTCTATGCCCGCTTCCAGCACGTCCACGCCCGGCTCCAGTTCCATCTTCGCCCTGCCGCCGCCGAACAGCTCCGCGAACACTTCGTTGAAATTGCGGTTGATCTGATTGAAGCTGACCGTGAATTTCTCCGTCATCTCCTCGGTCAGGTCTTTTATCAAGGTCACCATGTCCTTTTCGCTCTTTTCGAGGTCGGCGTACTGCTCCTGAAGCTCGTCGTAGCGCACCTTTTCGTCGTTGTACGCGCTCTCCGCAAGCTCGTTTATGGGACCTATCCGCTCTATCCTGCCGCGCAGACTGTTGACGTGCGACGCCGCCTTGGACGGTTCGAACGCGTACTGCGCCGACACCTCGGCGTCCAGGCTGTCAATATACTCCTTAGACATATCGAAGTCGTAGCCGTAGTTTTCGACTATCCTCACCGCGGCGTTGTCCAGCGACGTGGATATCAGCGTCAGTTTCGATTCTTCTTTGGCGCCGCGCTCGCGTATGCGCGCCGCAAGATCGTTAAGTCGCTGCCTTTCCGCATCCAGCTCTTTTACGCGGGCGTTCATCTTCTTTTTCTTTTCGTCCGCAGCGCCCAGCGAAGCGCGCAGCGCGTCTATCTTAGCCTGGTCGGCGTCGGAGAATTTGGTCCTTTCCAGTTCCGCGGTCATACGCCCCAGTTCGGAAAGATTGATCTTTTCCTCCACGTCCAGTCCGCGTATGGTCTCCTCGATGCTCCTGCATTCCGTCTTAAGCTGTACTATCTCGCGGTCGCATGCGTCAAGCTCCCCGCTGACGGACGTTATCTCTACGCGTTTATCTGCCAGTTGCTGAGCGATAGCGGCGGCGGCTTCCTTGTCGCCGGTATGTTTCGCCTTTAATTCGTCGATATAGGAATTGGCGCTGATCTTTTCGTTTGCGGCTCCCTTTTTGCTGGCTTCGGCAGCCTTTAATGCCGTTTCGATTTGCTCCAGCTCTTTCAGCTTATCTTCGTTGCCGCGGAAAAGTTTTTCCATTTCGCCGCGGTGGAAATCGATCTCTCCCTTGACCTGATTGATCTCGCCGTTCACCGAAGCGATGCTGACTTCGAGCTTATTGACGCGCGCTTTCAGAAACGACAGCGCCGAAGTCTGTTTCGTTACTTCTTCTTTCAAATCGGCAATGACCTCGGTAAGCAGCTGCAGATCCTTTTTGAGTTTGTCGCGGCGCGCTTTGAAGTTTTTAAGTTCGGATTCACGCGAGAATACGCCGCTCCTGTTTTTGGACACCGAACCGCCGGTCAATGCGCCGGAGGTCTGGAACATGTCGCCTTCGAGAGTTACTACGCGGAAGGAATAACCGTATTTTTTAGAAATCGAAAGTCCCGTTTCCTGATCCTCGACTATGACGGTCTTGCCCAGCAGATTCGATACGACGTTTGCAAAGCGCGAATCATAGTCGACCAGTTCCGAAGCCACGCCCACCACGCCGGATTCGTCCCTGACTTTGGCGAATTCGCGCGGGAGGTCGTTGTATTTCATCGTGGTCAGCGGCAAAAAAGTCGCCCTGCCGAGACGCCTCTCCCTCAACAGACTCATGAGGTCCGCGGCGTCGTATTCGTCGGCCGTGACGATGTTCTGCCACGCCTTTCCCAAAGCTATCCCCACCGCCGTCCTGAGGTCTTTGGGCACGGTAAGGATCTCGGCGACTGTGCCGACGATCTTTTGTTTGATCCCGGGATCCTCGGCTGCGGCCTTCATAAGATTCTGAACGGAATCCTCGTAATCGTAATAATTGGAAATGAGCGCCTCGACGCTGGTAATCGAATATTCGACGTTCTTGATCTCGGCGGCGGTATTGGCGCGCTTGTGCTCGGCTTCGGACAGCTCCGTCTCGGCGGCGGCAAGGTTTTTCTCGCCTTCCCGGCTGTCGTTCAGGGCTTTGTCGCGCTCTGCGATTATGCCGTCGAGTTTTGTATTCAGTGCCTCCAGACGGCTTTGCGACTCGTCCGAAAGACGGCGCCTGTCGTCATATTCGTCCTTTGCTGAACCCAGATCCTTTTCGAGTATCTGCTTGCGAAGCGCCAGCTTTGCCGCGTCTTTGTCGATCTCGGCGTTTTTGGTGACGTTTTCTATGTACATTTCGCGGAGAGTTTCCATCTCTCGCTCTTCGCCTATTATCTTTAAGTTCAGCGACGCGCTCTTTTTGTCAAGCGCTTCGAGTTCGGCTTTCAGTTTGACAAGCTCGGCTTTGGCTTGCTCGGCTTCCTCCGTCTTTGCGGTTATCCTGACCGCCTTGTCGTCAAGCAGCGCGGCATTCTGTATTCGCTGGTTCTTGATCTCGGTATCGCGGCGCTTTGCCTGCTCTATCCTTTCGCCCAAAGCCCTGCCGTCGCCCGCCGCTCTTTCGGCTTCCACGAGGCTCATGGTCAGTTTTTCGTTAAGCTCGCGCTGTTCGACGTCGCAGTTTTCGATTTCCTGCATGGCAAGGTTGTATTCCGACGACACGCGGTTGAAGTCCTCGCTGCAACCTGCAAGTTCTTGGGCGGTTTTGGCAAGTTTCTCCTCCATCGCCCTGCGTTCCGATTCAGAGTTCTCGCACTGATAAAGGTATTGCTTAATTTCGTAAAATTTAAGCTCCTCTTTCAACGCCTTGGCTTTGGAAGCGGCCTCGGCTTCTTTGCGCAGCGGCTCCAGCCTGTCGCCGATCTCTTTCAGAATGTCGAAGATACGGCTCATGTTCAGCCGCGCAGTCTGCAGCTTGGATTCCGTTCTGGTTCGCTGTTCCTTCTGGGCGGCGATCCCGGCGGCTTCCTCGAATATCTTTCTGCGCGCTTCGGGGCTGGACGCCAGTATCGCGTCTATCTTGCCCTGTCCGATTATGCTGTAGCCGTCCTTTCCTATCCCGGTATCGCGGAAAAGCGCGACTATGTTGTTTTTAAGGCATTCCTGACGGTTGATGAAATACTCGCTCTTGCCGCTTCTGTCCAGACGTCTGGTAACGACGACTTCGTCAAATTCGACGTCGTACTTGTGGTCGGAGTTGTCCAGATACAGGCTCACCTCGCAATACGACATGGAACGCCTCTGCTCGGTACCGTTGAAGATCAGCTCAGCCATCTTGCTTACTCTAAGCGAAGTGGGCGCCATTTCGCCCAAGACCCACCTGACTGCGTCGATGACGTTGGATTTGCCGCAGCCGTTAGGCCCGACTATACCCGTAATATCCGAATTGAAAACTATCTCGGTTTTATCCGCAAACGATTTGAAACCGTGAAGTTCTATTTTTTTGAGATTCACCGTACTCTCCCGAAACTTTTATTTTTCCCCCGTAATCTTGAAATTACTGCTGCCCGCCTATTTTTCTGATCGCCTGTCTGACTAATTCCAGGCTGCCCGAGAGCGACTCGTCGGCCTTGACCAGCATGTTCATAAGCTCGTTATACGCGTCGGCGCGCACTTTTTCGGCATACGCTTCAGCCTGACGGCGTATCAGTGCGGCTTCCTTTTCGGCGCGCATAACGATCTGGTGCTCGCTTAAAATTTCGTCGGCGCGCTCCTCCGCCTTGCGGATAATGTCGCGCGCCCTGCCGGATTCGGCTTCCATACGCTTTTCGGAATCGCGCAAAACGATCCTGGCTTCCCTGACCGCCTGCGGAACGGCGGCGCGTATCCTTTCGACAGCCGAGTACATCACCTCGGAATCCACGGTGACTCCGGTGCCGAACAGCGGTCTTTTCCCGTTGGTCAGTTCGCGTTCGATGATCTGAAGCATCTCTTCAATCTCGTCCATTTGGCTACCTTTCCTCCAGTATGTTTATAAGTTTTTCATCCACAAATCCGGTCAGACTGCCGTGTTTTGCAATACGTTCTCTGACCTCTCCCGACGAAACGGAAGCGTCGTGCGCAGGGAACAAAAGCGTTTTTACACCGCCGTTAACGTAGTTATACCGTGCCATTCGGGATTCGTATTCGAAGTCCTTTTCCGAACGTACTCCTCTTACGATATATTCTATATTATTTTGTTTCATATAGTCAATAGCCAGCCCCCCGAAAAAATCGACGCGCGTCGGATAAGGCAGGTCTCTTAAACTGATTTTCGCGTATTTAATGCGTTTTTCGACGTTTGCCATGGGTTGTTTGTCGGGATTGACCAGTATCACGACATAGACCATATCGAATATCTTTGCCGCCTTTTCCACCAGGTATTTATGCCCCAGCGTGAACGGGTCGAACGTGCCCGTTACCGCAGCCGCGGTGCATTTTTTCACCAGCTCTATTTCGGACGATCCGTACGGACGGGAATCCGTTATCCTGTATCCCGACGGAAGAGCCGTAGGCACGTCGTCGCGCGCCCTCTCCACGACGATGACGCCGTCCTTCGCCAGAATCCCGGCTTCGGCAACCGCGGCGACCGCTTCCGCCGCAATGCCCTTTTTGTACGGCGGATCCAAGAATACGACGTCGAATTTCCTGCCGCAGCTTTTCATGGCGGCTACGACTTTGCTGAAGTCGCCGTATTCGACGGAATGGGGAGCGTCGATCTTTTTCAGATTGGCTTCCGTCACCGCAAGCGACTCCCTGCTGTTATCCGCAAACACGGCATACGCCGCGCCGCGCGACAGCGCTTCTATTCCCAGCGCGCCCGAACCCGAAAACAAGTCCAGCACGCACGCCCCGTCGATCTTATCGTTCAGCAGGTTGAAAAGGCTTTCCTTGACTCTGTCCGTAGTCGGGCGCACGTCGCGGTTTTTGGGAGAAAGCAGCGTCCTGCCCTTGAATCGTCCGGCTATTATTCTCATCTCAGGACTCCCTCCTCGGTGATAACGGCGTCCATGGCGACGTCGTCCGGCCCTACAGGCACTTCCGGCACGCGCTGAAGGGCGAATGCCAGCGCGATTTTAGCGCAGCTCCTGCCCGTCAAATAGCGGTCGTAACAGCCCTTGCCGTGTCCCAGACGGTTTTTTGAGGAATCGAAGGCGACCAACGGCACGAACGCGACGTCGGGTTCTACGTTCGACTCCTCGGCTTCGGCGGGCTCGGAAATACCGTAAGCGCCCTTAATCAAAGGCGCGCCGCAAAAATATTCGCTTATACGCATTTCGCCGTCCTTCATAAAAGGCACGAACACGCGCTTATGCTCGCCGAAAGCTTTGGCGATGATGTCCCGGGTGCAAGGTTCTGAATCGGTAGATATAAAAATAAAGACGTTTCGGGCAACTTTAAACGCCGTTTCGGAAACCGCATATTCGGTTATGCGTTTTGATGCATTTATTTTGTCAGATAGCTTCTCCAGCTCGGAACGCATCTGACGACGTATCTGGGATTTTTCCATCCGGTATGTATTTCCTTTCGGTTCGTCCTTTGAACGAAGTGTATATCTCGTAGATGTTCGCACGCGAAACCTTTAAAAAACTTTCGCGGTTAAACAGACCGAACACTTTGACTTTATCGCCGGCTTTTATGCGTTCCGACGCGTTTACCGCGACGGAAACGTCCATACATACTGCGGCGATATTCATGCCTGAGCCATTCGCTTCGATCTCGGCGCCGCAATAGTCCCTGCGCACTCCGTCGGCGTAACCGCCCGACACTACCGCAGCGAAGGTATCGCGCTCCGCCGCGAACAGTCCGCCGTAGCCTATCCTGTCGCCCGCGCACACTCTGCTGACCGCCAGCACTTCGGACGTGACGGTCATGGCGCCGTCGTACAGCAGTCTTCCGACCCTGACGCCGTCCAGCAAAAAGCCGTCCTTCATTCCGTCCGAAGCCGCCGCTTCGCCGCGGCATTCGCTGCCGTAGGCGTGCTCGAAGGTCTCTTTCATGAACTTGAAGCGCGCAAGCTGCTCTTTTTCGGTTTCTCTGGAAGCGAAATGCGTTATCAGCGCGCGCACCCTGACGCCGTAGGCGTTCAGCATACGCGCCGCGGTCTCGACCTCGGCGGGAGTTTTGAAGCCCATGCGGTGCATTCCGGTATCGAATTTTACCTCGACTTCGGCGCCCCGGCAAGCCGAGAGCGCCCCGAGAGTTTCAAAGGAATGTATGACCGGCGTCATATTGCATTCCACTATGCCGCATATTTGCGACGGCAAGGGCGAAAAGACGTCTATCGGCTTTGCGATGCCCGATTTTCTGAGCGCCGCTCCCTCCGAGGGAGCGGCTACCCCGAAACGGTCGGCAAGCGGTTCTGATACCGCCGCGACTCGCTCGGCGCCGTGGTTGTAAGCGTCGGCTTTGACCATCAAAGTCAAAGTTCTGTCCTTTACCCTTTCGCGGATTTTATACAGATTGTCGCGGATCACGCTAAGATCCGTCGTAACGGTCAATCCTATAGAGCCTCACTCTCTATAGAATATTGTCGTCGATAAGATTTATTCCGCTTTCTTTAAGTATGCGCATGGTTTCGTCGTTGTCGTCGACTTTCAGCAAAATCACGGATTTAGCGGCTCCGGCACGCGCGAAAGAATACAGGTACGCGATGTTTATCTTGTGGTCGTCGAGTATCTGCAAAACCTTGTACATTTCGCCGGGCTTGTCGTCGACTTTGAAGCCTACCAGATCCGTCGAAGCCACGTTGAAGCCGTTGGCTTTAAGTACCTTTATGGCTTTGGCGTTGTCGTCGGTAATGGCTCTGAGGATACCGTATTCCATGGTGTCCGCTATGCTCATCGCCTGGATGTTGACGTCGGCGTCCTTTAAGACCTTGGAAAATTCGCATATCCTGCCCTTCCTGTTTTCCAAAAATACAGCGATTTGGTTTACCAGCATGATGACCTCCTTATATCTTTCTGTTGTCGGTGACGAATACTGCCTTGCCCTCGCTTCTGGGCACGGTGCCGCTCTGCACCAGTTTGACTTTGGCGCTGACTCCGATAGCCGAAGCGATGTCGGCGGTAAGTTTCTTCTGCATGACTTCTATCTCCTGGATCTCGTCGAATGCGACGTTTCTCTGGAGTTCGACCTCTATCATCATAACGTCGAGGTTGTTGATGCGGTCGATCGTGATATGGTAATGCGGACTGATGCGCTTGTCCTTTATCAGCACGCTTTCGATCTGGGACGGGAAGACGTTGACGCCGCGGATTATAAGCATGTCGTCCGTCCTTCCGGTTATCTTGGCAAGTCTGACCGAAGTCCTTCCGCACTTGCACGGCTCGGAAATTATCGCGCAGATATCCCTGGTGCGGTAGCGGATAAGCGGCATGCCCGTTTTGTTGAGGGTGGTGAACACCAGTTCGCCCCTGACGCCGTCGGGCACGGGTTTTAAGGTTTCGGGATCGATTATTTCGGGATAGAACAAGTCGTCCTGGACGTGGGGACCTGCCTGATAAGCGCACTCGCAAGCCACTCCCGGTCCGGAAATTTCGCTGAGTCCGTAGATGTCGTACGCCTTCAATCCCAGACCTTCCTCGATTTTCACGCGCATTTCTTCCGACCACGGTTCTGCACCGAAGAATCCCTGTTTCAGGCTGAGTTCGCTGACGGGTACGCCTGCTTTTTTGAACTCGTCGGCAAGATACACGGCATAGCTGGGGGTGCAGCAGATGGTGTCCGCTTTGAAGTCCTTGATAAGCGTCAGCTGCCTTGCGGTATTGCCTGCGGAGGCAGGAACGACGGTGGCGCCTATCAAAGTAGCGCCGTCGTGCGCGCCCAGACCGCCCGTGAACAGTCCGTATCCGTAAGCCACGTGAACGATCGACTTTTTGGTTACGCCCGCGCTGACCATGCCGCGCGCCACGGCTTCCGTCCAGTCGTCGAGGTCGTGCTGCGTGCTTCCCGCTACTGTCAGTTTGCCCGTGGTGCCGGACGAGGCGTGTACTCTCACGATATCCTCCAGCGGCGCCGAGAACATACCGAAAGGATAATTGTTGCGCATATCCTGTTTTGTGGTGAAGGGCAGCTTGACGATATCGTCTATTGAATTGATGTCGTCGGGAGTGACGCCCGCCTCGTCCATCTTCGCCCTGTACGGTTTGCAGTTGTTGTACGCAAGAGTGACGACCCTTTTAAGACGTTCGCCCTGAAGCGCGTGCTTTTCGTCGCGGCTCATACGCTCTATGCGTTCGTTGAAATATTGCATATTTATTTCCTCCGTTCCCGTTAATTTACTTTGAATAATCGTAACCCGCTTTCAGCGCGGCGACGTTGACGTCCAAAAATTTCGGCTTTACCGCGGCGCGTACGGCTTCTTCGGCGACCGAATATTCCATGCCCGTGAGTTTTGCCAGCACCCCGATAAGCACGGTGTTGACCGCCTTGGCGGTACCCGCCTTTTCGGCAAGCTCCAATGCGGGAACCGATACGAATTTGTGTCCCGCAGCGGTAAGCTTTCCGTAAATATCCGAGGGATATTCCTTTACGCCCGTGATGACAGGCATCGGCATGATCTCCTGGTCGTTGATCAGCAGTACGCCGTCGGGCTTAAGATAATACGCGAAACGCAGCGCTTCCAGTTTTTCGAAAGCCAGCACGTAATCGGCTTCGCCGGGAGTCACCACGGGAGCGGCGATATCGGAACCTATCCTGACGTGCGTGACGACGGAACCGCCGCGCTGCGACATTCCGTGCACTTCGCTCAGTTTGCAGTCTTTTCCCAGGATCGAGGCGGCTGCGCCCAGCACTCTGCTGGCAAGCAGCGTGCCCTGTCCGCCGACCCCGACTATCAATACGTTAATTGCGTCGGTCATTTATCTGCCCTCCTTTATCGCGTCGAAACGGCACAGTTGTTTGCATACGCCGCAGCCCACGCAGAGTTCTTTGTTGATCCTTACCTTGCCGCCGATATATTCTATCGCGGGGCAGCCTATCCTGAGGCAGGAACGGCATTTTATACATTTTTCGGAGTCGATACCGAAAGCCGGCGGATAGGTTTTGGTCAGCAGCGCGCAGGGACGGCGCGCGATAATGACGCTGACGGTCTCATTGGCTATCTCTTCCTTGACGACCTTTTCGACTTCGGCAAGATCGTATGCGTCGACTACCCTGACGGACTCCACGCCTATCGCCCTGCAGAGATTGACAAGGTCGAGTTTTGCGGTGGCTTCGCCGGTGATGCGTTTGCCCGTCGCGGGATTATCCTGGTGACCCGTCATTCCCGTTATGGAGTTGTCGAGGATAACAGTGGTGGAAGTTCCCTTGTTGTAAACCTGGTTGATCACGTTGGTGATGCCGCTGTGGATAAACGTCGAATCGCCTATCACCGCCACGGTCTTGCGCTTCAGCGGAGAATCCGCCTTGTCGAAGCCGTGCGCCATACCGATACTCGCGCCCATACATACGCACAGATCGAGAGCCGACAGCGGAGGATTGGCGCCCAGCGTGTAGCAGCCTATGTCGCCGCAGACATTGAGCTTAAGTTTGTTGAGCACGTAAAACACGCCCCTGTGAGGACATCCCGCGCACATGACGGGAGGTCTTGCGGGCACGTCCGCTTCGGAAACGGGCGCCTTTATGCCGTACAGCTTTTCTCTGACGGACGCCGTGGAAAACTCGCCCTGAAGTCCGAAAATCTCCTTGCCGCGGCATTTTATGCCGTTCGCTTTAAGCTGATTTTCGATAAAGGGTTCGAGCTCCTCGCAAACAATGAGTTCGTCCACGCTTTCGGCGAACTTCCTGATCGCCTCGACTGGCAGAGGATACACCATGCCTACCTTGAATATCGAAGCGTCGGTGGCCTCTTTTACATACTGATATACGGCGCCCAAAGTGACGATACCCTGCTTTTTCGAGCGCGTTTCGACGTGGTAAAATTCTTTAAGCTCAGCCGCTTTCAAGCGCTTTTCCCTATCCTCGACCTTAAGGTGTCTGCCCCTGGCGGCTGCGGGCATCATTACCCACTTCGATACGTCCTTTACAAAAGGTTTGGGATCCCGTTCAACCCTTTCTTCGAGTTCGACATAGCTTTGCGCGTGCGCCGAACGCGTGGTCAGACGCAGCATTACGGGAGTGTCGTATTCTTCGGAAAGGTCGAACGCGCGTTTGAGATAGTCCTTGGCTTCGGCGCTGTCCGCAGGCTCCAGCATCGGAACGTGCGCGCTTCTGGCATAGAACCTGGAGTCCTGCTCGTTCTGAGAGGAGTGCATCGCGGGATCGTCCGCCACCACAAGCACCATACCGCCGTTGACGCCGGTATATGCCGCGGTGAACAGCGGATCCGCCGCCACGTTCACGCCGACGTGTTTCATACAGCACATCGACCTGACGCCCGCCGCGGACGCGCCTACGGCGACCTCGGTGGCGACCTTTTCGTTGGGAGCCCATTCGACGTACATTTCCCTGTAGCCCGCCGCGAACTCCGTGATCTCGGTGGAGGGCGTGCCGGGGTAAGAGGATACGACCTTTACTCCCGCTTCGAATGCGCCTCTGGCCACCGCTTCGTTGGTCAGCATAAGTTTTTTCATATCGTTTTTCCTTTATATCGGTTATTTTTTTCTCATTACAGTTTCCTTAGATCGGTCACGCGCTTGGATTTCCCTTCGTAGCGTTTCAGCGACAGCGGCTCGACGAGCTTTACCACCGAATCTATCTGCAGCACCGTCCTGAGGTTGTGCTTGATCTTCGCGCGGAGCGCTTCCAGCTTGTTGAAGTCGGTCAGATACGCGCCGTCGGCTACTTCGACTCTGACTTCCAGCTTGTCCATATAGCCTTCGCGCGTGACGATGATCTCGTACTGACCGCCCACCTCGGGCATGTTCATGAGTACGCCCTCGATCTGGGACGGGAACACGTTGACGCCGCGGATTATAAGCATGTCGTCCGTTCTGCCGCGAAGTTTTGCCATACGCGCCGTAGTCCTGCCGCACTTGCAGGGAGTGTGATCCAGAGCCGTGACGTCCTTGGTTCTGTAGCGGATAACGGGCATACCCTCTTTGGTCAGCGACGTCAGCACCAGCTCGCCGTAAACCCCGTCCGCAACAGGTTCGAAAGTCTCGGGATCCAGCACTTCGGGATAGAAGTGATCCTCGTTTATATGCATTCCGCATTTTTCGGTGCATTCGCCGCTGACTCCCGGTCCGATAAGCTCGGACAGTCCGTAGTTGTCGTTAGTGAATATACCCAGCTTTTTGGCTATTTCGCGGTGCATTTCCTCGGTGGAAGCCTCGGAGCCGAACAGCCCTATCCTCAGTTTCAGATCCTTTGGCGAATAACCCATCTTTTCCATTATCTCGCCGATATACAGCGCGTAAGACGGCGTGCATACCAGTACGGTGGCTTCCAGATCTTTAAGCAGCATTACCTGTCTTTCGGTGTTGCCGCTGGAAGCCGGAATTATCGCTGCGCCCAGTTTTTCACAGCCCTGGTGCATACCCAGAGCGCCCGTGAACAGCCCGTAGCCGAAGGATACCTGCACTATGTCGTCGCCGCCAACGCCCGCCGCCGCCGCAAGCCGCGCGCAGCAATCCGACCATATTTCCATGTCGTGCTGCGTGTAGCATACTACCGTGGGTTTACCCGACGTTCCCGAGGAAGCGTGGATACGCTTCAGATCCTTTTTTTCCACGGCAAGCAGCCCGTAAGGATAGTTGTCGCGCAGATCGCTTTTTACGGTAAACGGCAGCTTTCTGATGTCGTCCAGCGTCTTTATGTCCTCGGGTCTAACGCCCGCTTCGTCGTACTTTTTTCTGTAAAAAGGCACGCGCTCGTATGCGTAGGCGACGATCTTTTTGAGGCGCTCAAGTTGCAGCGCGCGCATCTCGTCCACCGACATACATTCGTGTTTAGGGTCGAATATCATTTTTGAAATCCTCCGTATTTCAGGCTTATGATCTGTTGTAGTTGATAAGGCAGCCTGCCTCTATTATCTTTTTTTCCTCTGCGCCAAGCGCGTCTACCGTCAGCGTTATGTCTTTTTCTCCGTCGCCTCTCAAAAGCACGGCTTTTGCCGCGCCGATTTCCAGAGCCGAGGCGGGATCCTTGATAAGGATAAGGTCGCCGACCTCGAAATCCGAAGCCTTTCCCGCATACCTGAACGGGATCATGCCCCAGTTAATGAGGTTGGAACGGTAGCGCTTGGTTGCGTATTCGTTGGCGATGTTTGCGATGCCGCCCAGAACGCGCTGGGAAGACGCCGCCTGTTCTCTGGCGGAACCGTCGCCCGGTTTGACGGCGAAGATGACGCTGCCTATTTCGGTATCGGAAACGTCGCCGCCCAAAATCCCGAACGCCTTTTCGTAGTCCGGGGGGATAACGCCTTTTTCGACTTCTTGTTCGGCGTCGCGTACCTTTTTGGCGCGCGCAACGTATTCGGGTACCTTTCTGGAAAGCGCGAATTCGGCAAGGCGCAGCGGATTGGAACGGTAAGAGCTGGTTTCGCCCGATGGTATCAGCTCGTCGGTGGTGGTCACGGGATCGTCGATGACCGCGACCATGCGCATGATAAGATTCTTTTTCAGCGACGGCATCGCGGGAATGTCGGAAATGTTCGGTCCGAGTATAAGTTCCGAGTCTTTGTCGGGAGAACCGAATCCGTTATATACGCGGTTACGGTACGCACGGTCGGAATAATCCGCTTCCGGGATAACGTCGTCGTAATCGACGTCCGTAGCCGCAGTCAGTACGCCTCCGTTGGCGGCGGTAGCGGCTATGCTCCTCGCGTCCATAAGCGCGACGGAAGCGATCTGGCGTTCGCCCGGTTTGGAGCCTTCGCGGTTTTCGAAATTCCTGGTGGTGTGCCGTATCGAAAAGCCGTTGTTCTGCGGCACGTCGCCTGCGCCGAAACAGGGTCCGCAGAACGAAGTCTTTACCACCGCGCCCGCTTCGGTAAGCTCGGTCAGCACGCCTTTTGCCGCGAGATCGGCGTAGATGGGTTGGGAACCGCAGTAAATACTGAAATTCAGCCTGTCGCCGATATTTCCTTTTTTCAGTATCCTTGCCGCCGCGAAAATGTTGTCGTATGTGCCGCCCGCGCAGCCTGCAATTATCGCCTGGTCTACGACGACCCTGCCTTTGGAATCGATTTTTGAAGTCAGGGAAAATTTGTCGTTTTTGATGAGTTCCCTGCCGCGCTTTTCCGCCTCGGAAAGTATTTCGTAAGGCGAAGCGATCAGATCT
This sequence comes from uncultured Clostridia bacterium, assembly GCA_944372665.1. Classification (GTDB taxonomy): domain Bacteria; phylum Bacillota; class Clostridia; order Christensenellales; family DTU072; genus Stercoripulliclostridium_A. Next base: position 14,506 of record CALVZV010000036.1, read on the forward strand.
TTCAGTTTCACCGTGTTGGACGGGTGGAACGGTAAAGCTATCATCGGCTCGATCTTGTCCAGCTCGACGTCGATATAGCCGTCGTACAGCGCGCCGTCGGCGGGAGAAAGCCTTTTATAGTCGCCGCCCCTGCCGTGCGCGACGAGATATTCCTTTACTTTATCGTCGGTTTCCCATACGGAACTTAGACAGGTGGTCTCGGTGGTCATGACGTCGATACCGTTTCTATATTCGACGGGAAGCGCGGCTATGCCTTCGCCCACGAATTCCATGACTTTGTTCTTGACGAAACCGTTTTTGAACACCTCTCCGATTATCGCCAGCGCCACGTCCTGAGGACCTACGCCCTTTTTGGGCTTGCCGCTGAGATTTACCGCCACGATTTCGGGATATTTGACGTCGTAGGTTTTTCCTATGATCTGTTTTACGAGTTCGGGACCGCCTTCGCCTATCGCCATAGTGCCCAGTGCGCCGTAACGGGTGTGCGAATCGGAACCGAGTATCATCTTGCCGCCGCCGGCGAAATTCTCGCGCATAAACGTGTGTATTACCGCAAAATGCGGAGGAACGTATATTCCGCCGTACTTTTTGGCGGCGGTCAGCCCGTAAACGTGATCGTCCTCGTTGATCGTGCCGCCCACGGCGCAAAGGCTGTTGTGGCAGTTGGTAAGGACGTACGGCACCGGAAAACGGTCAAGCCCTATCGCCCGCGCGGTCTGTATGATGCCTACGTAAGTGATGTCGTGCGACGCCAGCGCGTCGAATTTGATTTTTAGTATCTGTCCGGGTTCGGCTTTCGTGGCGGAATGCGCCGAAAGAACGGAATAAGCAATGGTCTTCTCGTAACCCTTGCCGTCGGCAGCGGGCAGGAATCTGCCGCAGGAATAACGGAATTTACCTTGATTGAGTTTTATCATTATGTTCTCCGGTATATAAAAATTAAATATATATTACTACGAAAAAATTTATAAATCAAGCACTTTACCGCTTAAGACACGCGCGCCCGCAATAGAATGAAACCGGACGCCCCGAGGCGTCCGGCAAACGGCTGTATGAAGTTATTTCCCTGTCTCGACGTTTCCGGGCAAAATGTTTTGCTCCTCCAGGCGGCTTCTGCGTCTTCTGACCGCAGTGACTAGAGTTTTTATGTTGTCGTCGAATTCGGGAATTACGACCTGAATGGCTATTTCCTCCAGCGCCGCCAATATGCATACCGAAGTCACCGAGTATATCAGCACGTCGGCGGTACCGACCGCCGCGCACATGGTATAGAAAAACGGGATCAGATAAAACAAAATCATGGCGATCTTGTTGCCTACCGTATGGAGCATGGCAAATTTTTTGAAACGTACCGCCGTAACGACGGCGCCCGCGATGCGCGTCAGGAAAAACGCAAGGACTATTCCCAAAACTCCGGCGTCCAGCGGCTGCATGTTGACGAAAACCACGGTCGTTCCCGTCAAGGTCAGCAGCCCGTCGGCTATCGTGTCCACGGTGGAACCGAAGCGGCTTTCGGCTTTTATCGCGCGGGCGATGACGCCGTCGAACAGATCCGAAATACCCGCCAGAGCATATATAACGTAAAACGCCGTCTCATAAGGAGCCACTAACAGGATCGCCACCGCAGCGGCGAGTCTGTACAATGTCAGTGCGTTAGGCACCTGCCTTAACGCGGCGTTAAAAAATTTCCTTATTTTCATAGCCAAAATATTATCACATATATAAGGCGTTGTCAAACTCGCTTCCGAAGATAAAGAAAAGCAAAACGACGGTAAAACTCAAAACGCATCGGAGGCAAAGTAACAAACTAAACGGCTCCTTCATAAAGTGTAATGAAAAGGGAATCACCCTAAAATAGAAGGAGGTCTGAAAAGTGAACGGTTTTAACTTCGGCGGGTGCGGCTGCGATTGCATTTCCTGGATCATCATAATCCTGTTGCTGTGCGG
>CALVZV010000037.1 GCA_944372665.1 uncultured Clostridia bacterium
GTTTTTCCCGTATCGTCGTCGACGACCTCCATCAAATATTCGGTATCCGGAGTCAGTCCGTCAAAATATACGCTGAAGTCGCCGTCGTCATATAAAAGCGGCGTTGTAAAACGCTCCTCTCCCGCGCTAAGATATGCCGTAAGCGCCGCATCCGAAGCGTTTTTTGCGGAAAACCGCACGAAAATGCTGTCGATCCCGATACCGAGCGAAATAACCGCAAGTTGAATCACCGCCGCCGTAAGCACCGCCGCCGTAATCACGGCTGCACCGCCGACGGCGCCCACCGCGGGAACAAGCGTACTCGCCAGCAGCTTTTTCCGGATGTCGTTCTTTTTACCCTTTCTTTTCGGCTCGGAGTTTACAGCGGTTTCCGACTCGAGGTTGTATTCCGAACCGAAAGGCGTTTCACCTCCGGATAATTCCTCGTGAGAGCGGTTGTACTCATCGCAAGAATACGTTTCCCTGTATTTGCCGAATTCGGAATAGCGTTCTGTTTCTTTCATTTTTCCCGCATTCTATATGCCGCTACTTAAGCGATGCCGCCACGGCATAACCCGCAGCGGTGGCGTCGGCTATCCTGCCGACTTTGGATGCGTCTCCTATAAGATACAGTCTGTCGTATTTCCCCTGCAGCTGCTTATACAGCGCGTTCACGCTCCGCGAACCCAGCGACAGCACCGCGGCGTCGCAGTCGATGTGTTCTTTCTCGCCCGTTGCGACAAATCCGCGCTTCGTCTTTTTGACCCCTACAAGATTGACGCCCGTTCCGTCTACGCTTTCGAGTTTGCGGTTCATCAGGAAACGGGTACCGGATTTTTCGAGTTTGGGTACACAATCGTCGCGATGCTGAAACCATGTCGTGGGCGCAAGCGAATCGGTCATATCGACTACGGTCAGTTCGTTTTCGGGCGCGAGCAGCTCAGCGGTCTCGAGTCCGGTCATTCCCGAACCTATCAGCACGACGCGCTTCCCGGCCAGCTTTACAAAACCGTCGAGTATCTCGGTGGCGGTGAACACGTTTTCTCCGTCCGCCCCGGCAATCGACCTCGGTCTCACGGCCTCGGCGCCGGTGGCGATTATGACGGCGTAAGGCGAATACGACGCTATAACTTCGGGATCGGCTTCACGCCCGAAAACGATCTCGGCGCCTTTGGCGACGGCGCGCCGCGTCAGATCTTCGGCGCACCAGCCTATACGCTGCTTGTGCGGAGGAGCGGCGGCGAGATTTAATTGTCCGCCCGTTCTTTCTGCTTTTTCAAGCACCACGACTTTGAAACCGCGTTCCGCGGCGACGTAAGCTGCGGTAAGCCCCGCCGCTCCCGCGCCCACGACGACGACAGTCCTGCCGTTTCCGTCCTCGGCAAGTCCTTCGGTATAGTATTCGCGCTCCCTTCCCACCGTGGGATTGACCGAGCAGTATCCGTGACCTCCCGTGAACGCGTTTTCCTGCATGCTCTCTATACAGTAAAGGCAGCATATACAGCGCCTGATGTCTTTTTCCCTGCCGGAAGCCGCTTTTACCGCCCAGTGAGGATCGGCTATATGCGCCCTGCCGAGCGACACGAAGTCCTGCACTCCTTCCTCCAGAAGCGCCTCCGCAAATTCCGGAGTCCTGATGATGTCCGCCGCCAGCACGGGGATCGAAACGGCTTTTTTGACTGCTGAAGCCATATACTTCCTCCAGCCGCTGTCGAAAGACGTCGGCTCCAGCCAGTAATTGAAAGCGTCGTATGAAGCCGAGCTGACGTCTATTGCGTCAACTCCCATTTTTTCGATCGCCTTTGCGTATTCCACGCCCGTTTCCAGCCCGTAGCCTTTGCCGGGCTTGCCTATGCGGTCGTAACACTCGTCCACGGTCAGGCGTACTATTATAGGATAATCTCCGCATTCGCGGCGGATCCCCGCCACTATTTCGGACAAAAAGCGCAGCCTGTTTTCAAAGCTGCCGCCGTATTCGTCCGTTCTCTTGTTGGTGTTCGGAGAAAGGAACTGTTGTATCAGATATCCGTGAGTCGCGTGTAGCTCTACGCCGTCAACGCCCGCTTTTTTACAGCGCACAGCCGCGTCGACGAAGCGCGAAATCAGTTTTTTTATCTCTCTTTTCCCGAGAGCGCGCACTCTGCCCGCCGCAAAATATGCGGGTTCGACCTTGCTGGGCGCGACCGAACACGGAACCAGATCCTTTTCGAGAAGCGCCTTGCGCAATACGGGAACGGCTTTGTAAAGCATTTTACGATACCCTTTCCATATGCGCTCGGTCGCTACGGATATCGGTACGGTCCCCACCATCAGCCCGACGTTCTGCCGCCCGGGGTGGTGCAGCTGAACGAACAGCTTTGCGCCGTGCCGGTGTATGCGCTCCGCAAACTCGCGCATCGGCTCTATATGATAATCGTGCGACATCGCAAGTTGCGCGAACGCCGCCGCTCCCGTTACGTCGTCCACCCTGGTTATCTCGGTGATTATCAGTCCCGTTCCGCCCTTGGCGCGCTCCTCATAGTAATCCATGAGCTGTTCCGTGGGCTTTCCGTCTATCTGACCGAAGCCCATCAGCATCGGCGACATCACTATACGGTTTTTGATTTCGCAACCGCCTATTTTCATAGGCGCGAACAATTTTTCGTACATATTTTCTCCTATGCTCTTCCGTTAAAAAGAAACGGACCGGCTATATGTTTTCGCGTCTGCAGTAACGACGGAATTTTGCCTTTTCCAACGCCCAATACGCACTTCGGACAAAAGGCAGAAACTTGAATATCTGTTCCGCCGCCGTAAACAGCAAAGACGGATTGCAGTATTTTTTGCCTCGCGCGACCGCCGAATACATCTTGCGCGCCACGACGTCGGGCTGCTGAACGGGGAAAGGACGATCCTCGTCGCGGCTTCTGCCCTCCGAACCGTAATTGAAAAAGTTGGTCGCCGTGGCTATCGGGTACAGTACCGTCAGCCTGACGTTAGGGTTATCCTCCAGTCTCAGCCCCTGCTGAAAGCCCTGAATACAGAACTTGGTGGCGCTGTACACCGTGTATCCCGGCATAGCCATTTTGCCTATCGCCGAAGCCGTTATGCAGAAATGCCCGCTTTTCCCGTCAAGATGCTTAAGATACCTGCCGTATGAGTACATCGGCGAGTAACAGTTGGTGCGCATTATCCTGTCCAGCCTGTCCCAGTCGGCGTAATTGTATTTTTCGTAGTATGCATATCCCGCGTTGGCGTAGAAAATATCTATGTGCCCGAAAAGGCTTTCGGCTTTTTCGAACACGGCGTCCACGCTTTCGCGGTCGGATATGTCCGCACGCATCACCGTCAGACCGGGATTTTCTTTCGCCAGCTCCATGAGGGCGGAGACGTTGACGTCCACGCACAGCACATTGTTGTCCGCGGCGATGAGTTTTAAAAACTCGTAGCCTATGCCGCTGTCCGCGCCGGTCAGCACTATGTTCTTGCCGGCTATTTTCTTCACTCGCTTTTCTCCTCCGGAAACGGTATCCTTAATTTTTATGATACCATATCCGCGCGCGAGAAACAATACCGATAGAAAATTAACCGGCTTTTGTTTTTTCCCTTCGCCTTTTCGGCGCGGCGCGCGCAGAAAATACTGCAAAAAATAAAAAGGACTGCCGAACTTCAAGTTACGGTAGCCCGTATAAGTCTTTTTTGTCAAATGAACAGATCCACGATCCCGTAGACGAACAATACCGCGATCAACGCCGGACACACCGTGCGGATGTTGAACGCCCACAATCCGGCGCTTCTGAAAGTTTGGTTTTCGGAATGCGCGGTTATCTCCGCGACGGCGTTTTTGGGCTTCCACACGTAGCCCACGTAAATACATGTCAGTATGCCCGTAAGCGGCAAAAGGAAGGTATTGGAGATTTTATCGAACCAGTCAAGCACGTCCACGCCGCCGATGTATCCGCCCTGCGACAGCGACACGACGAGTCCCAGCGCGGTCGCCGCGGCAACGGCTATGATAGCCGACCAATGCCGTTTGATTTTCAGTTTTTCGGTTATTACCGATACGTTGACCTCTATCAGCGCGATCGCCGAGGTTATCGCGGCAAACAGCACCAACAGGAAAAACACGACGCCCACTATGCTCCCCAAAGCGCCCGGGAGCACGGCGAAAACCGACGGCAGAGTGACGAACACCAGTCCCGCACCCACAGTGGGTTCGGCGCCGGCAGCGAACACCGCCGGCAGTATCGCAAATCCCGCTATCATCGCCACAAGCGTGTCGGAAATACATATCAGAGAAGTGTTGGCGACCAGACTGATGTCCTTTCGGGCATAACTGCCGTAAGTCGTGCCTATGCCCAGCCCTATCGAAAGAGAATAGAACGCCTGTCCCAGCGCCGCCAGGAAAATGCCCATGACGCCGCCCGTGCTTTCGACGCGGTCGAAATCGGGGACGATAAAGAATTTGACGCCCTCAACCGCGCCGTCCATGGTCAGCGACACTATCATCACAAACAGCAGCATCACGAAAAGCAAGGGCATAAGCACCTTGTTGATGCGCTCTATGCCGTTCTGCACGCCCAGCAGAATTATCACCAGACAAACCGCCATGAATGCGACCAGACACACTATCGGCTGCCAAGTTCCGCCGGTAAACGAAGAAAACACGCCGGCATAGTCGCCGTCCGCCACGAAGCTGCCTCCGTCGAAATATCCCGCCGCGTACCTGATTATCCAGCCGCCTATCACGCAGTAATAGGAAACTATCAGAAACGAAGCTATACAGCCGATGACTCCGACCGCGCCCCAGCCTTTTTTCTGGACGCCGTAAGCGTCGATGACGTTTTTCGCGGCGTGTCTGCCGATGGCAAATTCCGCTATCATCAGCGAAAAGCCAACCAACAGTATCATGCAGACGTATGCGATGAGGAAGATCGCGCCGCCCTGCTGTCCCGCAAGATACGGAAATCTCCAGATATTGCCCAGTCCCACGGCGGAACCCACCGCCGCCATTAAAAATCCGAACTTGCCGGACCACTGTCCTGAATTGTTCTTTAATTCGAGTTTATCTGCCGTTTTCATAATTAACGCGCTAATTATAATACATTGTTTTCTTTTTTACAAACGATATGACTTTCTTTTTAAAAGCTCGGCGGTAAACCGCGTCGCCCGAAATCCGGAAAACCGCGCCGTTATTCGGAAAATGCCGCCCGCCGCCGGTAAAGACGAAAACGGTTTTTTGAAAAGTGCGCGTTCGGGATTCCGTTATGCAAATCCAAAGCGCCTGTTTCGGATAATCTGTTCCGTTTGCGGACAACGGCTCGCCCAACCCGACGTTGACACGCATACCCGTGTCGGGGTATAATCAAACCGTACCGCAGGTTTCGGCGCGATTACGGAGGTGGATCATGACTAACAAGGTTCCGTTAAAAGAAAAGATCTGTTTCGGGCTGGCGGGTCTGGGTCAGAACATGACCATCACATTCGTCAACACGTTCCTCATGGTGTACGTTTACGGGTTCATGAATCTCAGCGTCAAAGGACTTGCCTCGCTGACGGTCATAATGTTCGCGGCAAAGATCTGGGACGCAGTGAACGATCCCATAATGGGCGGCGTCATTGACAAGGTGCGTTTCAAAAACGCCAAACTGCGCCCCTTCGTTCTGATAAGCGTATTGCCCGTCGCGCTGTTCACGATCATGCTGTTCGCCGTTCCGTCCGGCTGGCCGGAGGGCGCGCGCCTTGCCGTATTCGGCATAGCGTATCTTATGTGGGACGCGGCGTACACCGTTTGCGACGTGCCCTACTGGGGACTGACGTCCACGATGACGGAAGACACCGACGAGCGCACCAAACTAATATCTGTCGCGCGGACGCTGGGAAACGTGGGGCTGGGTCTGATCACCCTGATCGGAGTTTCGATGGCGGGCTGGTTCAGCAAGGGCGGCTCCGCCACCGCTTCGGGCTGGACGTGGGCGGCGGTCGTAGTGTCTGTCGTGGGCATGGGATTGTTCTCTTTGGCTTATTTTGCCACGAAAGAACGCAATTTCGTCAAAGAAAAAGAAACTTCCTTCCGCGACCTGTTCCGTGCGCTGAAAGCCAACAAGCCGTTGCAGATCATCCTTATCGGCAGCGTCATAGGCTTCGGCCGCACGTTGATACAGGTCAGCGGCTCCACCGTGGCGCTCGTCTCGTTCGGAGACGAAGACAAATTCACGCTTATGGGCGCGGCAACGCTGGTTTCCATGATACTTGCCACCGTCACATGCCCCTTCATCCTGAAAAAGGTGGGCAAAAAACGGCTGATGATCGTGTCGTCGCTTGCCGCGGCGGCAGTCTATCTGGCAATGTACTTCATTCCTCTGGAACAGTTCTACGCAGTGCTGGCGGGCTTGTTCCTGACGGGGTTCTCACTGGGATTCTTCATGGTGCTGCAAACCGCGATGATCGCGGATTCCGTGGACTATACCGAGATCAAAACCGGCGAACGCAACGAGGGCGGCTGCTTTGCGGCGATGACTTTTTCCGGCAAGCTGATGAACGCGCTGTCGACGCTGGCTTTCATGGTGATAATGCTTATAGTGCACTACGAACAGGGCGCGGAAATCACCCCGACGATGCGCAAAGGCGCCTATTTCGCGGTTACCGTGATACCCGCGATCAGCTGTGTACTGGGCACGATCCCGTTCTTTTTCTATCCGCTTTCCGACGAGGAAGTGGCAAAGAACAGCGAATTGCTGGCGTCGCGCGATGCCGTCGGGGAAAAACAGCATACGTCTTGTAATGAAAAAAACATATAACCGACCTTGTTTACCGAAATGATCCCTGCCGACAAGCTGGGGATAAGCGAATCCCTGTATTTAAAAGCCGCCGAACGCGCCAAAACCGACGCTAAACGAGTAAACGCGTACGCCCAACGCCTTTTACGCGGCAAATATAAAAGCTTAAAGGGCGACGACGGCGTTTTTAATCTCGCCGCCGTTTTGCGCGCAGCGGAATATACGCGGAAAAAATATACGGAAGCGGGTATCCCCGAAAAAATATTCGACGGCACCTTCCGCGACGTCGGATATTGGTGCGGCAACGACTTCGAAAGATACGGCGAAGAAGGGCTGAGGAACGTAAAATGGCTGTCGAAACACCTGACTATGCGCATTTTCAGGTTGGGAAGACTGCAGTTCGAATTTTCACGCTTCGCGATCGTTCCGAAAGCGGGTTTGAAAAAAATTGCGGCATGCCCCTGCCGCCCCTTCGAAAGGTGTATCGCCGTTCACGTGCCGCAGGGAGGAAAACTCTTTTTCGAGGAATGTCTGGCTTCGTTTGCGGCAGCCGACGCGTTTTTTGCCGAATACTATGCAAATTACCGCTACCGCACCTATAATATAGTGAGCTGGCTGCTCGATCCGGAACTCAAAAACGTGCTGGGCGAAAATTCGAACATCGTCCGATTCGCTTCCCTGTTCGGCATTCTTGGCAGAACAGCCGACTCCGACATGAACGAACGCCGCGTATTCGGATACGCCAAAGACCGCGCCTCCTATTCGCCGCGCAACGCGCTTGAGCGTTATACGCTGGCACGTATACTGGAAGACAAACCGCTTTATTCTTATCACGGCTACCGCCTGAAAGACAAGGTCTGAGCGCTTTGATCACATGCGGGTATCTGGAAAAAATTGTGCGTTGACCGCGCGATTTTTTTTGCCTACAATGGTCTCAGCAAAAAGTCAAGGAGAAAATTATGAAATTAATTCACGCTTTTTTTGCCGCGCTACTCGCCGCGGCGGCGCACATCAGCCGGTTGCCGAAGGGCTTCGAAACATAAGCCTCGTAACCGTGCTGATGTCCATACTGACTTTACAGATATCCGTAATAGCGGCGTTCGAACTCGGAACGAGTATGTGAGAGCTGATAGCTTCCGTAGGCGCGCGGATTAGCCTGACGATATCGTGTCCTGATACTAAACGCCACAGCGCTCAGAAAACACTCGAAAAGCATTTCGGGAAACGAACGCAAGGCGAACGACTCCGACCCGAGCGACGTTCAGCTCGACCGCTTGACGGCGTTATATCAAACGTGTCATACTACCTTACCCTAAACGCATCCGATCTCCCTAATTCAATCCCGGCTGGTTGACGCTTCCGTTTGTACGGTATCGCGGCTTCGGTAAAATTATCGGGGCGGATGCCGCAACGGGCTTTCGGACAAAACACACATCTCGGCTTCCGATATCGCTTATTATGGATACGAAACACGGTTATAATCGCCCAAGTCCCTTGTCCTGGTCAATGCCGTCGAAAAGACGGGATTCGGCTTTTAACGTATAAATTCGTTACGATATTACGATTTGAAACGATAATGTTCAAAGCATGTTCCAAGTCGTTTTGCGGCTCAATCGAAAGCGGGAATCGTGCCGCAATTTCCGAGCGCCGCTCGGCTTCCGGTCTCCTCAACCGTTTTGCGCCCGAAAGACGACGAACCGACGCACCTTATGCGCTGAAGCGCACGGGTACGCTATCCCTCTCACCCGAGAAAAAGCGAACCTATCCGTGAGTTCGAACAGGTTCGCTTTTGGCGGAGAGAGTGGGATTCGAACCCACGGTACGCTTGTGACGTACACACGATTTCCAATCGTGCTCCTTCGGCCAGCTCGGACATCTCTCCACGGGTTTATTCGATTTTCGTTTTCGCTGCCCTTTCGGACGCTTGTCTATTATACGACACTTTTTTCGTCTTTGCAAGCACTTTTTATATCTGCAAACGCTCTTTGACGCAATATGAAACGAATTTGGGATAATCCTGCTTGCTGTGAGACAAAAAACGCTCCGGATCGCGTCCGGAGGTCCTCTTTCGTACGGGTCTTGCGACCTTTATTTCTATTTTAAAGCTTTACACCGCGCTTGTCAACCCCTGCCGCCTCGTCCGGTTTATCGCTTTCGCGTAAAAAATCTCCCCTCCTCAGCCCCCTTATCGGAGTCAGCACAACCCGTCTATCTGCTGAAAACTCGACTTTTTCGATAAACATCGATATTATTTCCGTCAGCGCTTTGACGGAAAAACCGTTTTCGGTCAGCGATTCGAAATACGCTTTGAAATGCATAGGATTAAGCGGCAGCGTTCTTTGAAGGGCGGCACGCTTGAAATCGGCTTCCAGACGGTTTCTCGTTTTCAGCTTGTCCGCGGCGTCTGCCTCGTCGGAAGCGGAATAGTCTATGTCCGCCTGCCTCAGCTCCAGCCGCTTTTTAATATTGGAAGAATACAGCTTAAGATGGGCGTTGAACGCCGAAAAAGCCAGTTTGTCGCCGTCAACGGCGGCAAGCAGCTCTCGCGCCGCGTTAAATACCGCCCTTTCGGCAAAGTCCTTTTCAATAAGATTCTCCCCGACAACGTAATACGCTTTTCCGTTTTCTTCTGCCGCGCCGCTTCCCTCGGGCAGCACGTCCGCCAACGGATAGCTTTCGGGGACGGGCGCCAGCATTTCACGCACCGCTTCAAAAGTTTCCTCGTCGACTATCTGCGGCAGAACGAAATACTTTCTTGCGCCGTTGACGCTGACGGCACCCGTATAACGCCTGTCGCGCAAAAGCGCGGCCAAAGGCCGTCTGCCCGCGCGTACAAGCAATTCTTCGGATACGCTGACGCCGTTGAGCACCCTTTCGAATATTTCTTTGATCGCGTTCGCTTCGCTTTTCCTGATCACGATCTTGCCGCTGCACTTTACATATCCCGCAACGATATCGCCTGTAGCATATTCCGACGGGGAACGGTAATCGGAATAGAGGTTGGCGTATCTGGCAAAATATCCTCTCAGCAAAGCCTGCTCCGCAGACGGATCAGCGTTCAGATAGACCGTGCGCACATTCCTGTTTTTAAACAATCCTTCTGCGATCGCACCGCCTTCCGTACAGCCCAATCTCTGCGGCGAGTAAGCGATCAGAATATCGAACACCGAGTTTTCGGCTTCTCTTAACATCCTTTTAAGTATCCCGTAAGCCTCTTTTTTGTCGTTTTCGCGGTAAACGCCCGCCACCACGTAGGAGCGCGAATCGCACAGTTTCAAAAGCGCCGTCTCTTCATCCGGCAGCGCAGGATAACCGATATACAAAGCCGCTATACCGCACAATCCTTTTTTTAAATCCGACACTTTCAGCACGTTCTCCTTTTGCGGCATAAATATCGCCGCCGCTTAGTTTTTTATATCACAAAATCGCAGAGGTATCAAGCCGAAACTCCGAAAAACCGCAAATTCGGATTATTCCTGCTCTGTAAAGCGTCGGAGCGTGCAAAAACGCTTTACAATTGCCCGTAAAGGATATATAATAAAACACGTTGAAAATAAGCGCACTTGACTCAGTTGGTAGAGTGCCTCCGTCACATGGAGGAAGTCAGGGGTTCGAGTCCCTTAGTGCGCACCACAAAAAAAGCAACCGCTCCGTGCGGTTGTTTTTTTGCGGGGTCATAAACATTTTAAAAAGGGGATATCGATATTACATAAATATTTTTTAAAAACTTCCTATTCGGTCATGCCTTATTTCTTAGGCTTTGGCCGTTTCCATTACAATAACTAGATAGTTATTGTTGCTGTTATTTTACCAATATTCGCGTATTTTGCAATAGAAAAAGCATAAAAGGAGTTATAAAATGATTAACTAATATTTAGATTTTTTAAAATCCACTAAAAATCTATCCCGGAAGACGCTAAGCGCTTATATGACGGATATCAATCTTTTCATGCGCCATGAAAAAAACGTGCTCGCTCCGAATATACTGGGTTACGTTTCTTTCATGCAATCCAGCGGACTTAAGGATTCGTCCGTAAAAAGAAAAATTGTTTCGTTAAGGGTGTTCTACGATTATTTGTTGTCGGAAAAAATTATCGAGGTCTCCCCTTTCGTCAACCTGAAATTCAGATTCCGCGAAGAACGCAGACTGCCCAAAACCTTGTCCGTTAACGAGGTCAAACGCCTTCTGGGCTGTTTCGAAAACGACGACTCCAAAACTCCTTTCGAATCAAGACAGTTTACCAGAGTTTCCGCGCTGATAGATTTATTGGTATCTACCGGGATACGCGTTGCCGAAGCCGCGGCAATCAAATTCGAAGACGTGATAACCCATGAGCATGCCGTGCTTATCCACGGCAAAGGCAGAAAGCAAAGGATTATTTATATTTCTTCGCCGGTGACCTGGCAAAGACTGATGCTGCAGATGAAAAGCCAACGCGCGTTTTCGCATACCGCGTATCTGTTCACCAACCGCCAGGACAAGCCTCTTACATCGCACAGCGTCGAAAAAATATACAAAAAATACGCCAAAAGAGCGCGCGTAAATCCCAGCTCCACTCCGCATTACTTGCGCCATACGTTCGCCACGAACCTACTTGCCAACGGCGCGGACCTGCGTTCGGTACAGGAAATTTTAGGGCATTCCGGCGTCGCCACCACTCAGATATATACCGAGGTCAGCTCCCGCAGAAAGCGTCAGGTCCTGAATAAATACAATTACAGGAACAAGTTATAGTCCTGTGCTCAGACAAATCGCGCGCTGCCGGTTCCAAATTTGCACGGCGCGGCTATCCACAAAAGCGTTAGGCTTTACGGAAAAATATTTTTAAAGTTCCTAACTTATAATTTTAAAAAATTCAAAAGAGTTTATTGATATTCATATAATATTTATTAATGCTTCAGATTTCGGGAACATGTCTCGTCGCGGATAAATGCCGTTGGTCACGGCAGCGGAGCGTGTTTTCCTCGAGGATTGATTTCAGACGGACTTCGGTGTATAATAATGGTATTATAAAGAGAGGACCTATGATTTATTCTGACCTGAAAAACGGCGGATACTATGCCGCCGCCGACGAAAAAATCGCCTTGTGTCTTGCATACGCGCCTTCGCTGAGCAAGGACACTCCGTGCGGCAGCTACGTTCTTTCCGATGACGTTTACGTCAACGTGATGAGCTACGATCCGAAGCCCGTCGAGGAAGCCGTTGCGGAGACCCACCGAGTGTATGCCGATCTTCAGCTGATACTTGACGGCGAGGAATGGATGGGCTGCGCGGACATTGCAGCGATGACTCCCCTGTCCGCATACGACGAACAAAAAGACATCGCTCTCTGGAAGCAAAAGGATATCCCTCTTTTGCCGATGCGAAGGGGAAACTGGGCGCTGTTTATGCCGGGCGAACCGCACGCACCCAGCCTGAGAATGCAGAACGGTACGGTCAAAAAGGCCGTTTTTAAGATCCGCTGCGGCGGTTCGGTTACAGAAAAAAATTAAAGGAGGAAGAACACTATGTATTGTCCTAATTGCGGCGAACGGATCCCGGACGGATCAAAATATTGCCGGTATGCGGAGCTCCCGTTAGCGGCGACAATAATTCGCGCGGAACCTACGGCAACGCCCCCGCCTATAATAACGACAGCGGCAGTTTCGGTTGGGCGCTGCTGGGCTTTTTTATCCCCCTTGTCGGGTTGATCCTTTACATTGTCTGGAAAGACGAAAAACCCAAGTCCGCCAAGCGTGCGGGTAAAGGCGCCCTTGTCAGCGTGATGCTTTATCTGATAATCATGGTAATATATCTTATCGTGATGTTCGCCGCACTGGGTTCGGTTGTCAACTCGGTCAACGATATGGCGGTTGTCGCGTTGCTTTAGCTTATGCTATATCCGAACAACACCCGCGCTTTTTTATAAGCCGGGTCTGCAAATCAGCCTCTTACGTTTCATTGTATTTACGCCCCTGTCCGCAAAAAGCAAAGCAAAAGAATCCCGAACGGGATTCTTTTATCAGCATATCGGATACCTGTTTTAGTTTTTTCGAGACAGGTATGCCAGCATCGTCTGATACATCAGAGTGGCGATCGTAACGGGACCGACTCCGCCGGGAACGGGGGTCATCAGGGAAGCGTTTTCGAAAGCTCCCTCGTCGACGTCGCCGATGTTGCCGGCGTTATAGCCCGCGTCTATAACCACGGCGCCGGGTTTTACCCATTCGGGCTTGACGAAACGCGGCACTCCGCAAGCCGCGACCACGAGGTCGGCGCGCTTGACGACTTCGTCTATATCCCTTGTTTTGGTATGGCACACCGTCACGGTGCAGTTGGCGTTCAGTAAAAGCATCGCCGCGGGTTTTCCCAGTATCGGCGATCTGCCTATCACCACCGCTTCCTTGCCGACAAGCGGGATCTTGTAATACTCCAGGATATGCATTACCGCAGCGGCGGTAGCCGCCCTGTAGCCGTTCAGTCCCAGCGCCGTTTTGCCGAGCGAATTGACGCTCACGCCGTCGACGTCTTTTTCGGGCGCGATACGGTCGAAGCATTTTCTTTCGTCGATCCGGCGGGGTACGGGATGCTGAAGCAGTATACCGTAAACGTCGGGATCGGCGTTTAGCCCGTCTATGACGTCAATAAGTTCCTCTGTCGTCGTTTCTTCTTTAAGCTCCACTTTTCTGGGCTCTATTCCCACGCGGCGACAGGCGTTGCCTTTCATTCTGACATAGGTCACGGAAGCGGGATTGTCGCCGACTATTATCGTGGCAAGCACCGGCGCCCGTCTGCCGGCGGACGTTTCTGCCGCTATCTTTAGGGCGATCTCCGCTTCCATGCTCTTTGCCACCAGTCTGCCGTCCAGGATCTTTTCGGAATACTTTTCGTCCATACCGTTTGTTCGCTCCTTATGTATCGAAAAACGGGCGCGCGCCCGTTTTCGTATTTATCTGTTGCCGTACTATTTTCTGAAAGTAAGCGAGTCGTCGCTCATCTTCTCGATTATCGCCAGGGAAACGATCTTTAGCCCCTCGGCGCGAAGAACGTCGCCGCCGCCCTGGAAGCCCTTTTCGATGGCGATCCCGGCACCTGCCACGGCGGCTCCGGCGCGGTGCGCGATGTCGATAAGACCCCTCAGCGCGCAGCCGTTAGCAAGAAAGTCGTCCACTATCAAAAGCACGTCGTCTTTGCTGATATAGTCCTTGCTGACCATGACCTCGTAGTCGCGGTTGTTGGTATAGCTGTGAACGGGCGCGGTGTATACGTCGTCCGAAAGATTTATCGTCTTGCGTTTTTTTGCGAACACCATGGGCACGCCGAATTTTAACGCCGTCATCATGGCTATCGCGATGCCGGAGGATTCGATCGTCAATACTTTGGTGATGTGGTCGTTTCTGAAAGCGTTGTAAAGCTCTTCTCCCAGCTTTTCCACCAGTTTGACGTCGATCTGATGATTCAGAAAACTGTCCACTTTCAATACGTTGCCCGGCCTGACTTCGCCGTATTTCAAGATCATTTCCTCTAGTAATTTCATATCCGCCTCGCAGAAATTGATATTCCGATTATACACCCGCTCCCCGCCCGTGTCAATTTAAATACCCCTTATATCCCCCTTTATGCGTCAATTTAAAGCAGTTTTCGCGCACGACGTATGCGGTTTGGAGGCGATTTTCTCCGCCGGCAACCGCAAAACGGCTAAAATCCTTTACATTCAGGTATCTTGTGATATAATATAGGTATCCAAAACCGTTCGGAGGATAAACAATGCTGCTCAGTTCTTTGACCGCGGGAGGCATTACCGGCGTGGTGTTGGGCGCGCTGATCATAGCCTGCGCATTCATCATCGGTCTGCTTTTCCTGCTGGGATACATCACGTTTATGGCGACTTTCAAACGCCCGAAATTTTCGGATCCCTCCAAACATCCTCTGCATGCCGTACTCTGCCCGAACATAGACAGCTACTCGGAATCGCTGAACTTTGCAAAAGCCGACCTCGAAAAAATCGCGTTCGAATCCGTTTACGCGACCACCGCCGACGGGCTGAAACTGTTTGCCCGTTTCTATAAAACCGAGGGCGCAAGCGTGACGGTGATCTGTATGCACGGCTATTCTTCCGAAGGCATACGCGATTTCGCAAACGTGCTTCCCTACTATTTTTCCAAGGGCTTCAACGTCCTGCTCCCCGATGAGCGCGCGCACGGCGCTTCGGAAGGGAATTATACCGGATTGGGAATCCTTGAGGTCAACGATTTGGTTGTTTGGGTCGCCGAAGCAAACAAACTGGCTCCCGAAACACATATTTATATACACGGCATTTCTTCAGGCGCCACGGCGGCTTTGCTGTATTCGGCAAAGAATCTGCCCTCCAACGTAAAAGGCATTATCGAGGACTCGGGTTATACCAGGCTGTGGGACGTGTTGTGCTATCAGATAAAGCAGATCTACCGTCTGACTCCGTTCCCTATTCTGCACATAGCCGAGTTGTTCGCGCGCCGCTTCATCAAGACGGGTTTTCACCGCGACTCCGCTCTGGAGGCGGTAAAGCAGTCCGGCGTGCCCATACTGTTTATCCACGGCGCCAAGGATCTGCTGATGCCGATATTCATGTGCGAGGCAATGTACAGCGCCTGCACGTCTCCGAAGTCAAAATTCGTTGCCGAGAAAGCCGGCTTTGCGGAAGCCTCTTTTATAGAAAAGGACGGTTATCTGGCGGCGATCGATTCGTTTTTTGCGGGTATGTCTTCGGACGCCGCGTCTAAGGAATAGCGAGACAAGGACAATCCGAACAAAGCGTATTGCCGGCTTCAACGCCGGCTTTTTTGATACATTCTGATCCTTGTCCCGACCCCTATCCCGGCTTAACGGAATAAATGGCGATTATAAATAACGGAAAACACTTGCAAAACGCGACGGCGTTTGCTATTATATATAAGCACCTTGGACGATTAACTCAGTTGGTAGAGTGTCTTCTTGACGTGGAGAAAGTCAGGGGTTCGAGTCCCTTATCGTCCACCATAAGCAAACAAAATTGAACCCGGTTTTGTTTGCTTTTTCTTTTATCAACCTAAGGCAATCCGTGGTTTGCGGACTGCCTTTTTTGTTTTATCTTGCGTGGTTTAGACTTTCATTACGGTATAAATCGGAACGGATATCGTCTGTCCGCTTTGCGGCACGGTGTAAGGAAGATACAACATTTTTTCGTAAAAAGAAAAGCCCCGATTTTCATCGGAGCCTTCGTTTAACGGAGTATTATAGGTAATTATCATCTTGTCGTCGTAAAGCGTTATTTCCTTTACCAAACAATTTATCAATAATTGCGGTTCTTGTTTTAACGCTGTCAAGTAATATCGCCGTATATCGTCTTCGGAGAGGGTAAAAGCAACTTTATTCTGTTCTACGGCTATTCGTTCGTCCAGGTCTTTTATTTGCGTTTCGAGTTCATGCAATCGCTTATTCGTCGAGTCGGACATTATGCCTCTCTCAATGGCCTTTATTAGATTATCCAAAGCCGTTTGCGTTTGTTTCTTTTCCTTTTCGAGCAGTTTCAACGCCGTCTGTTCTTCGTTGAGCTTTTCTTGCATTTGCATAAGACTTTGGATAAGCGTGTGTACCGTCTTTTCATCTTGCATCGCCTGTATCACGCTGTCCAGAACAAGGTTTTCGAGAGCATCTTTTCGTATCGGATATTTCTTGCAGCCGTTACGGTATTTCTTTCTGCCTATACA
>CALVZV010000038.1 GCA_944372665.1 uncultured Clostridia bacterium
ACGACGGGCGGGAGCAGGTTTTCGACGAGTCCCAGAATCAGCGCGGAAGCGAGGATCATGGCGGCGCGGGCGATCTTAAGAGAATTCTGTTTCATCGATGCACCCCCGTAACGTATTCGGGGTCGCCGCCGCGGATTATCACCACTATGCCTGAGGGAGCGCAGACTATGGCGGCGCCGGTACGGGACACATATCCCGTCCCGATGCAAATTTTATTGGGACAGTCGTTTTCGGTGACGGCTATTTTGCCGTCGGAAACGGTGAGTACCGCCGCCGTGCCGGGAATGGGGCACACGGCGTCGTCGTCCAGCGGCAGGGAGAGCGTGAGTTCGCCTTTGACGTAAACCTCGGCATACGTTCCCGCGTCGGAACGGACAAGCGATTTTGCGGCAAGCGTCAAAACGAATATCAAAGCGAGCACTACGATAAAGTCGCCGATACCGAACAGCGGCGACTTGCGGTAATGCTCAATTAAGTTTAACTCCTTTGGTGACTTCAAAAGGCGAATCTCCGATTTCGTAATATCCCGTTTCCGTAAACAGCAGCGCCTGGCAGCCGTAGAGTTCAAGCAGCGCTTCGGCTTCGGGGCAATAGCCCGTCACCATCAGCGCGGTCGAAAGCGCGTCGCATATCGCCGCCGACTCTCCCGTTACCGTGACCGACACGACGGGATTCTCCGAAAAATATCCGGCGGGGTAACCGTCTTTTCCCATAATATGGTGTATGCGTTTACCGTCCACGAAGTAGTAACGTTGGTAATCTCCGCCGGTGGATACGGCTATATTTGAAACGGTAGCTTCGGCAACATAATCGCTGCCGCGCGGGTTTTGGATATACATCTTTACCGGCTCAGAAACTCTGAACGTCGCGCCAGCGTCCGCGATGCCTTTACCGTCGATAATTTCGAACAGGCGATCCGCCGCGAATCCTTTGCCTATGGCGCCTAAGTCGAGCATGGCGCCTTCGACCAGCTTTGTGACGCTAAAGTCGGCTTCGTTCAATCTGAAGCAGGATACGGAGGAAATCAGTACGGCTTTTTCTATATCTGCCGCGTCCGGTAAAGATGACGCCGTCCCCGTATAAACGGACGGGGCGAAACGCCAGAGTTTTGTCAGCGGAAACGCCGCCGGATTGAACGCGCCGGAGCTGTTCGTGGAGATCCCGAAAGCCAGTTTAAGCGCCGCGAAAGTGTATTCGTCTACCTTTACCGGTTCGCCGACGGGGGCGGTGTTGATTTTTCCGATATCGCCCGTTCCTTCTGCGGCAAAGTCGGCGTCCAGCACGGACATCAGCGCTTCGATCTCCTTGTCTGAGTTTTTACCATTATATTCTACCGAATAGTAGCTGCCCAGGGCAGTACCCGTCACGGTGCGTTTCGAGTTGCACCCCGAAAGGAGCGCCGCCGAAAGGGCGCTGAAGATAAGCAAAAGTATCAGCGCGGTCGCGGTTATTCCTTTACGGGTTCGGGACGTTCTCCGTCTATGTAGCATATTCCTATAGTTCCGGGACCGCAGTGCGTGCCTATGACGGGACCGACTTCCTGTAATACGATCTCAGCTTTGGGGAGCAACGACTGCAGTTTATCGCGCACGCGTTCGCCTTCGGCTAAACAGTCGCCGTGCATTATGAATATGGGCAGGTCGTCGGCTTCGCTGGCGCGTGCGGCGATCTCGTTGACTATAGTCATCAGCGCTTTGTTGCGGCCGGATACGTTCATGGTGGGGATAAGCGTGCCCGCCGTAGTCAGCTTGATTATGGGCTTTATCTGTAAAACCGTGCCGAAAAGCGCCTTGACCGCGGTAAGTCTGCCGCCGCGTTTAAGGTAATTGAGGTCGTCGGCGACTATCGTGATATTGATGCGCGGTACGAGTTCGTCGAGGTGCCTGACGGTCTGAGCAACGCTCATGCCCGATCTGAGGCATTTTGCTGCCGCCAGCACCGCCAGACCGGTGCCCATGCTGATGGCTTTGGAGTCGTAGCGCGTGAACATAACGTCGGGATACTTGCGTTTAAGCTCTTTAAGCGCGGTTTCCAGGTGGTCGAACGTCGCGCTCATGGCGGAGGAAAACGAAACGTAAAGTATTTCGCCGCCCTCGGCAAAAGCGGGTTCGAAGATATTTTTGTATTCCTCGGCGTTTAAAGCCGAAGTGGAGGGCATTTCGCCCGCGCGTACTTTTCTGAAAAAGTCTGCGGAAACCTCGGTCGTCAGAAGGTCGCAGTAATGGTTTTCGCCCATGATCGAATAGGGCATTTTGATGAAATAATCGCGGTTGTCTATACCGTATTTTACGGCGGTCTCCAGACTCATTTCGGAGTCGGCGTCATAGAAAAAATGTATCATGGTTTTCTCCTATTTGCTTTGGAATAGTTTGTCGCGCATTATCGCCCGCTGCCGTTCTATGACGGTTACCAGGTCGTTAAGCACTTTGGTTCTGGACAGCCACCAGTCGCGCGACCAGACTCTGACTATCACCCAGCCTTTGCTTTCCAGGAATTTGAAACGGTAAACGTCGCGTTCCAGCACGCTGGGACTGGAATGGAATGCCCTGTAGTCGCATTCCACGCCCAGTACGTAACTGCCTATTTCGCGGTCGTATATGCCCAAAGACAGTTTGTAATCGGTATTGCCGAGGTTTATATCCACCTCGTAACCCAGTTTTTCGAGTTGTTCTTTGATTTGCAGTTCGTATGCGCCGATAGGGTCTATGACCTCGGATGAACGGTGCATGGATGCCAGTATATCCTTGACTTCGGCGCGGTTGCCGGAAGATACGGCGCGCGCGTACGACAGATATTTTTTAAGCAGTTTGGGGCCGGCGTTCTTGGTCGTCTCGTTTTTGTCCAGTTCCTCCGGCTCTATACTGGTGACGACGTAGACTTTCTTTTTGGCGCGCGTCACCGCCACGTTGAGCCTGTTTTCGCCGCCTTCCATGGACAGCGAGCCGAACTGCGCCACCACGCGGTCGTAGTCGTTGCGGGCGTAACCCACGCTGAAAATAATGACGTCGCGTTCTTCGCCCTGTACGTTTTCGAGGTTCTTGACGAACAGGCTGACGTTTTCGCCGTCCACGATGCGGTTGCGTTCGGCAAACAGCTGCCGGCGGAAAAGCTGGGATCTGTCGGCTTCGGCGTCAAGCATATCCTCGATATATTCTTTCTGCTCCATATTGAAAGTAACTATGCCGATGCTTTCGTTTTCTCCGCGGTGCGAAAGAATGTTCTTGACGATCTTGACGACGGCGAGCGCCTCCTCGTGGTTGTGGCGGTTCTGCCAAGCGCCTTTGACCTTGATGCGCTCTATGGGCGGCGACGCGAAATCACGCTCCGTATTCGGGGCTATCTGCAGCTTGTTCTCATAGAACGCGGCGTTGGAGAAGTCTATCAGCTCCGCGTATTTGCTGCGGTAGTGGTAGGTAAGGTGTACGGGATAGTATCTTGCCGTGGCAAGGTCCAGCAGGCTTTCGACTTCGAGCGCCGCCTGGGTGGAGAGGTCGAAGGAGGAGTCCTGCATACCGTTGCCGAAATACTTTTTGACGAATCCCGCCGTGGGACGCAGCTGTTTGCTGTCGCCGGCGATGACGACTTTGGTGCCGCGGTACATCGCGGGCAGGGCGTTTTCGATAAAGATCTGACTGGCTTCGTCGAATACTACCAGGTCGAAAAGATCGCGCTTAAGCGGCAGAATCGTACTGACCACCTCCGGGGAAAGCAGCCAGCAGGGGAAAAGCCTCAGCAGGTATTCGCCGAAAAAGTCGAACATCTGTCTGAGCGGTCTTAAACCGCGCTGTTTTTGGATGTCGTACAGAAAGTCCTTGGAATCGGGCGCCGTTTTGAAATACTGCGCATAGATCTCGCTGAAACGCGAAGTCGCCAGAGCGCGCGAAAGTTCGCGCTGATCCTGCTTAAGGTGCAGTATGCGCTGGCGCATCGAATCGAAGGTGACGGTCTTGGATAAAAACTCCTCGACGGCGTAATCCATCGACACTATTTCGTGATATATGCGTATGGGCAGTATCTTATCCAGCACTTCACGCATGGAGATCTCGTCGTCGGAGTTCGCCGCGGCAAATTTCAGAACGGCTTTTACGCGGTCGCTCAGCGAGTTCAGTGCCATGTTCATGTCCCTGACTTTGACGTAATTGTCCAAAGCGTCTCCGAGTTTTTTCAAAAAGTAGCTGTTGCCGTTCAAAAGACCTCCGACCGCCAGAGCGTAGCCTTCTGCGTCCAGCACCTTCGAAAGAGGTCGGTACTCCTCGGCGTGTTCGTCCAGCACCGTTTTAGCGACGTTGAGATCGATCATCACGTTTTCCATCTTGGAGTTGAAGCTGTGCTTTATGAACGGATACAGCGGCCACATCAGCGGGAACGCCGAAACGCTGAGCGCTTTCTGCAGCGACGGGTGTTCGTAGCCGGTTATCATTTTTGCCACGCGCTTTATCGAGCTGCGGTCTGTGGCGGAGTTTTCGAGATAGAACGCCGTCAGATAACGGCTGTATGCGTATTTTGCGCAGTCGAAAGGCACTATCGGACGCGAAAGTATCTTTTCGATGAAGGATTTGGCTTCTTTAAGCCTGTGCATATCGACTTCCGGCAGCACGTGTTCTACCATTTCGTTGCTTTTTACGGTCTCGGCGTGCTCCAGATAAAAATGCGCCAGATTCTTGTCGCGTATCAGCTGCAGATCCTCGCTCAGTTCCGGATAATTCATGTCGGCGATCTCGGTTTCGACGAGTTTGTTATACAGCTTGTAGTCCTTGGAATCCTTGCCGATATTATAACTGCCTGCATACATTTCCTGCAGCGTCAGCCCGAAAGGCGTTTTGGTGAAAAGGCTGTCGCTGATCGACTGGAGTGTGTCTATCTCCTTGCGGATGTCGAACTCGACCTTTTTGTAATGCGCCTGTTCGTCGGCGTAAGCCGAAGCGTATGACGCCGCGTGCATGGTGCGGACGCGCTCGAAAAAGCTCATTTTTTCCTTTTCCGGGTCGGGTATCAGCATGGCTTTGGAATTCAGTTTGCCAAGACGCGAAAATACGACGTCCAGCGCCGCGCGCTTCTGACTGACGACCAACACGCGTTTTCCCTTGCACATCGCGTCGGAAATAATATTGACTATCGTCTGGGATTTTCCCGTTCCGGGAGGTCCGTATATAACAATGTTGTCCTGCTTGTTGATCTCCGCAAGCGCGTTTTCCTGGGCGTAGTCAAGGTCGTTTATCGGATAGAACGTGGGGTTCATAAGCTCCGCGTTCTTGCGCTTTTTACGTTCCTCGCGCGCTTTTACGCGGCGTTCGGCTTTGATTTCGCGGCGCGTTTTTTTGGGGGAAAGCAGCGCGTCTATCGACGGAGTGGTCAGATTGTCTTTTTCCAGCGCCAGATAGTCGTTGTATATGGCGTTGGCAAGAGGGAATTTGCCTATCAGCGCAAAGTTTCTGACCTCCAGCCCGTCCGTCGGAACGAAAGATGTGTCGAAAGGCAGCAGCGTCTTTCTGCGCGTCGAACGCAGCTTGAAGCCGTGCGCGTTCAGATAATCCACGACGTCGTAGGGATTAGAAAAAGTGTCTTCCGCCAGAGGATCGAATTCCTGGACGAGTTTATCGGTGGGAATGTTGTGCTCCTTGGCATAAGCCAGCACGAAAGCCTTGTTGAGCATTACGGGCTGGTTGGGCGTAAGGGTCAGCGTGGCTTCGTCCTTTTCGATATGGATATGCGCGGGGAAAAGCAGCAGCGGCGCCCTAAGCTGTATGTCCGCCGAAAGCTGTCCGACGACGAACGGGAAACCTATATACAGATCGTAAAGACCGGTTTCCTTTTCCATTTCCTCGACTTCGCGTTTCAGATATTTGAGGCTTGCCAGCTGTCCGGAAACTATCTTCTGAGAAGAGGTCGGTTCCTTGTCGGCGCGCTTTTTCTTAAGCTGTATGTTAATATCCGCCGCCAGAACCTCGCTTTCGTCGCCGGCAGCGTCGCCTGGCAGCAGCTTTTCGCCGATTTCCCTGACGGAATCGCTCTTTGCCGCCTGTTTAAGCATTTTCTGTACGACCTTGTCGTTGATCAAAGAGAAGGTGCGCCTGCCGTGCCATAAAAAATCCGTAAAATCGTCGGTGTCGTTGCGGTTTTCCATTATCGCGCCGATATCGAAATTGTATTTTTTGACGATACCTTTTACGAAAATGCTGCGGTTGTTTCCGCTGATTTGTATGAATCTTTCCTTGTATTTGCTGTAAATCGGGTTCATTATCTCTCCTGAAAGCCCGGCTTTGCCGGACGTTCGCTTGAATTATACCACAATTCACGGCTATTGTAAACGCGTTGGGGTCAATTTCCGACGTGCTGTTCGCCGGTTGCAAAATTGCGCCGCGCTTAACGGCGCTTTTGGCTAAAAATTCTTGGTAATCGCAAAAGAATGTGATATAATGTGTCCATGAGTTTTGCAGACAAAATATTCCGAGAAAACGTGACCGACATACTGACCGACGGATTTTCCGACGAAAACCTGGAAGTCAGACCCAGATGGGAAGACGGCACCGCGGCGCATACCGTAAAAAAATTCTGTATCGTCAACCGCTATGACCTGACAAAGGAATTTCCCGTCATGACGTTAAGACGCACCGCTTTCAAGTCGGCGATCGACGAGCTGCTGTGGATATGGCAGAAAAAGTCCAACAACGTCCGCGACCTGAAAACCCACATCTGGGATTCCTGGGCAGACGAAACGGGCTCCATAGGCAAGGCATACGGCTATCAGCTGGGAGTAAAACACCGCTACCGCGAGGGCGAATTCGATCAGGTGGACAGGGTGATTTACGATCTTAAGAACAATCCCCAGTCCCGCCGTATCCTGACCAATATCTACGTTCACGCGGATCTGAACGAAATGCACCTGTACCCATGCGCGTATTCGATGACGTTCAACGTCTCGGGCGACACGCTCAACTGCATACTTAACCAGCGCTCACAGGACATGCTGACGGCGAACAACTGGAACGTGGTGCAGTATGCGGTGCTTCAGCACATGATGGCAAGGGTAGCCGGGCTGAAGGTCGGAGAACTGGTGCACGTCATTGCCGACGCGCACATATACGACAGGCACGTTCCCATCGTAAAGGAGATGCTGGAAAAGGAGGATTATCCCGCGCCGAAGTTCGTCATGAACCCCGACAAAAAGGACTTTTACGACTTTACCGCGGACGACTTCGCGCTCGAAGGCTACCGTTACAATACTTTGGACAGAAAAATAGAAGTGGCGATATAATATGAAAGCGATAGTTTGCGTGGACAGGGAATGGGGAATAGGGAAAAACAACGACATGTTGTTCCATCTTCCCGACGAATTAAAGTTTTTCAGGGAAAAGACGCTGGGCAAGGTGATTGTCATGGGAGGGAACACTCTGCTTTCCTTCCCCGGCTCCAAGCCGCTCAAAAACCGTACCAACGTCGTGCTGACGGACGTGTTCGAACGCGACGACTGCACGGTGGTAAAAACGCTTGACGAACTGAGAGAGGAACTGAAAAAATATCCCTCCGACGACACTTTCATCGTGGGGGGCGCGATGTTTTACCGCACGATGATAGATTATTGCGACTCGGCGTTCGTCACCAAAGTCGACGCAGTGGGCGGCGCGGCGGCGTTTTTCCCCGATCTGGACGAAAAGGAGAACTGGAAACAAGTCTCGGTTTCGGAACCCGTGTCCGACAACGGATATACGCTGAGATTTACCGAATACAAAAACGAAAACGTAAAGGAATTTTAAAATGAGCAAGATCAGAATGACCACCCCGCTGGTGGAACTCGACGGCGACGAAATGACCAGGGTGCTTTGGAGCGCGATAAAGGACATACTTTTAAAGCCCCATATCGACCTGAAAACCGAGTATTACGACCTCGGACTTAACGAACGCGAACGCACTTCGGACAAAGTTACTCTCGACGCCGCCGAAGCCATAAAAAAATACGGTGTAGGCGTCAAGTGCGCCACCATAACCCCCAACGCACAGCGCGTCGAGGAATACAAGCTTTCCAAGATGTGGAAATCGCCCAACGGCACCATCAGGGCGGCACTTGACGGCACCGTTTTCCGCGCTCCCGTGCTTGTCGACGGGATCAAACCGCTGGTATCCAACTGGGTCAAGCCGATAACCATCGCCCGTCACGCCTACGGCGACGTATATTCGGGCGTGGAAGCTTACGTTCCGGAGGGAGGCAAGGTATATCTGGAACTTCCCGACGGCAAAAAAACGCTTGTGAAGGATATGCCCTCTGCGGGAATAATCCAGGCCGTCCATAACTTGGACAAGAGTATCGCGGGTTTTGCTAGAAGCTGCTTTAACTACGCGCTTTCCACGAAACAGCACCTGTGGTTTTCCTCCAAGGACACGATCAGCAAGATTTACGATCACCGTTTCAAGGACATCTTCGCGGAAATCTACGAAAGCGAATACAAAGCGCGCTTCGAGGAAGCGGGGATAGAATATTTCTATACTCTTATCGACGACGCCGTGGCGCGCGTGATGCGCAGCTCCGGCGGCTTTATCTGGGCGTGTAAAAATTACGACGGCGACGTCATGAGCGACATGCTTGCGACGGCTTTCGGCTCGCTTGCGATGATGACCTCGGTGCTCGTTTCGCCCGACGGCAAGTTCGAATACGAGGCGGCGCACGGCACCGTTACCAGACATTATTACAAACATCTGAAAGGCGAAGCCACTTCGACCAACTCCGTTGCGACGATATTCGCATGGAGCGGCGCGCTGAAAAAACGCGCCGAACTCGATTCGGACAAAGAACTCTTTGAGTTTGCGGAGCGACTCGAAAAAGCCACCGTGGACACCATCGAATCGGGTACGATGACCAAAGATCTCGTCGGGTTGTTCAAGAAAGAGGGCGTTACGCCAAAAGGCGTCGGCAGCATCGAGTTTTTGAAGGCTATCGCCGAAAGACTGTGATATGAAAATTCTAACTTTCAACTTTCCCGCGCTGATGGGCGTGAACAGCTATCTCGTCTATGACGGGAAAACGCTTTCGGGCGCCGTCGTCGACGCGGGAAGGGGCTTTAAAGAGATCTCCGCAAAGTCCGCCGAACTCGGTATAAAAATCGAAAAGGTTTTGCTGACCCACGCACATTTCGACCATATAATGGATGCGGGCAAATGGCGTGCGGCGGGAGCAAAAGTGTATCTGCATTCCCTCGACGGTATGCTGATGAAGTCGGGAGGCGCTCCCGACGGCTTTTTCGGCGCCGCGCCGCGCTTTGCCACCGAAGCCGACGTATACGTAAAGGACGGCGACGAAATAAAAATAGGTAATGAAACGCTTTCGGTCGTTCATACTCCGGGACATACCCCCGGAAGCGTATGCTATCTGACCGAGGGCGCGCTGTTTACAGGCGACACTCTGTTCGCGGACAGCTACGGCAGGGTGGATTTTCCCGGCGGCAGCGCGTCCGAAATGCGCGATTCCCTGAAAAAACTGTTTTCGCTGCCGGGAAAAGACGGCATCGACGTCTATCCCGGGCACGAAGGCAAAACAAATCTGGGCTACGAAGCCGAGCACAATCCCGGGAATTACCGTCTGTAATGACTTCGTTCGTATTCAAACTCGAAACGCACTCCGTACCGCCGTTCATGAACGACGTTCAGGAAGTCGTCAGGGCGTTTTCCCCGTATATTACGTTAAGCGACTTGTCCGCCGAGGTTTTAAGTATCGGCGCCGTTCCGGCAAAAGACGGATTTTCGTTTTTTGTAGAGTGCCCGTCTTGCCGCGAGGAGTATTTTTTACCGCTAAACGCTTCGGAGGGAGCTTTAGGATCCAAACGCAGGATAAAGACTGCGGCAAAGGGGTATTTATATAGCTTCTGCAACAGACTAACGGGGATTTCTCTGCCTTACGGTTCGCTGACGGGAGTCAGACCGACTGCCGTATATTACCGCTCAATCGGTAGCTATAGCAACATTATAGAACATTTGGTCACAGATTATTTCGTCGAGCCCGCACGCGCCGAACTCATTGAAAGAGTGGTGCGTTCGCAGTCGGGGCTGATTAACCGCGATCCGCTGCGCGCCGATGTATTCGTGAATATCCCGATATGTCCTACGAGGTGCAGTTACTGTTCTTTCATTTCCGCCGAATACTCCAGAGTCAGAAAACTCGTTCCCGTCTACGTCGGGGCGCTTAAAGACGAAATATCTTCGATAAGAAACGAGATCCGCGAAAATGGATATACGGTGGGCGCGGTGTACGTCGGTGGAGGCACTCCGACCACGCTCGACGAAGATATGCTGGGTCAAATCCTGCCGCTGTTGGATTTCGGTACCGAATTTACCGTCGAGGCGGGGAGGCCCGACACGGTGACCGAGGGTAAACTCGCGGTAATGAAGGCTTCGGGCGTAACGCGAGTTTCGGTCAATCCGCAGACTTTTTCCGACGATACCTTGGTCAGGATAGGCAGGCGGCACACGGTAGACGATTTTTACCGCGCCTATTCGCTTGCGAAAGAATACGGATTCGACGTCAACGTCGATCTTATCGCCGGGCTTCCCGGCGAGAATTTCGACGATTTTGAGCATTCGCTCGGCTGTGCCGTCGCATTGAGACCCGAAAACCTCACCGTTCATTCGCTGTCGCTTAAACGCGGCGCGCGCCTGAAAGAGGGCGGCGCGTCGAGGCGTATGGACGGCGGCGTCAAGGAAATGTGCGATCATTCGATCGAAAAACTGATTTCGTCGGGTTACGAGCCGTACTATATGTACCGACAGAAAAACATCGCGGACGGCTTGGAAAACGTCGGTTACGCGTTGGACGGAAAACAATGCCGCTACAATATCGACTATATGGAGGAAACGACCACGGTGCTTTCGGCAGGTGCCGGTGCGGTGACGAAATACGTTTACGGCGGCGAGGGCAGGATCGAAAGAAAATCTAACGCGAAGGGTTTTGAGGAATATCTTCGCCGAGCGGGTAAATGAACGGAGGACTGCGCCCGTCTTTTTGCGCGCATTAATTTGAAAAAACGGGCGCTTTTTGCTTTACAAATATATTTTTATTGTGTAATATATATAGGCACGTTACCTTGCCCTACGACATAAATGCGGTTTTTTGCCGTGGAGCAAGGCGGATAATCTCATAAAAAAAGGAGTACCTAAACTATGACCACCGAACAAAAAAGAGAAATCATCGCTAAATTCGGCAAAAACGAACATGACACCGGTTCCGCCGAGGTTCAGATCGCTTTGCTGACCAAGAGGATCGAGGAGCTCAACGCTCACCTCTCCGTCCACAAGAAAGACCATCACAGCCGCAGAGGACTGTTAAAGCTGGTCGGTCAGAGAAAGAATCTGCTGCGCTATCTGATGGAGATAGACATCGAGGCGTACAGAAACCTCATCGCAGAGCTCGGCA
Organism: uncultured Clostridia bacterium; assembly: GCA_944372665.1. Lineage (GTDB taxonomy): Bacteria > Bacillota > Clostridia > Christensenellales > DTU072 > Stercoripulliclostridium_A. The sequence goes on from CALVZV010000038.1 coordinate 11,399, forward strand.
TCCGCAAGTAATCCCGTTATCGCAAAGGGTGGCGCGTTTGCCGCCCTTTTTTGCGGAAAGCGGCGCGGGACCGTTATCGCACCGAACCTAAAAGGAAAAATATATTAATGTCCCCACGGACGGGGACGGGAGGCAAAATGAAAGAAAGTAAAGTATTCGTTACCACGATAGGCGGGCGCGAAGTCAGCGCCGAGATAGGCGGGTATTGCTCGCATTCCAACGGCGAAGTGCTGATCCGCTGCGGCGACACCGTAGTGCTGACGAACGTCACGATGTCCAAATCCCCCAGAGAGGGCATGGACTATTTCCCTCTGGGAGTCGATTTCGAGGAGAAAATGTACGCGGTGGGCAAGATCCCCGGCGGATTCAAAAAACGTGAAGGACGTCCTTCCGACAAGGCGATACTGACGTCGCGTCTCATCGACAGACCCATTCGTCCGCTTTTTCCGAAAGGTCTGTACAACGACGTTTCCGTCATAGCCACGGCTTTATCGGTTGACACAAACATTCCCCCCGAAGTTTACGGAATGCTGGGCTCCAGCATAGCTTTGTCGGTTTCCGACATACCCTTTAACGGACCCACGGGTTCCGTTATGGTCGGCTACGTGGACGGCGAATATATCATCAATCCCGATTGCGAACAGCGCGAAAGATCCAGGCTGAACCTCGCTCTTTCGGGCACCAAGGACGCCATAATGATGGTCGAAGCGGGCGCCAACGAGCTTACCGAAGAAGAAATGCTGAACGCCATTTTGTTCGGACACGAGGAGATCAAGAAGATAGTCAGCTGGATAGAGGGCATTCAGGCCGAGGTCGGCAAGCCCAAAAAACAGATGGAGCTTTACCACGCGCCCGAGGACATCGAACACGACGTCAAGGCGTACGCGAAGGATAAGATCGATTATATGTTCGACACCTTCGACCGCAACGTCAGAGAGGAACGCGAAGAAGAGATCACTGCCGATATCATGGCGCATTTTGCGGACATCTATCCCGACAACAGGCGTGACATCGACGATATTCTTTACGCGATGAAAAAAGAATGCGTGCGCGCAATGATAGCGGATAAGGGCGTCCGTCCCGACGGCAGGTCGCTTACGGATATCCGTCCGATATGGTGCGAAGTGGGTATCCTGCCCAGGGTGCACGGCTCCGCCGTATTTACCAGAGGACAGACTCAGGTGCTGACGACCGCTACTCTGGGCGCCATTTCCGAGGCGCAGAAGCTGGAAGGTCTCGACGACGACGTGTTCAAGAGATATATGCACCAATACAATATGCCCGGCTATTCGACCGGCGAAGCCAAACCCTTGAGAAGCCCCGGCAGGCGTGAAATAGGTCACGGCGCTCTGGCGGAGCGCGCTCTCGAACCCGTGCTGCCCGGCGAGGAATGGTTCCCTTACGCGATCAGGACGGTTTCCGAGGTCATCAGCTCCAACGGCTCGACCTCCCAGGCTTCCGTATGCGGCTCGACTCTCGCGCTCATGGACGCGGGCGTACCGATTAAAGCTCCCGTCGCGGGCGTAGCCATGGGCCTTATCAAGGACGACGTCAATAACAAACTGCATATCCTTACCGATATACAGGGAATAGAGGACTTCTTCGGAGATATGGACTTCAAAGTCGCGGGCACCAAGGACGGCATCACCGCCATCCAGATGGACATCAAGATCAAGGGCATCAACAGAGAGATACTGACCCGCGCTCTCGAACAGGCGCGCGTAGGCAGACTGTACATTCTCGACAAAATGCTCGAAGTGCTGCCCGAACCCAGAAAAGAGCTCAGCAAGTACGCTCCCAAGATCGTCACTTTCAATATCGATCCCGACAAGATCCGCGACGTTATCGGCTCCGGCGGCAAGACCATCAACAAGATCATAGACGAGACCGGCGTCAAGATCGACATCAGCGACGACGGCGCGGTGTGCATAGCGTCCAGCGACGAAGACGGTATCGCGCGTGCAAAGACGATAATCGAGGACATCGTACGCGAATTCGAAGTGGGCGAAGAATTCACCGGCACGGTCATCAAGATAATGGAGAACGAAAAGGGACAGTTCGGCGCTTCGGTCAAACTGACTTCCACCAAGGACGGCATGATCCATATCTCCAAACTCTCCAAAAAGCGCGTTGAGAAGGTCACCGACGTCGTAAATGTGGGCGACGCGGTGCTGGTCAAGATCATCAAAATAGACGAGAAACAGCGCATCGATCTCAAGTTGGTAAAGAAATTATAAAATCCAACTTGATTCAAATTGTTTACAAGCGCGTAACGATTTGGTAAAATAATACGTAATCAATCGGAGGTAACAATGCAATTTACTCACGAAGTTGACAAAATGGTTTGCGTTGCAAAAGGTCCTCACCACGGCCCCGCGCCTATCCCGGAGGAGGGCAAGTGGGTCAAGGCTAAGGAAATCGCCGACATCAGCGGTCTTACGCACGGCGTCGGCTGGTGCGCTCCCCAGCAGGGCGCCTGCAAGCTGACTCTGAACATCAAAAACGGCATAATCGAGGAGGCTTTGGTCGAAACTCTGGGTTGCTCCGGTATGACGCACTCCGCCGCCATGGCTGCGGAAATACTGCCCGGCAAGACCATTCTCGAGGCTCTCAACACCGACCTCGTGTGCGACGCCATCAACACCGCCATGCGCGAACTGTTCCTGCAGATCGTCTACGGCAGAAGCCAGTCGGCTTTCAGCGAGGACGGACTTGCTATAGGCGCCGGGCTCGAGGACCTCGGAAAGGGACTCAGAAGCCAGATCGGCACCATGTACTCCACCCGCGTAAAGGGCGTCAGATACCTCGAAATGGCGGAAGGTTACGTCACACGCATAGGTCTGGACGAGGACAACGAAGTCATCGGCTACGAATTTATCCGCGTCGGACAAATGCTCGAACAGATCACCGTCAAGGGCGTCGATCCCGCCGAAGCGCTCAAAAAATGCACCGGCACTTACGGCAGGTTTGCCGAAGCCGTCACCAAGATCAATCCCAGGATCCAATAGGAGGCAAACATGGCTGTCAGATTTGAAGGATACGATAGAAGAATCGATAAAATCAACGCTTTCCTTGCTTCCAAAGGGATCAAGGATCTCGAAGAAGCGAAAGCTATATGCCTCGGAAAGGGCATCGACGTCGAGTCTATAGTCAAGGGCGTTCAGCCCATCGCTTTCGACAACGCAGTATGGGCATATACCATCGGCTGCGCCAACGCCATCAAGAAGGGCGTTAAAAAGGCCGCCGACGCCGCCGAAGCGATAGGCGAGGGACTGCAGGCGTTCTGCGTTCCCGGCTCCGTCGCCGACACCAGAAAGGTCGGTCTCGGACACGGCAATCTTGCCGCCAAACTGCTCCGCGAAGAAACCAAGTGCTTCGCTTTCGTAGCGGGTCACGAGAGCTTCGCCGCCGCAGAGGGCGCAATAGGTATCGCGCGTTCCGCCAACAAGGTCAGAAAGGAGCCACTGAGGGTCATCCTGAACGGTCTGGGCAAGGACGCCGCGTACATCATCAGCAGGATCAACGGTTTCACTTACGTTCAGACCGAATATAATCAATATACCGACGAGCTGACCATCGTCAAGGAAAAGGCTTATTCGACGGGCGAGAAAGCCAAGGTTCGTTGCTACGGCGCCAACGACGTCAACGAGGGCGTGGCGATAATGATAAAAGAGGGCGTGGACGTAGGTATCACCGGTAACTCCACCAACCCCACCAGGTTCCAGCATCCCGTCAGCGGCACTTACAAGAAATGGTGCATCGAGAACGGCAGGACTTACTTCTCGGTAGCTTCGGGCGGCGGCACGGGCAGAACGCTCCACCCCGACAACATGGCAGCGGGTCCCGCTTCCTACGGCATGACCGACACTATGGGCAGAATGCACTCCGACGCGCAGTTCGCCGGTTCCAGCTCCGTTCCCGCTCACGTCGAGATGATGGGCCTTATCGGAATGGGCAACAACCCGATGGTAGGCGCTACGGTCGCGGTAGCTGTCGCGGTGGAAGAAGCCGCCGAAAAATAATTACATTCATTATTCATATCCATATTAGGGGCTTTGCCCCTGATGCTAATGTAGCACAGCAGGTAGTGCGGTTCACTCGTAATGAACAGGTCGCCGGTTCGAGTCCGGCCATTAGCTCCAAACCGAGGATAAGGGCGCATCTTGCGTCCTTATTTCGTTGCGCCTGCCTGAACGGACAGGCGCGACGAAGATACGCTCCGAAAAGCCGTTTTCGTCCGCTTGCGGCGTGAGCGAAGCTCGGCACGGAACCGTAGTCCTTCGCTTCTACACTTGAAATCAGGCAAAAACGTCAATTTCTC
>CALVZV010000039.1 GCA_944372665.1 uncultured Clostridia bacterium
TACCTGCCTCCGGGGAAAATGGGTAACGAAAGTGGGCCAAGCTTGCCTACGGTGAGATTATACCATACTTTATTGTGTCAAACAAGCGAAAAACGTCGCTTTTTGCCGTCGTATTTCGTCGGAATACGTGTTTTTTCGGCGGCGCGACTCAGGCAGCGCGTTTTACGCCGCTTTTTAGCGCCGTAGCTCTTTTGATAGTATCCGCGCGAGAGCGGAGTTGACTTTATTTGAATTAAGTTGTAGTATATTAACGTGAAACGTGCTGATATTTTTGCCGGATCGGGTTCGGGAACGCAATATCCCCGTTACTGTATTCAGTACTCCGGCGGAGTTTATACGATGTTCGTCGCGGAGAAAAACGGCGTTTGCGCTTTCCGTTCCGCCGATTTGTCGGAATGGAGCGGCGGCGAAACGTGCATACCCAGGCGCGGCGTCCGATGCGTTCAGGCGTTCATGCGCCACGGGAAGCGCGTGCTGGTTTATTCTGCGGGGCGCTCCCTTTATATCGCCGCGGAAACTGCCTGCGGGGATTATAAGGAATTTCCGCTGCCCGTTGTCAGGCGGTTCGTTCTGGACGCGTTCAAAGGCGCGTTTTCTCGGGAGCGGTTTTGTCTGTTCGGCATACGCGGCGAACGCATATACGAATATTCTTCGGCGAATCTGATAAAGTGGGAGCGTAAGACTATAGCCGGAGAGGGTTTCGGTTACGGCGATTCGGGGGCGTTATCGGTATTCGGCTGCGCAAAAAAACATTTCGTCGTCTATCCGCGCGGGGCCGATTCGTTTATTGCCGAGGCGGATTTCGACGGCGACACGATCGTTGCGGATTGCGGACTGCGGCTGGGCGAAAAGGGATTCGTCAGCACCGCCGTCGATACGGGCAGATATCTGATCTACGGCGCGGACAAAGGCGTGCCGAAGTTTGTTTCTGCCGGGTTGACGCCGACGGGCAATTCGGGGTTTGCGCTTACGCTTTCGGAGGTAAAATGAGTTACAAAGAAGATTTCATAGCCATATTCAGGCAGGAGATAAAACGCGACGGCAGCGAAGCGCTGCTGGAATTTCTCAAAAAGAGCGATTTTTTCACGGCGCCCGCCTCGACCAGGTTCCATCTTGCGGAGGAGGGCGGTCTGTGCGCGCACAGCCTCAACGTGTATTACCGTCTCAAGGAGCTGGTCGCCAACGAAGCCAAGCCCTGGGCGGAAAACGTGTCGGACGAGAGCGTGGCGATATGCGGACTGCTGCACGACGTATGCAAAACCGGCACCTACAAAGTCGATTACAAAAACCAAAAGCAGCCCGACGGCTCCTGGGCGCAGGTGCCGTATTACACGATAGAGGAAACGCTGCCCTACGGTCACGGCGAAAAGTCGGTATACATAATCAACGGCTTCATGAGGCTGACCCGCGAGGAGGCCATGGCGATAAACTGGCACATGGGCGGCTTTGACGAGAGGAACTTAAGAGGCGGCAAAGTAATGGCTCAGGCTTACGAAAAGTATCCGCTGTGCGTGCTGATGCATGCGGCGGACCTTATGGCAAGCTATCTGGACGAAACAAGATAAACTGCGGGAGTTCCCTTACGGGAAAACCCGAGAGGAGCGATATATGATGAACATCTGGCACGACGTCAATCCCTCGCGCATCTGCCCGGACGATTTTTTGGCGGTCATCGAAATTTCCAAGGGCAGTAAAAACAAGTACGAACTCGACAAAGAAACGGGTCTGCTGATCCTGGACAGGGTATTGTACACTTCCACGCATTATCCGGCGAACTACGGCTTCATACCGCTGACCTACAGCGAGGACCTGGACCCGCTGGACGTACTGGTGCTCTCCAGCGAAGTCATAAGACCGCTGGCGCTGTGCCGCTGCTATCCGATAGGCATGATCACCATGATCGACGACGGGTATATGGATTCCAAGATAATAGCCATTCCGTTCCGCGATCCCAGCTGGAACACGTATACCGACATTTCGGAGCTGCCGCCGCATATTCTCGACGAAATAAGCCATTTCTTTATGGTTTACAAGAGTCTCGAGGGCAAACAGACCGCCGTCGTGAAGCAGGATAACGCCGCCGTCGCCAGGAAGACGATATCCGAAGCGATAGCGCAGTACGATTTAAAGTTCAAAAAAGGCGATAAGTAATTTCACCCCCGCGTCATAAAACCGTCATAATGGCGGCGTATAGTATATGACAAAGGAAGCCGCCGGCGGCTTCGCGACGAAGGATCATTACGAGGCAGAATGTACGACGATAACGGAAGGAGATCATACGAGGTAAGGTCGAGGATACCGAGGGCTACGATGACAAAAAAGCCTTCGGGCTTTGTCATACTCGTCGCCGTGATCGTGGCGGCGGCGTTTTTGGTGGGCGCCGGCTTTTTGGGCGCGTATCTGGCTTTGGCAAAACTTCCTCAGTCCACAACCACATCGGTGGTTTACCGCGACCTGACGGCGGATAAGGAAGATTTTGCCATTATCGGCTATACAGGCAAAGAACTTACCGGAGAGCAGGTGGCGGCGTTTGCCAAGCAAAGCGTCGTCGAAGTGGTCACCGAGTCGGTCACCTATGCCGGGTTCGGCGGCGCGTATATCACTTCCGGAGCCGGGTCGGGCGTAATAATTTCCGATTCCGGGCACATACTTACCAATTATCACGTCATCGAGGGAGCCGAGAAGATCACGGTGACCCTGTCCGACGGTTCCGAAACGGAAGCGGCTTGGGTCATGGGCGACGAAGTCACCGACATCGCCGTCATAAAGATCAACGCCATGACCGAAAACGCGGCGGTTTTGGGAGATTCCTCGGCGCTTGCCGCGGGACAGCGGGTAATGGCGGTAGGCAATCCTCTGGGCGACCTGGGCGGCAGCGTTTCGGCCGGCATCGTTTCCGCGGTGGACAGGGAGGTTTCCATCGACGGGCACCGGATGACGCTCATACAGCTTGATGCCGCGGTTAACCCCGGCAATTCCGGCGGCGGACTGTTCGATATGCGCGGCGCGCTGGTGGGCATAGTCAACGCCAAGAGCGTGGCAGAGGACGTCGAAGGCATAGGCTTTGCCATTCCCATCAACACGGCTTACGGAAAGATCGCCTCCAGCCTTATCCAGAAAGGCTACGTCGAAGGCAGGGTGGATACGGAAGTGCTGGAGTTCAACGAGATCACCGGTATAACCATTTCCCGTCCCACGCCCGGGCTGTATCTGTACTCCGCCAGCGTCGACACAGACATTCCTTACGGCTCGCTGATAGTCGCCGTTGACGGTCAGACGATCAAAACGATAGACGAATGGAAAGCCATTCTCAATTCAAAAAAAGTAGGGGAAACCGTCGAAATAGAATATTACAGCTCTCCGCTGCGCTCCGGCACATGGCGGCTGACGCTGACCCAACGCTACGGTTACGATACCTGAAGGACGGTTTTCCATCCGAGGAGAAAACAGATGTATAAAGTTTTAATAGTCGACGACGAACCCCCGATTAGGGAACTTGTTGCCAAATATTGCGCGCTGGAAGGATATGCCTACGGCGAGGCGGGCGACGGACTGGAAGCCATCGAAAAAGTTCGTAACGGCAATTACGATATAGTGATAATGGACGTGATGATGCCGGAACTGGACGGTTTTTCGGCGGTCAGGGAGATCAGGAAGTTTTCCAAGATCCCCGTCATCATGCTTTCCGCAAGGACGGAGACATACGACAAGATCCACGGCTTCGAGATCGGCGCGGACGACTATCTTCCCAAGCCTTTTTCTCCCAAGGAGCTGATGCTCAGAGTCAACGCGGTGATGAGCCGTTCGGGATCTTCGGGGGATAAGGAAATTTTCGAATCGGGCAAGCTTAAGGTCGATTTCACCGCCAGGATAGTATACGTCGATTCCAAACCCGTCGACTTGTCGCCGAAAGAATACGAATTGCTCTTTTTCATGGTAAAGAACAGGGGGATCGCTCTTTCGCGCGAAAAACTGCTTAACGAGGTGTGGGGTTACGATTTCTACGGCGACGACCGCACGCTCGACACGCACATCAAACTGTTGAGAAAAAGTCTCGGCGAATGCGCCGAATATATAGTCACGCTGAGAGGAATGGGATATCGCTTCGACGCATAAGAAAAAGCCGCGCGTAAAGTGGAAAGACTTTCCGCTAAGGCTTAAGCTTATTACGGTTTTTACCGTGGCTATGGCAATCGTCATAGCTTTATTGTGGGGCTTTTACGCATTGGCGTCTGCCCCCGTTTACCGCGCCGTCAAAAACGCTTACGCCATGCGCACCGCAAAAGCCGTGGCGGCGAATATCGACAACGAAAATTACGGGATACTCATCAGACAGCTGGCATACGCGGACAATTCCTGCATATTGATAGCCGATTCCGACGGCAACGAGATATATTCGCAGCACGTTTACGCGGACTGTGTCATCCATTATCTTTCCGCCGATAATTTAAAGGATTATTACGAAAAGGCTTCCAGGGACGAAAAGGGCGTGTTCAAGACCGAAGGCAACGATTCCGAAAGGGCAATGGACGATTTCGACGACTCGGGTTTCGAGGGCGACATTCCGCCCACGTCACCGGGAGCCGCTACCGCAATAACCTGCCTTATCGCAGAAACGCAGACGGGCGAATCGGTCATGATCGCCGTGGAAAACGTCGTCACTCCGCCGGTATCGGTGCGCCTGACGTGGATAATAGTGCTTTCGACGCTGACTTTCGCTCTTCTTGCGGCGGCGGTCACCATAGCTACCGTGCTGGGCAAGGGCATCGCCGACCCCATAGTCAAACTCACCGAAGCGGCTTCGGAAATAGCCAAAGGCGCCAGCGACGGCATCGACGTTTCCGCGCACGGCTATAAAGAGATCAACGAATTGAAGCAGGGGCTGGAACTTGCCGCCAGGGAAGTTTCCGAGCTTGAGCATTACAGACGCGAGCTGATAGCCAACGTGTCGCACGACCTCAGAACACCGCTGACTTTAATAAAAGGGTATGCGGAGCTTATGCGCGATATCCCCTCCGAGGCGGACAAGCCGCAGAATTTCGACGTCATCATCGACGAAGCGGGACGCCTGACCAACCTGGTTAACGATATGCTGGAGCTCAGCCGCGAACAGGAAAAGGGCGAAAAAATGCGCCTGGATACTTTCGACATCGTCAAGACGCTTTCGGCGCTGGCGGCAAGGCACGGCAAGCTGATAGAGCATCTCGGATACAAGTTGGAGTTCGAGCACGAGGAACGCGCCCTGGTATACGCCGACGAGACGCGTATAACCCAGGTCGTGTACAACCTTATAAACAACGCCGTCAACTACGCCGGCGAGGACAAAACCGTCGTGATCAGACAGTTCACTCATAACCAAAACGTCAGGATAGAGGTCACCGACCACGGCGAGGGAGTGGACGTGAACGTGCTGCCGCATATCTGGGACAGATATTTCAAGTCCGATAAATCGCATAAACGGGCAACCGTGGGAACGGGTTTGGGGCTCTCTATCGTCAAAACGGTTATGGAAAAACATCCCGGCGGTGTATACGGCGTGATCAGCGAAAAGGGGAAAGGCGCTACGTTCTATATAGAGCTGCCTAAGTACAGATGAGCCTGGAGATCGAGAAAAAATTTCTGGTAGGCATACCTCCCGAAGACGTTCTGAAAGCCGCCGAAAAAAAGAGCATAATCCAGAGCTATCTGATCCCCGAAAATGGTTTCGACACAGCCAGGGTGCGTTTGAGCCGCGATTCGCACGGCAGGGAAAAGTACGTTTTTACCGCAAAGAAATCGCTGGGCGGTCTTCAGCGCGAAGAAGTCGAGCGCGAAATCGGGCGCGACGAATATACGGAGCTCCGATCGGCAGCCGTTTCCGAAATAGTCAAGGACAGGTACGCGCTCCCGTACCGCGGGCATATCCTCGAATTCGACGTCTATCCTTTCTGGACGGACAAATGCGTGCTGGAAATAGAGCTTTCTGCCGAGAACGAAGCTTACGAGCTGCCCGGATACGTCGAGACGATCGGGGACGTCAGCGAGGAAAGCGAATATACCAACGCCGCGCTGGCGGAGCGCTTCGGCAAAATAAACCGAGGCGGTCCGACGGCATAGCGAGGCCGAATATTTTGACAAAATTCCTTTTTTCGTTTTGAAAATACGCTCCGATGTGTTACACTTCAATCTATGAACGATAACGCGCGCGCTACGCAAGAAGCCGTCATCACAGCGGACGGCGTCAGTTTTTCCTATCGCAGCGGTGAATACGTTTCACGCGGCGTCAGGGAGATAAACCTCGAGGTCATGCGCGGGGAATTTCTGGTGATCCTGGGACGCAACGGCTCCGGGAAATCCACGCTTGCGAAATTGCTGAACGGTTTTTTGGTGCCCGATACCGGTAAAGTCACGGTGCTGGGTACCGATACTTCAGACGACGACAAGGTTTACGAAGTCAGGTCAAAGGTGGGCATGGTTTTTCAGAACCCCGACAATCAGATGGTGGCTTCCGTCATCGAGAACGACGTAGCTTTCGGACCCGAAAACCTCGGTATCCCTCGCGAGGAGATAGAAAAGAGGGTCACCGCGGCGCTGGAAATTGTGGGTATGTCGGAGTACAGGAAAGGCTCGCCCAACAAGCTTTCGGGGGGGCAGAAGCAGCGTATAGCGATCGCCGCGATACTGGCGATGCTGCCCGAGGTGGTGATCCTGGACGAATCCACTGCGATGCTGGATCCCAAAGGACGCCGCGAGATAATGGAAACGGTGTTGAAACTGAACAGGGAAAAGGGTATGACCGTGGTGCTGATCACGCATTATATGGACGAGGCGATAGAAGCGGACAGGATATTCGTGATGAACGACGGCGAGATCGTATCCTCGGGCGCGCCGCGCGAAGTTTTCGCGGATGCGGAAAGCCTGAAAGCCGCCGGGCTGGAACTGCCTGCGGCAAGCAGGATATCGTTGAAACTTGCCGAAGCGGGTTACGACGTTCCTTTTGCGATAACCGACGAGGAATTGGCAGACAGCGTATGCAGATTAAAATAGAAAATCTTAGTTACGTATATTCCCCGCGAACGCCCTTCGAGAAAACCGCTCTGAAGGATATTTCCTTTACCGTGAACGAAGGCGATACCATGGGCATCGTCGGGGCGACGGGTTCCGGGAAGTCGACGCTTAGCCGACATCTGAACGCGCTTATAAGGATACAGAGCGGCAGGATAATGCTGGGCGACGCCGATTTGTCGCAAAGGAAAGTCGATCTTAAAGCGGTCAGAAAAAAGGTGGGGATGCTGTTCCAGTTCCCCGAATACCAGCTGTTTGCCGATACCGTCAGGAAGGACGTGGCTTTCGGACCGATGAACTTCGGGATAAACGATGCCGAGGCTTCTGCCGCAGCCGCCGAGGCTCTGTCGCTGGTGGGACTGGATATCGCCGAAGTGGGTGACAAATCGCCCTTCGAGCTTTCCGGCGGGCAGATGCGGCGCGTGGCTATAGCGGGCGTAATAGCTTCCAAACCGGAGGTGCTGGTCCTGGACGAGCCTACGGCTGGTCTGGACCCTGCGGGCAAGCGCGAGATCCTGGAGCTGGTAAAGAAGCTGAAGAGCAGCTTCGTAAAGACGGTCATAATCGTTTCGCACAACATGGACGAGATCGCCGAATACTGCAACCGCGTCGCAGTGCTTGACGAAGGCAGACTGATCGCCGATACCACGCCGGACGGGCTGTTCAATCACAGCGACGTCGTGGACAATACCGAACTCGACTATCCGCATACCGTAAAAATAAAGAGGAAACTGGCAAAGCGGGGGTTCGTCGTGGACTCCCCGGCGCTGAACGTGGAACAGCTTACGGAAGGCATACTCGGGAGGCTTGCAGAATGAAAGACGTCACTCTCGGACAATACTATCCAGGTGAATCCTTCACCCACAAAATGGACGCCAGAGCCAAACTCGTATTGGTCATAGCGTTCATCGTAATGGTGTTCCTGGCAAAGAACTTCCTGTCTTATATAGCGGTGATGCTGTGCGTCATAGGCGCAGTTTTAGTATCCCGTATACCCGTTTCCAAGATGCTGAAAAGCATAAAAGCCATTATTATGATACTGATTTTCACGGGCTTGCTGAACCTTATGTTCTATAACGGCGAAACGGTATATTGGAGCTGGTGGCGCTTTAACGTGTCGCTGGAAGGTATCATCTTTTCGGTCAAAATGGTGCTCAGGCTGGTGCTGCTGGTAATGGGAACGACGCTGCTGACTTTTACCACCACGCCGACGGGAATAACCGACGGCATGGAGAGTCTGATGACGCCGCTGAAATATATCAAAGTGCCCGTGCACGACATCGCCGTCATAATGAGTATAGCGCTGCGGTTCATTCCCATTCTGTCCGAGGAGGTCGACAAGATAATGATGGCTCAGAAAGCCAGGGGCGCGTCTTTCGACACCGGCGGGCTGGTCAGCAGGGCAAAGGCGCTTCTGCCGATACTCATCCCGCTGTTCGTTTCCGCGTTCCGCCGCGCCGACGAGCTGGCGATGGCTCTGGACGCCAGGTGCTATAACGCCACGCCCAACCGTACCCGGTATCAGGTCATGAAATTCGGCTGGCGCGATCTTTTGGGCGCGTTAGGCACCGCCGCGTTCGTTGTGCTGGTGGTGGCGCTGAACAACAATTTCTGGGGCGCGTACCGGGCTGTCGAATCGGTCTGGTGGCTTTTTGCGGTATGAGATACCTGATTAGCGTGGAGTACGACGGCGCCGCTTATGCGGGCTGGCAGCGCCAGAAAAACGCCGTTACCGTCCAGGAAAAGATCGAAAACGCTCTCGAGACACTGACAGGCAAAAAGACCGTCGTCTACGCTTCCGGCAGAACAGACGCCGGCGTTCACGCCGCAGGACAGGCGGCGCATTTCGACGCCGAGGGCATTACCGACACCGAAAAATTCAGATATTCTCTTAATTCTCTGCTTCCCGACGACGTCAAGGTCGTTCGTATAAGGGAAGTGCCGCCCGACTTTCACGCCCAGTATTCCGCAAAACAGAAAACCTATTCCTACAGGCTTTACGTATCCCGCACGCCGTCGCCGCTCAGGCGGGCGAGGTATCTGAGGATCAATCCGCCTCTGGATACCGAAAAATTCCTTAAAGTCCTGAAAACCGTCGAAGGCGAGCACGATTTCAAGGCGTTCGGCAATACGGGCAGCGGCGTCAGAAGCACGGTCAGACGCATATATTCGGCAAAAGCCGAGGTATTCGGCGACGAAATAACTGTGTATCTGACGGGCAACGGATTTTTATACAATATGGTCAGGGTGATAGTCGGCTGCGCCGTGGCGGCGGGCAAAGGAAAGATCTGTGCGGAGGACGTGGCAAAAATGTTTTCGGGCGTTCCCAGACCCAAAGGCGTCAAGACGCTTCCCGCCCACGCGCTTACGCTGGAGAGCGTCGATTACGCTCTTGACTGAAAATAAAGCAAAATCAAAGGCGTAAAGCCAAAAAAGTTGTCGATTTCGTTTGACAGAACTCCGATTTTATAATATTATAGATAGGCACGCGGAGAATCAGCTCTCACCATGCCCCGATGAGCCTCGCCGCAGCAGGACACAAATGGAGGATTTACCATGAAATCATATATGGCAAAGCCCGGTGAAGTGGAAAAGAAGTGGTACGTCGTGGACGCCGAAGGTATGGTCCTCGGAAGACTCGCCGCACAGGTTGCGATGATACTCCGCGGCAAGAACAAACCCACTTTCACTCCCAACGTCGATACGGGCGATTATGTTATCGTTGTCAATTGCGACAAAGTGGTGCTCACCGGAAAAAAGGCGGAACAGAAGTTCTACCGTTACCACACCGGTTACGTGGGCGGACTGAAAGAAGTGCGTTACGACAAACTCATGAAGACCAAACCCGAATTCGCCGTCAAGAAGGCGGTCAAGGGTATGCTTCCCAAGAACTCTCTCGGCAGACAGATGATCACCAAGCTTTTCGTCTATTCGGGAGCGGAACACAAGCACGCGGCGCAAAAGCCCGAAGAGCTCAAACTTAAGTAACGAGGTGCGATATGGCGAAGAAAGTTGTTAAAAAGAAAGTGCAGTTCTGGGGAACCGGCAGACGTAAAAAGGCTATAGCCCGCGTTCGCGTCATTCCCGGCGGAGAAGGCAGCATAGTCATCAACAAACGCAGCATCGACGATTATTTCGGACTCGAGACCCTGAAATACATCGTACGTCAGCCGCTCGTTCTGACGGGCAACGCCGACAAATACGATGTGGCTGTCAACGTAAAGGGCGGCGGTCCCTCCGGACAGGCGGGCGCTATCCGTCACGGTGTGGCGCGCGCGTTGGTAAAAGCCGACGAAACGCTCCGTCCCGCGCTCAAAGCCGCAGGCTTCATGACCCGCGATCCGAGAATGAAAGAGCGTAAAAAATACGGTCTGCACAAAGCGCGTAAGGCTCCGCAGTTCAGCAAGCGTTAATTATCATATCTTAATATATATATATATTATCCCAAAAGAAAAACCGTCCGCAGGGACGGTTTTTTTTACGCGGATCCGCGCTGTGCCTAAGGGCGCGGGAATCGTTCCGGCTCAGCCGAATACCTTGTCTATTTCCGCAAAAGTCCTTTCCTTCAATACGTCGTTGAACTTGATGCCCACCACGTGGTGACCGTAGCCTTCGTAAACGGCGACGTTAGCTCCCGCAGTGCCCGCCGCGGCTGTGGCGGAGTATTCCAGCACCATATTGTCGCCGCGAAGCGACGAGTACGTTCTGTCCAGAACGGGTGTGCCGCTTTCGGCGTCGGTCACGAATGCGGCGCGTTCCTTGCCGGAAACGCCCGTGCCCACGAAATAAACGGTGTTGACCAGCTGAGTGGAATGCACTTTGCCGGTTTCGGTCTGCACGTATACGCTTTCGAAGAAGTTTTCAAGTCGGGTCTTTCCGTTGTCTTCGGTCTGGAACATATACGCCTTTTCACCGGATTCGGTCACCGTCCACGGACGCGAGGAGTAAAACTCGATAAGCTCCTCGGGCGTCTTTATGGCTTTGCCGTCAACGGTAATCATGGGAAAATCCTCGGAGTACTGATCCGAGGTCATCAGATAGGGGCTGGGCAGCAGCTGTGCGATCGATGGCATCGAGCGCAGCAGCGGACCGGCGGCGCCGGCAACCGCGTTTTCGGCAAATTCCTGCAGAGCACCCAGATCGAAAGCGCCCAGCATGTCTAAAATCAGGGACGGGTCTTCCAGGTATGCCAAGGCGTCCACCGAACCCAGCAGCGAAGGCGCGTAAGCGCAGTACAACTTGACTTTTTCGCGGTTCTCGGCGCTTCGGGCAAGGTAGCCCGCCACGACGTTGCCGCCCATGGAGTGAGAAGTCAGTACCACTTCGTCGTATCCTTTTTCGTCGATGAACTGCTCCAGCAAAGCCGCGTTGTCTCTGTTGTCCAGGCGCCAGTCGTAGTTGAATACGCTGACTTCCGCTTTGTCGCCGTAACGATCGCTCAACATATCGAACGTTTCTTTATATACGTTCATAACGCCGTACTTGGCGTGAGTGTCGTCGGACATGTTCGCGGGGCGCACGTTCAGCACCGATTTCCCGGTCACGGCGTCGACTGCCAGATTATCGAAAATGCTTAGCAGCGAACCGAGCATGTATTCTCCCGACGCGGTGTACGCATTGGCTACTTCCTCCAGCGCGATCTGTATGTTAAGCGATCCGTCCACGCCCAAGACCTCCTGAATGGGGAACTCGTCTATCGGAATGGGATCCCAGATAACGCTTTCGTTGCCTTCGGCGTCGGTAGCGATCAGTCCTCCGGACAGCAGGGCGGTCACTATTACGATCCCGCGGGAGGTTTCGTGCTGTAAAGTGTCGTAGACTATGTATCCGACGCTTGACATAAGTGCCAGAATAACGACGATCAGCAGTACGCCCGGCAAGGTTTTCAAAAATCTGTTTGTACGGTATGGCATAAAATCACCTCGGAGAACATTTTAACATACGGCGCGCGTAATTTCAATACGTAACGCGGGCGTGAGATTACGGTTTACAAAACGTACGCACGGGTGTATAATTATCGGTATGTATCCTTATGCTATCGGCGGAGTAATAACTTTATACGGAATTTTGGTCGGGCTGGGCGTTCTCAGCTGCTTTATTGTGTTTTGGATTCTGTCCAAACGCGACAAGGTCGATCCCAGGTACATAGATTTTATCAGTATCGTCGGGATCGTCGCCGGGGGCGCGGGCTTCGGCTTCGCGGCGCTTTTCCAATCCGTTTACGACTATATTTCGCACCCGGAGCTGGGCTTCAGGTACACGGGGCTGACTTTCCAGGGAGGTCTTATCGGAGGCGCGGCGGTATTCCTGCTTCTGGCTTACCTGTTCCGCAACAAGTTCAAGGGTAAACTGACAGACGTCGTTTCCACCGTACCGCTGGGCATACTTTTGGGACATTCCATAGGCAGAGTGGGCTGTTTCATGGCGGGATGCTGCTACGGAAAAACTACCGACAGCTGGATAGGCGTCAGGTTTATAGATCCCGAAACAGGCGAAAGAATGGCGGAAAAAGTCATACCCACCAATCTTATCGAAGCCGTGTTCCTGTTTTTGGGCTTCGCCGTACTGTTGATCGTGTACATTAAAAAACGGCATCCCTACAATCTGCCGCTATATATGATCCTGTACGGGATATTCCGCTTCGTGATAGAATATTTCCGCGGCGACGAGCGCGGTATGCTGGTGCCGGGGCTCAGTCCGTCGCAGTTTTGGTCGCTTCTCATGGTGATAGCCGCCGTACCTTTGATATTCGTGCTTAAAAAGGCTTGGGAAAAGCGCCGGCGCGAACTTGAAGCGGCGTCCGGCGGAGACGCTTAGCGGGCAAAAGAAGCGTTTTCGGACTTTTCGGCAGCGTACTCTTTGGCGAAAGCCGAATAATATTTGACAGCGCGTTCCAACGCGGCGTGTTCCTCAGGGAACTTCCTTTTCAGCACGGCGTCTTTTTCCAGCGCCTGTTTTATGCGGTTCAGCTCCTTGCAGCCGATCCCCGTCCAGACGGATAGCGACGTCAGCCCTTTCTTTACGGAATACAGCGATAACCGCTCCGTGGCGCCTAGCGTTTCGCGCGCCGCGCGTTCGTCCAGTCCGAACCGGTTTTTCAGCCAGTTTTTGAACTCGGCTCTGACCAGAGAGTACCCGTTCAAAGACGCCGCGCACATTTTGTGCGCTTCCTCCAGCAATAAAGCGTATTCCCCGGGCGAATCCAGATACATTTTTACGATCTCTGCAAACTCTTTTTGCTGAGGCATACCGTCGGAAGGGGCTCCGCCGATGATTTCGCCGATCGCGCGCACTTTGCAGTTCATGCCGTTGTAGTTTCTGTAAACGGAATCGATTGCCATTCCGCAGTTCAGCGCCATTCGCCTCAGTTTAACGGATAGTCGTTTCAATTCGTTGCCGCGCCGCCTTATTCCGTTTTCTATGTTGAAATAAGTTTCGACGAGCAGGGCGATTTCGTATTTATTCCACGGCACCATGATCTTCCCCGATTTTCCCGTATGCGTCGGACGCGGCTCCGGCTTGCGGGCGTTTTTTCGGGATGCCCGTAAAAACCGACGCCGATGCGCCTTAAAAGCATTAGTTAGGTTTAATATTTTGCGGATTATATTTAAGTAAAGCGATTTTCGCTTTGCGGACTAACTGTAACATAAAATTGAACAAAAATCAACATAATTTTGTAAATTTTCAAAAATAATTATTTTTAAAAAAATAGATGCTTTGATATTGCCTTGAAACCGGGCGGATCCGACGTCACGGCTGTGCAGAACGGGCGCAGAAGGGGGAAAGATTTTATTATCGCGGGGCGCCGTGCCAAACCCGGAAAAGTATTTGACAAAACGAAACGCATTTGATATAATCGCATATACAAGCGAGGGGATATGGCTCAGTTGGTAGAGCGATGCGTTCGCAACGCATAGGTCAGGGGTTCGAATCCCCTTATCTCCACCACAAGCAAACAAAATCGAACCCGGTTTTGTTTGCTTTTTCTTTTATCAACATAAGGCAATCCGTGGTTTGCGGACTGCCTTTTTTTGTTTTATCTTGCGTGGTTTAGACTTTCATTATGGCATAAATCGGAACAGATATTGTCTGTCCGCTTTGCGGAACGGTGTAAGGAAGATACAACATTTTTTCGTAAAAAGAAAAGCCCCGATTTTCATCGGAGCCTTCGTTTAGCGGAGTGTTGTATGTAATTATCATCTTGTCGTCGTAAAGCGTTATTTCCTTTACCAAGCAATTTATCAATAATTGCGGTTCCTGTTTTAACGCTGACAAGTAATATCGCCGTATGTCGTCCTCGGAAAGGGTAAAAGCAACTTTATTCTGTTCTACGGCTATTCTTTCGTCCAAGTCTCTTATTTGCGTTTCGAGTTCATGCAATCGCTTATTCGTCGAGTCGGACATTATGCCTCGCTCAATTGCCTTTATGATATTATCCAAAGCCGTTTGCGTTTGCTTCTTTTCCTTTTCGAGCAGTTTCAGTGTAGTACGTTCTTCGTTGAGCTTTTCTTGCATTTGCATAAGACCTCGGATAAGAGAGTTTATCGTCTTTTCATCTTGCATCGCCTGTATCACGCTGTCAAGAACAAGGTTTTCGAGAGCATCTTTTCGTATCGGATATTTCTTGCAGCCGTTACGGTATTTCTTTCTGCCTATACATTTATAGTACCTTTTAACATCGCCGTTTTTTGCCGTGCCACATTCTGCACTAATGGGATGTCCGCAATAACCGCACTTTACCTTATTCCGCAATAAATATATCTCTTTAACGCTTCTCGAACCTAATTTGTTTTTAGCTAGTTTCTTTTTTATTTTGTCAAATAATTCTTTAGGTACGATTTGAGGATAAATATTATCGTAAATTTCGTTTCGTATTTCGGTTACGCCTACGTAACGCTTATTTCGAAGTATCCCGTAAATTGCGTTTGGTAAAAACGGCTTGCCGTTATGAAGTACGCCTTTTTCGTTCAACTTGCAGATTATATTCGGCACATATACACCTAAAGCATATTGTTCGTAAATGAATCTTACGATTCTTGCTTTTTCCTCGTCTATATGAAGTTTCTTGTCCTTGACGTAATATCCGTAAGGCACTTTGCCTCCGCAGAACTGTCCTTTTCTTCTGCTTTCCTTAAGCCCTCGAAGTATCTTTTGAGAGAGTTCTGCCGAATAGTATTCCGCTATACCGATATACACGTTTTCGAGAAGAATGCCGTCCAGATTCTTGGTGCCGTCCAAGTTCTCCGACGTGCGTTGAGTAGCGGATATCAGAACCTTTTTATTGCTTTTCAATCTCTGCTTATTTATAGCTACCTCTATGGAATTTCTGCCGAAACGATCTATCGCATAAACAAGCACAACATCCCATACGGAAGTTTCGCTGTCTTTTAACATCTGCTGAAACGCCGCTCGGTTGTCGTTAGTTCCCGTAGTAGCTCTGTCTATGTATGTGTCAACCACGATAAGGTCGTTTGCCTTTGCGTATTGATTGCAGACATGAAGCTGTCCTTCTATGGATTGCTCTGTCTGACTTGCGCTACTGTATCTTGCATATATTACTGCTGTTTTCACTTG
>CALVZV010000040.1 GCA_944372665.1 uncultured Clostridia bacterium
AAAGTTACGATTGCTGTAGATACCTGTAAAGGTTGCGGGCTATGCGTAAACGCCTGTCCCAAGGACGTTTTGAAGCTGTCGCAAACCGAAACCAACAAAGCCGGATATTTTGTGGCTGAAGTTGTGAACGATAACTGCATCGGCTGCGCATCCTGCGCCGTCATGTGCCCCGACGTTGCCATTACGGTCGAAAGATAGGAGTTTCAGATATGAAAAAACTTATGAAAGGAAACGAAGCAGTGGCGGAAGCCGCTATCAGAGGAGGTATGAGAGCCTTTTTCGGCTATCCGATCACTCCCCAGAACGAAATCCCGGAATATTTGAGCCGCAGGCTTCCCGAGGTGGGAGGCGTGTTCATTCAGGCAGAATCCGAAGTTTCGGCTATCAACATGGTTTACGGCGCGGCGGGCAGCGGCGCCAGAGCGATGACTTCTTCGTCTTCGCCCGGCATCAGCCTTAAGCAGGAAGGCATCAGCTATATCTGCGGAGCCGAACTGCCCTGCGTTATCGTCAACATGGTGCGCGGCGGTCCCGGACTGGGAGGCATACAGCCCGCCCAGTCGGACTATTTCCAGGCGGTAAAAGGCGGCGGACACGGCGACTATCACATGCTTGTCTACGGACCGCATACCGTTCAGGAAGCCGTTGATCTGATGTACAACGCTTTCGATAAAGCCGACGAGTACCGTCTGCCCGTCATGATCCTGGGCGACGGCATGATAGGACAGATAATGGAGGCGGTCGAGCTTCCCGAGATGAAGGATCCATCCGCTTTCCCCAAAAAGCCTTGGGCTGCGGACGGTACCGCGGTGGGCAAGGACAGGCGCGTCATCAATTCCCTTTACATCGAGCCCGATGCTCTGGAAGTAGTCAACCACAGGCTTTTCGATCGTTACGAACTGCTTAAGCAGCGTGAAACGATGTACGAGGAATATCTTACCGAAGACGCCGAAACGGTCATCGTCGCTTACGGCACGGTCGCGCGTATCGCCAAGAGCGCGGTCAACGAACTCAGGGCGCGCGGCAAAAAGGTAGGGCTGTTCCGTCCCATAACACTTTACCCGTATCCTTCGGAAGCGCTCAACGGAATCGCGAAAGAAGACAGCGTAAAAAGATTCGTCACGATCGAGCTGTCCATGGGACAGATGGTCGAGGACGTTCGCCTTGCCGTCAACGGTCTTAAACCCGTCGAATTTTACGGCAGAACGGGCGGCAACGTAATGACGCCCGACGACATAGTCGACTATATCGAAAAGGAGTAATAACTATGGCAGTAGTATTCAAGAAGACAAAGATGCTCACGGACGTTCCCTTTCATTACTGCCCCGGATGCACCCACGGCATAGCTCACAGACTCGTGGCGGAATGCCTGGACGAGATAAACTGCGAAGGAAACGTAATAGGTATAGCGCCGGTAGGCTGCGCGGTATTCGCGTACAATTATTTTAACTGCGACATGCTGGAAGCCGCCCACGGCAGAGCGCCTTCGCTCGCCACCGGCATCAAGCGCACGCATCCCGATACCGTGGTATTCGCCTACCAGGGAGACGGCGACCTCGCCAGCATAGGCACCGCGGAGATAATCCACGCCGCAGCCAGGGGCGAAAACGTCACCATAATATTTATCAACAACGCCATTTACGGCATGACCGGCGGACAGATGGCGCCGACCACTCTGGTCGGACAGAAGTCCACGACCAGTCAATACGGCAGGAGCATTCCGCTTAACGGCAATCCCATCAGGGTTTCCGAAATGCTTGCCACGCTGGACGGTCCCGCATATATAGCGCGCGTAGCGCTGACCGACGCGGCGAACGTCAGAAAAGCCAAGCAGGCGATCAAACGCGGCTTCGAAATGCAGCTTAACAAAAAAGGCTTCTCGCTTATCGAAGTGCTTTCCACCTGCCCCACCAACTGGGGTATGACTCCCGTCCAGGCGGCGGAATTCGTCAAGAACGAAATGACAAAGGAATTTCCTCTGGGCGTATTCAAGGACGTCACAAAGGAGTAAACAGCGGTATTGACTAACGTCTGAACGGAGGATATAATATATATGGAAGAGAAAATAATAATTGCAGGATTCGGCGGACAGGGCGTACTCAGTCTGGGACAGTTTATAGCGTACGCCGCGATAGCGGACGGAAAAGAGGTTACCTGGCTTCCCAGTTACGGTCCGGAAATGCGCGGCGGTACTTCCAACTGCAGCGTGGTCGTCAGCGACAAGCAGGTGGCAAGCCCGATAGTAGCCCGTCCCGACTGCCTGATAGCGATGAATAAACCCAGCCTTTACAAGTTCGTAGACAGAGTAAAGGCAGGCGGCACCGTAATAGTCAACAGTTCTCTGATCCCCGACAAGGTACAGAGGACGGACGTAAAAGTCGTCTATATCGACGCGCAGGAAATAGCTCTCGAAGCCGGCAACGCCCGCACCGCGAACATAGTCGTACTGGGCGCGTATATCGGAATGAGCAAGCTGTTCCCCGTCGAAACGGTAAAAAAGACGATCGAAGACAAGTTTGCCGCCAAACCGAAGGTTATACCCGCCAACCTCAAGGCGTTCGACCTGGGATACGCGACGGCGACGAAATAAAAGGCGGGCAAAAGGAGCCAAATGTCTTTTATCAACGAACTCGGGATCTTATTTACGGGCATGACCGCACCGGTCGTGCTCGCGCTCGTTCTCGGATACGTGTTTATCGTGATCGAAATCTTTCAACCGGGATTCGGCATTTTCGGCGTGATAGGCGGCATACTGGTGGCATTGGGCGTGGTGCTCAGAGTCATCGAGGGCGACGGCAACGTCTACGCTCAGATATTTACGCTGCTGTTTATCGAAACGCTGGGAGTATTCATAGCTTTCATGGTGCTTGCGCTCACCGCCAAGAAGGGCTGGCTGAACCGTTCGCCGCTGGTCGAAACGGGCACGGCAGTAGGCGCGGAGCGTTCCGAAGGCACTCCCGATTACCGCGAACTGGAAGGAAAACTCGGAATAGCTTTGACGGATCTGCGTCCCATAGGCAGAGCCAATATCGAAGGGATCGTCGTCGACGTAGTGTCCGACGGTTTCTTTATAAAAAAAGGAGAGGGAATACGCGTCGTAAAATCGAACGGCATGCAGGTTTCGGTTGAACGCGCAGAATAAATAACTTTACACGGAGGACGCTATGGCTGCTTGGGCAATAGTTTTGATAGTATTGGCGGCGGTGGCCTTGCTGCTGACGCTGCTTCTCGTACCGTTCGGGATATGGTTCAGAGCGCTGGTTTCGGGCGCACCCGTATCGGTAGCCAGACTTGTCGGGATGAGGCTCAGAAAAATAAAAGTTGCCATGATCGTGGACGCATATATTACCGGCAAAAAAGCAGGTTTGGATATCGATATCGCGACTTTGGAAACCCATTATATGGCAAAAGGCGACGTAATCAAGGTTGTTAACGCTTTAATTTCGGCGCATTCGGCCAATATCGAGCTTACCAACCAGACGGCGATGGCGATAGACCTTGCGGGACGCGACGTGCTTAACGCGGTCAGGGTCTCGGTCAATCCCAAAGTCATAGAAACGCCCATGATTTCAGCCATAGCCAAAGACGGCATCGAGCTAAGGGCGAAAGCCAGGGTCACCGTGCGCGCGAACATAGCGCGTCTTATCGGCGGCGCGGGCGAGGAAACTATAATCGCCAGGGTCGGCGAAGGCATCGTCACCACGATAGGCTCTGCTAAGGAGCACAAAGAAGTCCTGGAAAACCCCGACAGCATTTCCAAGAAAGTGCTGGATAAGGGACTGGACACCGGCACGGCGTTCGAGATACTGTCGATCGACATAGCCGACGTCGACGTGGGCAGGAACATCGGCGCACAGCTTCAGATGGACCAGGCGGAAGCCGACAAGCGCGTAGCTCAGGCAAAAGCCGAGGAAAGACGTGCCCTTGCGGTGGCTTTGGAACAGGAAATGAAAGCCAAGACGCAGGAAATGCGCGCCGAGGTCATAAAAGCCGAAGCGGAAGTGCCGAAAGCCATGGCGGAAGCGCTGAAGAACGGCAAGCTGGGCGTATTGGACTACTACAATATGCTTAACATTCAGGCTGATACGGCTATGAGAAACGGCATATCGGGAGGACTGAACGAAACGGCGCCCGAAGCCCCCAAGCCGAAGAAATGACATGGTAAAAAACGGCGGATTCGAAAAAACGAACTCTGATACCGCGGCGGTAACGCCCGGGCGTGTAGCACAAGCCGCTCCCGCCGGGAAAGGTGCGGCTCATCATCCGCACCCCGTTCAGCCGGAATCGCTGGTCAGGACGGAAAAGGCTGTCACCTCGGTGAAGCCGGGTACAGAGGGGTGCGGCGAGCACTACAACGTCAGGGAAGTGGTCACGGATCTAAATTTCACTCCCGGCGAGCTGCATCCGTCCGTCACGGCGGCCAATCTGTTAAAGATCATGGTCATCGGCGAAGCGTTGGCGAAACCGCGTTTCAAATATCCGTTTTCTTTTAAAAAGTAACAAAAAGGCGGCGTTTGGTCGCCTTTTTGTGCAAAATGATATAAAGGTGGACTGATGAGAAAAGCAGGCGTATTATTACCGGTATCTTCTCTGCCCGGCGAATACGGTACGGGCGATTTCGGACAGGTCGCAAGGTTTTTTGCCGATTACATATCCGATCTCGGTTTTAAAATCTGGCAGATACTGCCGATAGGCGTTCTGGGACCGGGCAATTCTCCGTACAGCGGTTACTCGGCGTTTGCCGGTAACGCGCTGTTTATTGATATTTCCTCGCTTCCGTCTTCGCTGCTGACTGAGTCGGAAAAGGACGCCGCCAAGATCAATTCGCCTTACCGCGTGGATTATTTCGGCGTCAGGAACAACAAGGGCAGAGCTTTGAGACTGGCGTTTTCAAGACTCGGCGACGCCGAAAAAGAAGCCATAGCCGCATTCAGAGCAGAAAATTCCTACTGGCTGGACGACTACGCGCTGTATATGGCGCTCAGGGAAAAGACCGGCAAGGACTGGAGCGAATGGGACGAGAAACTGCGTCTGCGCGACAAAGGTGCGATCGGTGCCGCCAAAGAGGAACTGAAGGATTCCGTATTGTACTACGAATTCGAGCAGTATCTGTTCTATTCCCAGTGGGCCGAGCTGAAAAAATACGCCAACTCGCGCGGGATAGAGATTTTCGGCGACATGCCAATATACGTTTCGTATAATTCCCCCGACGTGTGGGCGAATCCGAAGTGCTTTTTGCTGGACAAGGAGCTTAAACCGCAGCGCGTGGCCGGCGTGCCGCCGGACTATTTTGCAAAAGACGGTCAGCTTTGGGGCAATCCCCTGTACGATTACAAGTATATGGAGAAGCACGGCTACGACTGGTTCGTCAAACGTATTTTACATAATTTAAAGCTTTACGACATGCTCAGGATCGACCACTTCCGCGGCCTTAACGAATACTGGTCCGTGGACGCAGCCGCCAAAACCGCAAAAGACGGCAGATGGGAAAAAGGTCCCGGCATGAAACTGTGGGAAAAGCTGTCCGAACGCGTCAAGGATCCCGCCATAGTGGCTGAGGATCTGGGAATTATCGACGACGGCGTCAGAGAATATCTGAATAAGACGGGTTTCCCCGGCATGCGCGTGTTCCAGTTCGCTTTCGACGGCACGTCGGATAATCCGCATCTGCCGTACAATTACGAGAAAAACGTGGTGGCGTATACCGCAACGCACGATAACGACACGTCTCTGGGCTGGCTGTATTCGCTCAATCAGAGCGCCAGGGACGACGTTCTCGATTTCATAGACGTAGGCGCGTTCGAGTGGGGAGCGGGCGGCAAGCACTGCAAATCAACCAAAGCGATGATAAAGGTTTTGTCGGCTTCGTCTGCCGATACCGTCATATTCCCGATGCAGGATCTGACGGGCTACGGCTCCGACACCAGGATAAACATCCCGGGCGTAGCAGAAGGCAACTGGGAATTCAGAATAACTTTGTCTACGTTGGAAGACGTCGACGCCGACTTTTTGAGGCGTACTTTCAAAAGATACGGCAGAGTTTAACGCGCCGCGTATATCATAAGCACCGGTGTGCCCTCGCCGTAGAGTGCGAGAGTGTATCCGGGTATGAAACCGAATACGCGCACTTCGGAATTGTCTGATCTGAGGCTCTCCGTCAAAGGAATGCGGAGAGCTTTCGTTTTAGCCTCGGCGGCGGCGAATTTTTCGAAAAAATCTTTTTCGTCGTCGGCTTTCATGCCGAAACGCTCGGATATTGATTTGAAATCGACGCTTTTATGCTCCTGAACGTCGATCCCCACTTGTTTTAGCGAAACCGCCGCGACAGAGTATGCGCCCGAATGCGAAACGGATACGTACGGCATATTTTCTCCCGAAAAATACGGCGAGCCGTCCGCGCGGTGCAGATATTCGGCGTCATCGCAAATACCGATCCCGACAATATGCGAAAACTCTTTCAGCGCGTATCCGGCAAGCTTTGATGAAGCCGCTTTTTCAGGCGAACAGATTACTAAAATCATCGTTCAAAGCAAATCTGTAGGAATCTTCCAGCGCCATAAACGAGGCGTGGATGACGTTG
Source organism: uncultured Clostridia bacterium (assembly GCA_944372665.1). Classification (GTDB taxonomy): domain Bacteria; phylum Bacillota; class Clostridia; order Christensenellales; family DTU072; genus Stercoripulliclostridium_A. Next base: position 6,581 of record CALVZV010000040.1, read on the forward strand.
GCGGAAACGCCCAGCGTTTTCCAGGTGCGTTTGCCGTCGGTAGTGGTGATCGAAACCCTGACTTTTGCGCCCGTGGCGCTTTTGGGATCGATGACTCTGACCTTATAGTCTAACAGGCTGACCTTATCCATAGCCGGGAAAAACCTGAGCATACATTTTCTCATCGCGCAATCCAGCGCGTGTACGGGACCCAGACCGTCCGCGGAGGCGCTTTCGCGCTGACCTGCAACCTCTATGGTCGTTACCGCGCGGCTGGTGGCGTCGGCAAAATCGGTCACCGAATAGTCCACGGTAGTGAAAAAATCTACGTTTCTCCCCGCAATTTTGGCAGCCATAAGGTAAAAACTTGCTTCCGCCGCTTCGTAGGAATAACCTTCGGCTTCGCGCGCCTTCAGAGCGTTGAATATTTTGATGAATACGTCCGGGTCGTCGGCTTCGGGAATTATGCCGCTCAGTTTTGCCTTTACAAGGTGCCGCCCCGATTCTTTGGAAAGCACCAGTCTGCGGACGTTTCCGACCGATTCCGGCGGAATAAATTCGAATGTATCGGCGGCTTTCAATACCCCGTCGGCGTGCAGCCCGGCTTTGTGCGTGAACGCCGCGTCGCCGATATACGGAGCGGAATCGGGTACGGATATGTTGGAAATTTCCGCTACCGTCCTGGACGCCGGAGTAAGCAGTTTGAGATTTTCGGTGTGAAGCTTCCCCAGACGGTTGAAAAGAGGGATCAGCGTGGACAAAGAGGCGTTTCCGCTGCGTTCGCCTAAACCGAGCAATGTACCCTGGATATGGCTTGCACCCGCGTTGATCGCCTGCAAAGTGTTAGCGACGGCAAGTCCCGAATCGTTATGGGTATGGATACCGATCTCTGCTTTAAGACTCGCCCTTGCCTCGGAAACTCCCGCCAAAACCGTGTCCGGCAGAGAACCGCCGTTGGTGTCGCATAGCGTTATGATGCATGCTCCGCCGGCTTCCGCGGCTTTCAGCGCGGCGAGCGCGAAAAAGGGGTTTTTTGCGAACCCGTCGAAGAAATGTTCTGCGTCAAAGATTACTTTTTTGCCTGATTTTGTAATTACAGCTACAGATTCTGTGATATTACGGAGATATTCGTCGCTGCTGACGCCCAAAACGGATTTGACCTGGGTCAAATCGGCTTTTCCCACCAGCGCCACCGTTTCGGCGCGGCAGTTTATAAGTCGCCGTATGCCTTTGTCGGCTGCAGGAGCAATTCCCTTTCTGGCGGTCATGCCGAAAGCCACCAGAACGGAAGAGGGGATTTTGGTGCGCCTTTCAAACTCGGCGCATTCGTCGTCGAAAGCGGGCGCGCCGTACTCGATATAGTCTATTCCCAGCGAGTACAGCGCTTCGGCTATACCCAGCTTGTCGTCTACTGAATAGCTGATCTTATTATGCTGCGCGCCGTCGCGCATTGTCGAATCCAGTACCGATAAAGTCATTCGGCTTCTCTCAATGAGGTCGTGCCGCGGTCGAGCGCGGAGCTTCCGCTTCGGGCAAGCTCTATTATGCCGTAGGGTCTTAGCACCTCGGTAAAGCTGTCGAGCTTGGCGGCTTTTCCGGTCAGTTCCAGCGTCATGACGCCGTCGGCTATGTCCACGGTTTTGGCTTTATAGATCTGGGTCAGATCGACTATTTCGGGTATTTCGGATTTTTGCACGCTTATTTTTATCAAAAGCAGTTCGCGCAGTACCGCTTCCGAGGCGTCGAGTTCTTTCAGTTTCACGACCTCCGGCTGTTTGGCGAGCTGGGCGCGGATCTGTTTGATCGTTCTGCCGTCGCCCAGCATCTCGATGGTCATTCTGGAGTATGCTTCGTCCTCGGTGGCGCATACGGAAAGTGCCTCGATGTTGTATCCGCGTCTTGCTATAAGTCCCGAAATGCGGCTAAGTACGCCCGCTCTGTTTTCAACCAGCATTGACAGATAGTGTTTTTCCATTTTAACCTCTTATTCCTACGTCGATGACGTTCAGTCCTTCGGGCAGGTTTTCAAGTTCTTTTTTGAGATTTTTCAAAGGCGTTTTTTTGCCTCTGCCGCCGAAAGCGCGCGCAAGGGCGGCGTAGTTTATTTGCGGCGTCTCCACGGCATAGCCCAGTTTTCCGGCCATGCCGTGGCGTTTCTCTATGTCGCAGATCATGCCCAGCGAACGGTTGTTGGCTATTATTACGGTAATGTCCAGTCCGAGACTGCGCGCCGTGGCAAGTTCGTTAAAGTTCATGTTGAACGAGCCGTCGCCCGTAACCAGAACGCCGCGCTTTCCGGTAGCGGTCAGCGCTCCGATCAGAGCGGGGAGACCGAATCCCATCGTGCCCAGACCGAGCGAAGAAATCAGGTTTTCGGCGTCCAGTCCTTTTGCCGCATGCAGGAAAGCTATCTGGTGACTGCCGACGTCGGTGGCAAAGACGGTGTTTTTGTCGTTAAGCGACAATGCGGCTTTTGCCAATCTTGTCAGCGGACGCGGCCTGGACGATTCTGCGGGAGGCGGTAAAAGCGCGCGCCCCGGGACGCTGTTCAGAAGCGGCAAAAGCATTTCGGTAACGGGTGCGCATTCGGCGTTTATACCTATCGTCGCAAGAACCGTTTTGTCTATTTCAGCCGCGTCTGAATCCACGTGTATGACTTTTCGTACTACGTGTTTTGAGTGCATTCTGTCCGAAAAACGGGTACCCAAAGCCAGTATTACGTCGTGACTTAAAAAGCTGCGGTTCATTCGCGCCGGAGCCGAAGAACCGATACTTCCGAAATAATTTTTACCGTATCCCGAGCCTATTCCGTGGAGCGTAGTGTATATCGGGCAGTTCAGCTTTTCGGCACAAGCCGATATCGATTTTCCGCAGCCTGTCGCTCCGCCGCCGCAAAGTATAGCGGGGGATTCGGCGTCGTTTAACAGCTTTGCCGCGGCAATGACGTCGCTTTCGGCGGGCGCTTTCGCCCGGTATGTCGGAACGGGCGCGTCCGTATATGCGGCGGCGTCGGTCATGACGTCGTAGGGCACGTCGATAAGAACGGGCGCTTTTCTCAGCGAAGTCGCCAGCGCGTACGCTTTTTTGATTTCGGTTTCCAGTTCCGAAACACTTTTTGCTATGTGCGCGTACTTTGTTATCGGCGTGACAACGCCCGTGATATCCACTTCCTGAAAGGAGTCTTTACCGAGTTTGTATGTGGGCACGTTGGCGGTTACGACCAACAGCGGGACGGAGTCCATATATGCCGTGGCAATGCCCGTAACCAGATTGGTGGCCCCGGGGCCGGAAGTGGCTACGACGGCGGCGATCTTGCCCGAAGCGCGGTAGTAACCGTCCGAGGCGTGCGCCGCGGCGCCTTCTGAAGTGGGCGCAATAAAGCGTATGCCGAAATCGGGCAGCTTTTCGATCAATGGCATCGCGTAGCTGCCTGCGTAACCGAAAACGGTGTCGATATTCAGATCCCGAAGCGTTTTGGCAACTATTTCCGCACCGCTCAGCATAATATCCGTCATAATCCCGAATATTATACCATACCCGGGCGCCGAAATCAATTTATTCCGCAGTTAAGGAAAATAATTATATCTCAAACGGAATTTTTGATCGGAAAGCATTGTTCGGAAAAAATTTCCTTGATATTCACATAACTATATTATATAATATCTTAGACGCGCGGCTACGCGCTGGACTCGTTCGTTTACCGGAAAGGCTAAAAATCATGAATTTCAGAAGATTAAAAAAATCAGTGTTATCGATAATCGCGCTTGCCGTCGCGGTCACAAGTGCGCTCGCTCTGGCTTCGTGCGCAAAAGACGGCGACGATACTCCCGTGCAAGGAACGTATAACGTCGTTATCCCCGCCGAGATTGCGCGTCCCACGGGTCTTCCCGATTACTCGCTGACTATCGAATGGCTGGGAACGTACTTCAGGAACCGTCCCACGGCGGTAGTCTTTCACGGCGTGACGGATTATGACGAAAAAACCGACGTCACGCTTGATCCGGGAGTATATACTTCGGATATCACTTCCAGTTATTCGGAAGCCGTTCTGGGCGATTTGGGTAACGATCTGGCGTATATCTGGAACCGTGCGGGCTTCAATATAGCGGTTTTCCATTATGAAAATTTTGCAGACGACACCTATCAGAACGTGGCGGGAAAGGTGTTTTCCGGGGCTAAGATGAGCTATCAGGACGTCAACGGAACCACGCGCGGCGACGGCGGACTGTCGTTCAACCTCACCGAGGCGTTCGTTTCGGAATGGCTGAAAGTCAAGCAGTCCGATCTGGACGGCGGCGGCTATGCCATGATGGAGGTCAGATTCATAGGCGTCGGCACGGGCGCGACGCTGGCGCTTTCCGCTGCCGACTATCTCAACGCGCTCTACGAACAGGGGAAGATCGGAGCGATGTATCTGGCTACGCGCGTCGATTTGCTGGACCCGTATCTTTCGCAGACGGGCATATCCACGGTTGTCGATTACCGCGAGCAGACGACACTCGGGTCGCAGCTTAAATACGCTTCCGAGCTTATAGTCAAACTCGCTTCCGCAGGCGTGGTGTTCGATTTGGTGGAAGGCAGGGAAAAATATTACGAATACGACAACAACAATTATTCCGGCATTGAGGTCACGACTTCGAACGGAAAAATAGAAGTCAATTTTCTGGACACCGGGGATTCGGCGTATTACCTGGATATAAAAGAGAACGTGGCGTATCTGAATTTCAGAGAGACTTTCAGTACAAAGACAGCTTATGCGCAGGCTTTCGACAGTGCAACGCTTGCTGCGGAGAACGCGGTGCTGGACTGGTATCTGTACAGCGTCAACGGTTCCGACTATACCTCTGTCGGGGAACAGGGCGGCTCTCATCCCGTACTGGACGGATATAAAAGGACGGGCGTTACCAGCGGAAGCAGCGTGGTCAAGTACGGCATTTCGTCGTGGACCCCGACGGTATATTTAAGAACGGTAAGGGGCGTCGAATATACTCAGTCGCGCTATTCCTCGTCGACAGAAACAGAAACGGATTACGTTCTAAGCGATTTCCAGGCGGAGAATTTCCAGATTTCCGGATCTAAACTGGACGGAGCGAACATTATAGCGGGATATATTTACTGCACGCCCGACGAAAACAATCCTTATGTGGAATTGAGACGCGACAGAGTCGTTGCAGGTATTGAAATCAATTTCGTGCTGACAAAGACGGGCGAACGCAATATCACGCTGAGCGCCGTCAGCGGAAAGGACGGATTCTATATGATAGACCTGGGAACGGAATACGAAGGATATTCGTTAAGGATATCCGTGAACGTGCCGGCAAACCGCTATCAAACGCTGACCGCGACCACTTCCGGTTCGGCAAACTATGCCAAAGTCAGCGCCAACGCGCTGAACAGTACGTCTGGAACAACGGCTTCGATGTATTCCTCCTCGTCGGGCAGATACCTGATAGGCATCTATAACGGAGGTCTGTTAAAAATTTCCTAAGCCCGAATCGATCCAAGACGTTCGGCCGACCGCACAGCGGTCGGTTTTTTTCGGCAGCCGCAAAGAATATAGCCTACGTCGCCGGAATAATAATTTACGGTGGCGAAAGTAAAAAAATACATCTCATGCCTGCTGTTCGCAGCCGCTATGATATTGATAGCGGTAAGACCCGAACCGTATCTCGACGCGGCGTACCGCGGCTATGAACTTTTCGTTTCGGGCGTGCTGCCGTCGCTGGTGCCGTTTGCGTTCATAACCTCGTTCATGAGCCTGACGGGAAGCGCGGAAGTGCTGTTCAAATTGCTTTCACGACCTGCCAAACGTATGTTTTCCACCTCGGGTTCTGGAGGTTACGTGTTTGCCGTAAGCCTCATATCCGGGTATCCTATAGGTGCGAAAACGATATCCGAACTTAAAAAAAGTAAATGTATAAGCGATGAGGAAACTACCGCTATAGCTGCTTTCGGGTCGACAGCGGGACCGTTGTTTGTCATAGGTACGGTGGGCGCAAAGCTGCTGGGAGACAGCTATGCGGGCGGACTTATTTTTTTGTCGCACATAATCGGCAGCGTTTTGAACGGAGCGGTTTTCGGCAGACTGTACGGCTGCCGCGCGGGCGGCAAAAACGCAATAGCGCCAAAGCCCGTCGGCGCTGTAAGCGCGTTCGGGCAGGCGCTGGGGAACACCGTACGCGCGGCGCTGACGGTGGTCTCGTGTATGATACTGTTCAACGTGCTGGCGGCAATAGCCGATGAAACCGGACTTCTGAGGCTAGCAGGCGCAGCGTTTGAAAAGCTGGGCGTTCCGTCCGGCGCGGGAGAAGGTCTGGCGGCAGGACTTATAGAAGTGACGCTGGGCGTAAAATCGCTTGCCATGCTGCCCGTAAAACAGGCGGCGCCGCTGATTGCGGCGCTGGTTTCTTTCGGCGGTTTTTCCGTGCAGATGCAGTCTATGTTTTATCTTGAGGAGGCGGGCGTGAAGGGCTCGACGTTTATTTGCCTTAAAATTGCTCAGACAGTGTTCGCTTACGCGGCGGCGAGTCTGATTTTCGCTTTCCTGACGTTATAGTCAGATCAGCAGCATTTTTTTGGAAAAAACTCCCGATCTGTTAATTATTTCCAGCGTGCCCTGGGTGGAAAAGTCGAGTTTTATGAATTTTCTGAGGCTCTTGTCGACACGGTTGACGTCGGAATAGCGCGTCAATACGTTCTTGCAGCCCATAGAAAGCAGACTCAGGATATCTTTCCGTTCCTTCTTCATCGCCAGAATGTTGACGTAAGGCGGAGCCGCCACGGCGTCTTCCCAATCCTGCTTGGTGATGTCGAACAGCGCGTAAAGGCATATCCGTTTCAGCCGCGCCATTGTAAAGCTTTTTGTCTTGGCTTTTTCGAGCAGTTCGTCGATGTCGGTGGAATCCTTTGCCGCGATTTTTAGGCGGTTGTGTATACCGCCCGTGACGCAGTAATAGTTTTCAAGGTCGTATCCCGATATGCTTTTCAGCTTGAACAGCTCCATATCTCCAAGCGTGTTGCCCTGAGGCGTGCATACGGACAGCATCCCAAGTACGCTTTTAGGGACGGCGGCGGCTATTTTTTCGGTTTCGCCGCGTTTGAACGCTTCGCGGACGGCGGAGGCGGAGGGGTAATCCGCGTCGATATCGGTGCTGTCGTAAGCCGCTCCCAGACGCTTTACGGTGTGCAGTTTGATGTCAAGTCCCGCCTTCATTATCTGCATCGCGTACGCTACCGCCAGCGTGTTGTTCGGCGAATCGAGTATATCTGCCAGCGAAGCGTATTCGGGAAATTCGAGCGCATAGGTTTTTAATGCTTCGGCGCGCGCTTTGGGGAAAGACAGCCCGTTTTTCAGGTTGCTTTTCAGTATTTCGCGGAACTTTTCCGGTTCGTCCGACAAAAACTTCGCCGCTCTTGCTATGGCGTCCGTGTCGCCGCATTCCGAGCCGAAACTGAGATAATATACGTCCGGAAAAGCCGAAATGGTCTTTATCGCTCCGTATGCGAAATTGTCTGCGGGCGACATCGCGTATATCGCGGGCAGCTCCACGACGATATCCGCGCCGGCGTATACGGCTTGTTCCGCGCGCATGTATTTGTCCGCCACGGCGGCCTCGCCGCGCTGGGTAAAGCTTCCGCTCATCACGCACAATATCGTATCGGCGCCCGTTTCTTCCCTTGCGCGTTTCAGGTGCTCCGCGTGTCCGTTGGTCAGAGGATTGTATTCAGCTATTATTGCCGTAATCTTCATATCGTGCTCCCAATTTCGAGAAAGTGCTTGATTTTATACACTATATAGTAGTAATATACTAAAGGTCATATTTAATTATATACCGAATTTACCGAAAATCAAGATGTATTTGGAGGCTAGTATGTCCAAAATAATGGAATCGATCATCGCCAGGGCGAAAAAACTGGATAAGCATATCGTTTTGGCGGAAGGCGAAGAGATCCGCATAATCCAAGCAGCGGCTATCATTACCCGTGAAAATATTGCCAAGGTCACGCTTTTGGGCGACGAACGCGTCATCTGGGCAAAAGCCGGCGACACCGACCTCAGCGGCATAGAGATCGTCAATCCCGCCACCAGCGAAAAAGCCGAAGAATACGCCAATCTGCTTTACGAGCTGAGGAAAGAAAAGGGCATGACCGAAGAAAAGGCGCATATATGGGTAAAGAACCCGCTGTATTACGGCTGTCTTATGGTCAAGAACGGCGACGCCGACGGCATGGTTGCGGGCTCCATCAACGCCACCAGCGACGTGCTGCGCCCCGCGCTCCAGATCATAAAGACCCGTCCCGGGATCAAGACGGTCAGCGGCTGTTTCATCATGGGGCTTCCCGAAGGCTCGCCCTACGGCGACGACGGCGCAATGGTCTACGGCGACTGCGCGGTCATACCCGATCCCACCGCGGAACAGCTTGTCGATATAGCCATAGCTTCCGCCGAGTCCGCAAAGGATATCGCCGGCATCAAAGTGCCCAAGGTCGCAATGCTCAGCTTCTCGACCAAAGGCTCCGCTTCGCATCCCAACGTCGCAAAGGTGGTTTCCGCCACCGAGGCGCTGAAAGCGAGAAGCGATCTCGATTTTGACGTGGACGGCGAACTGCAGCTTGACGCCGCGATCGTTCCCAAGGTCGCCGCGATAAAGGCTCCCGGCTCCAGGGTCGCCGGCAGCGCCAACGTGTTGGTATTCCCCGACCTTCAGTCGGGCAACATCGGTTACAAGCTCGTCCAGCGCTTCGGCAACGTGGACGCCATCGGACCTATCTGCCAGGGACTGGCTAAGCCTGTCAACGACCTGTCGCGCGGCTGCAGCGTCGCGGACGTCGTGGGCGTTGTCGCGATCACTACGCTGCAATAATATCCGGTAGCTTTAGCTACAAAATAATCTATAATACGACATTACGGAACAGGTGATAAAATGAAAATACTGGTGTTGAACGCGGGAAGTTCGTCGCTGAAGTATCAGGTCATCGA
>CALVZV010000041.1 GCA_944372665.1 uncultured Clostridia bacterium
GCGTTTAATACGTTATTCTCCCGCGATTATTCGCCTTAATTTTTTCTCCCAGCGCGCTATCGCTTCCGCGGAATAACGCTCTGGTATCCGTCGGGCGAGTCTTATGGCGCGGTGGGAACGCGTCAACATCGAATTGACCTTTAAAAGTGCGGGGATTTTTCCGATACCCGCCGTCCTGACCTTTTTAAGCGCTTCGCCAAAACCTATATATATCGGATTCCCCTTTGCCAGACTGCACACGTCGGCGTTGGTCAGGACCGAAGAAGTCAGCAGCCAGCCCAGCATATCGTCGGGAAAAGACAAAACGCCGCGCTTCATGACGTCCACGCCGCAATGATTTGCGCCGATCTCGGTAAAAAACCGCCTCTGATACTTCCATAAATTTTCCGATGAAGCTGCCTCAGAGGCGGATTTTCCGGCGTCCAGCGCTTCCGCCACGACGTCCGACAGCATTTTTGCCGCCGCCATCGACGAAGCTATACCGCTGCCGAGCATGGGTATGGTCATGTATGCCGCGTCGCCTATCGCCGCGTATCCGTCCGAGACCATACGGGTCGCGGGATATCTGACGGGTATGCGGTATATCCCGCCTCCCATAACTGTCTTTTCTCCTATTGTGGGATTTTCCCGCTTCAGAACGCTTAACGCTCTTTTCAGCGTTTCGTCGGACATTTCGCCGAGCCTTCCCACAAGCACGTCCACGAGTTCTCCGTCCTGTATCGCCCAGGCGATGCCGCTTTCGCCCATATGCTTCAAATACGCTTTGTTGGAGTGTTCCGCCTCGGGAGCTTCAAAATTCTTTTCGTAAAATGCGCGGTACACGACAAACACCTCGTCCGCCGAATGACGCGTTATGCTCTTTGCTCCCTGTTTCAACGGCGAATCCAAGCCCGTAGAGTCTATGACGAGATCGGCTTTTTCTTCCCGACCGTCCACGACAACTCCGGTTACCCTGCCGTTATCGCTCGTGAGCGCGGTAACGTTTTTCCCGAACCGAACCGCGCAATACTTTTCGGCATATTCTACGAGTTCCGCGTTCAGCCGCGTGCGCCACACCGAATAATCGGCTTTCGATTCTTCCTCGTGCATACGGCGTATGCCACTGCCGTCGGGAGCGACAAAGCTCCAGTCTTTTTTAATAAAACTGTCTTTCGGCAATTCGAGTCCGGAGTCCGTAAACGCGCTCGGGCTGACGTCGTCGTGCCAGGGGTAACGCATGTCGCTAGCGGAATCAGCCCGTTCGTAAACCGTTACGTCGGCTCTGCCTTTTCCCAGCAGCGCCGCCGCTCTCAAACCGCCTATTCCGGCTCCGGCAACTATTATTCTCATATGTGCCTCCGAACAGATATATATTATTTTAACATATTTTTCATTCCGTTCCGCATTTTGTTCGCTATTATGATGTTTTTTTGTTTTTCGTATTTAAGGCTGCCGTAATAGCGGATAAAGAAACCCTTATATCGGTATTTATATAATGATAAGGTCGTATATGTCCGAAAACGGCACGGAAAGCGTTTTCAGTTTCAGCCTTTTGGAGACGGTATCCACGGCGTCCACCTCGTCCGAAGTCTCCACCGCGCGTCCTGCCGCATACCTTATGACCCTGACGCGGTCGCCGCGCCTGACGCGCTGCAGTGCGGCGTTGATCCTTTCCGCCGCCTCCTCGCCGGGATCGGGACGCGGAAGCGCCTCCAGCTCGGCTTCCTTTTTCTTCAGCGCCGCTCTCAGCCCCGTCAGTGCGTCGAAAGGCATAAACTGTTTGGCGCGATCCGTCCTATTCATTGCCGCTTGAATGCCCTCCTATCAGTTTGTTGCGCTCTCTCAGCGTAGCGCCCTCCTGAAGATCCGCCGCCGTTATCAGCGCGTTTTTGCCGAATTTGTCCTGCACGTTCAATGCCGCCGCATTCAGGTTCTTCTGTCTGTCCGCTTCTTCCCAGTCCGTAAACAGATCGTAGCCCTCGGCAGTTTCGTCGGACAGCGAATCGAAACTGACGCTGAGTCTGCGCACGGGTACGTTCCTTCGCGTGGTCCTTTTGAAAAGATCTTCGGCGTACGGCATTATCTTGTCGTAAAGCGCCGTAGACAGCCTGATCTTTACAGAGCCGCCCGTGGGCGGACAAACGCCGCCTGAATAGCCTACGTTAACGCTTATCCTACCTGCGATAACGTGCCGTCTGACCAGCTCCAGACATCCGCTGCGCACCATTTCTTCGAACACTACCGCCGCTTTTTCGAAAGTATAGTCCTCGAAAAGAATCTGCGAAGATGACACGGATTTGCTTTTGGGACGGTAGTTTTTTATATCCGCCATGGTGCAGCTTTCCCTGCCGAAGGCGTGATCTATCATCAGCTCCGCGTTTATCCCGAATTCGCGGTAAAGCACGCTTTCGGGACACTCCGCGATACCGCGCATGGTATATATCCCGTATTTGGCAAGTCTTTTAGCCGTTCCCGAGGCTATGCCCCAAAAATCGGTCAAGGGTCTGTGATCCCACAGCGTTTTTTTGAACAGCTCCTCGTTCAGATACCCTATCCTGTCGTGCGAGCGTTTGGCGGTGATGTCCAGCGCGATTTTGGCAAGGTAAAGATTCGTCCCTATCCCGGCCGTCGCCGGAACGCGTATGCGCGACGCTATCTTCTCTATCAAAAACTTGGCGAACCCGCGCGGAGTTTTTCCGTATAGAGCCAGATATTCCGTGCAATCTATGAACGATTCGTCGATGGAATACACGTAGACGTCGTTTTGGGAAAGATATTCCAGATATACGCCGTAAATTTCGGCGGCGTAATCGATATACTTTTGCATGCGCGGCGGCGCTATGATATATTTCAGATTTTTTGGAATTTCGAACAGACGGCAGCGGTTTTTCACCCCCAAAGCCTTCATTTTAGGCGAAACGGCAAGGCATATCGTGCCCCTGCCCCTCGTTTCGTCCGCGACCACGAGAGGCGTTTCCATGGGATTCAACCCCCTTTCGGCGCACTCCACCGAAGCGAAAAACGATTTCATGTCTATGCACATATAGGTCCTTTCTTTCATTTCCGCTCCTTTGTATATGCGCCGAAGCGCATATAAACTTCACGCCTCGTTTATTGTATGCGTTTTATCCGATTTGACTCATTTATATGCCGATAAATGAGTTACGTGAGATCTAATTTGCGAACATACGTTCGTATTTCCGACTCTATTTTATCAGTGCGGCAAGGCAAAGTCAACACGAAAAAGGCATTTACATAAATTGGTACCGCCGCGCCCGGCGCAGTTCGCACGCGCGCGGGTATTGACAGCGCGGCGCGCGCGTTCTATACTGAAGTATACAGGTGGTGTTTTATGAAAAAAACAGGAACGGACGGCGCAAAACTCGGCGCAAAACTTTGGACTTCCCTTATCATTTTCGGATTTTTCGGACAAGTCGCGTGGATAGTCGAAAATATGTATTTCAACGTGTTTATCGACCGTACGATGCCGCTCAGCGACAACCGCTTCAGCTCGGTAGCCATTTCCGTAATGGTCGCGGCAAGCGCTATCACCGCCACGGCGGCGACGCTCATCGGGGGGATATGGTCGGACAAAAAAGGCAACCGCCGCCGTTTCATCAGCTTCGGTTACATTGTCTGGGGTATCATCATAATGTCGTTTTCGCTTATAACCGTGGATAACTTCACGGCACTCGGCATAAAGAGCGTTTCCGCCGCCACGATAGCCGCCATAGTGACGGTAGTGATAATGGACTGCGTGATGTCGTATGTGGGTTCGACCGCAAACGACGCCGCCTTTAACGCGTGGGTGACCGACAATACCGCCGGGCCCAAACGCGGCGTGGTCGAAGGCGTTATAGCGATAATGCCGATACTCGCTATGGCTGCGGTATTCGGCGGTATGGACCGGATGACCCAGGACACTTATCTTTCCCCCGCGGGAGAGGAAGTGACGGGCTGGATATCGGGCGGCACAAAGATAGCCACGGGCAACTGGACGCTGTTTTATGTGTTGCTCGGCTCGGTCGTAACCGTCGTAGGCATTATCGGAATATTCACCATACGCGACAATCCCGCGCTTAGACCAAATCCCTCGTCCGATTACCGCGACATAATCTACGGCTTCCGCAAAGAGGTCATAAAAGCCAATAAAAACCTCTATCTCGCCTATGCCGCCATGGGTATAGTGGGAATCGCAAACAACAGTTTCATGTCGTACCTGATAATGTACGCCGAAAGAACGCTGGAATACCCGAACGGCAGCTATATTCTGCCCGTCGCCGTGATAATAGTGACGTCCGCGACCGCCTCGGTCGTTTTCGGGATCTTCATGGCGAAAATGAAGGACCGCAGAAAACTCAATCTTCCCCTGCTCGGCATATACTTTATAGGCGCTATAGGAATGTTGCTCGCAAGTCCCCTCTGTTTCGAAGGTCAGACTCCGATGGCGGCGGTATGCGCGGCGGGCTTTGTGCTGATGGGCGCGAACCTTTGCATTTCCGCAAATCTCACGGCTACCGTGAGGGATCTGACCCCGCCCGACAAAACGGGCATGTTTCAGGGCATACGGATGGTATTCTGGGTGCTGATCCCGATGGTCATAGGGCCCGCCCTTACGGCGATAATCCAGCAATTCAGCGAACCGTCTGGCTCTTTCGACATGAACGGCAATCCGATATATAACTACACGCCTTACATGTTCCTGATAGCTGCGGTGATAGCGCTGTTCGCGGCGATCCCCGTGATACTTTTGAACAGAGCAAAATCCGAGGAAATGACCCCGTTCGCGCCCCATGTATCCGCCGCCGACGGCTTTGACGAACAGCTAACGGACGATACGTCCGCTTCCTCAACTTACGCCGAAGAAGACAAAAATGCTTGATCTTACTTTAAAACAAATCGAAAACGCGCGTTTTGAATTGTACGACGGCAACCCAGTTATCCGAAGCTCCTTTCCCGACGTCGTGATAGCGGATCCTTCGGTACTGACTCCCGATCTTACGCCCGACGGCAGATGGCGTCTTTTCGCGCACTCGCTAAAAGGCGTATATATGTACTCTTCCGACGACGGCGTCCGTTTTTCTGCAGGCAGAAAGATACTTTCTCGCGCAATGCGCCCCTGCGCGTGTAAATTCGAAGACGTTTATTACATCTATTACGAAAGGCTACAGCCCCTCGCCGCCCGCGCCGCAGGCATGCTAGGCGGCAAATGGACGTCGGAGATATACGCGGTGACGAGCAAGGACTTAAAAACCTTTTCCCCTCCCGCAAAAGTGCTGGGGTACGACATGCCATTCGAAAAAACGGGCAGAAAAGGATATTCCCTCTCAAATCCGTTTGTGATAAAGGAAAACGGAATTTACAGGCTTTACTATTCGGCGGGACTGAAATTCATTCCCGACTGCGGCTTTTCCGAACCGGAGTATATCTGCCTTGCCGAAAGCGCAGAGCCTCTGTCGGGCTTCAAAAAACGCCCAGAGCCTATAATTTACCCCGACGAAACAAGCGAATTTTTCAATATGTGCTGCGGCTGTTTGAAAATATACAGGCTGTCGGACGGCTATATAGGTTTACAAAACGGCATATACCGCGCGGGTGACCGCTCCGAGTCCGCGATCCAGCTGCTGGCTTCGGACGACGGCATAAAATTAAGTTACGTAAAGACCCTGCTCCGTCCTCAGATGTGCGGCGGAAGCGACTGGATGGCGCAGTTCGTGTACGCTTCGCACCTCATACGGCACGGCGGCAAACTCCGCCTTTACTTCAACGCCAGGAACAAGGCGTTCATGTTGAGCGGCAGAGAACATATCGGCTTTGCCGAAGCCGATATCCCCGAATGAGGCAGGTATGAAGATAAGGGTTTTAGTGTGCGATTCGGCGCGCGAAGGATATATCGCGGAACACGGGCTGTCGCTGTATATTGAAACGGCGCGTAAAAAGATACTGTTCGATTTCGGACAATCGGACGCGTTTGCCGTAAACGCGGAGCGCCTCGGCGCCGATCTGTCCGCAGTCGATTTTGCGCTGCTTTCCCACGACCACTACGACCACGGCGGCGGTATCGGAAAGTTCTTTACGATAAACCCAAGCGCTGAAGTGTTCGCGGCAGACGACATATTCGGTATGCGCTACTCGCGCGGCGGCTCAAAATACATCGGGATAGACTTTGTGCTGAAAGGCAACCCCCGCTTCGTACCGGTCAAAAAAAGACTTGAACCTGACGACGGGATATGTATATCCGCATTGGATTCATTCGACGAGATCTATCCCGTTTCGGGCGACGGCTTATATATGTCAAACGGCTCCGCCATGCTGCCCGACGACTTTTCGCACGAACGCTACCTTATATTATCCGAAAACGGAAAACGCGTTTTGGTAAGCGGTTGTTCGCATAAAGGTATCCTTAACATCGTAAACCGCTTCAGACCCGACATATTTATCGGCGGTTTTCACCTCAGCGGCGCGATCGGAAAACACGGCGAAGAATACGTTTTGGACATAGCGCGGCGGCTGGACGTTCTCGGCGGAAAGTACTTTACGCTGCACTGCACCGGGGAATCGGAATACGAACTGATGAAAACGGTACTTAAAGGCAAACTGGTATCGCTAAGGGCGGGAGACGTATTAAGCATCATTGATTCCGAGGCTTCCGATGGATAACGGCAAAGGCTTTCTGGCAACCGAACCCGTAGGCAAACTGCTGTTCAGGCTGGCGCTCCCGACCGTGGTGGCGCAGCTTACCAATATGCTTTACAACATCGTGGACCGCATTTACATCGGTCACATCCCCGAAACGGGAGATCTCGCGCTGACGGGGCTCGGCGTGTGTCTGCCGCTGATAATGATAGTATCGGCGTTCGCCGCGCTGGTCAGCAACGGCGGCGCGCCGCGCGCTTCGATATTTATGGGCGCGGGCGACAAGACCTCGGCGGAAAAAACGCTCGGGAACTGCTTTGTCACTCAACTTATCGTCTCCGCCGTTCTCACTGCGGTGCTACTGATATGGAACGAAGAATTCCTGCTCGCTTTCGGCGCCAGCGAAAACACTATTTCTTACGCGACCGACTATATGAACGTGTACGCCGTGGGCACCGTTTTCGTACAACTGACCCTCGGCATGAACGCGTTTATCACGGCTCAGGGATTTGCCACAACGGGTATGCTCTCCGTATTTATAGGCGCCGTGGCGAATATCATTCTCGACCCGATATTCATTTTCGCGTTCGATATGGGCGTCCGCGGCGCCGCGATAGCGACGGTGATCTCCCAGGCGGCTTCCTGCGCGTGGGTACTCGCGTTCCTGTTCGGAAAACGCACCTGTCTCAGGATCCGTCCCGCCTGTTTCAAGCCCGAACCCAAAATCGTTTTCCCCGCCCTGGCGCTCGGACTTTCGACGTTCGTCATGCAAGCCAGCGAGAGCGTGATACTCGTCTGCTTCAATTCCTCGCTTTTAAAGTACGGCGGCGACATAGCCGTGGGCACGATGACGGTACTCAGCAGTGTCATGCAGTTCGCGCTTTTGCCTTTGCAGGGTCTCGGTCAGGGCGCGCAGCCTATCGTCAGCTATAACTACGGAGCCAAAAACGCCGCGCGCGTCAAAGCGGCTTTCAAACGCCTTCTGATAGCCAGCGTGTCATACGCCGCAGTGCTGTACGTTCTGACGATGTCCGTGCCGCAGCTGTTCGCGGCGATGTTCACATCGAGCGAACCGCTTATCGGTTATACCTCGCGCGTGATGCGGATATATCTTGCGGCTATGGTATTGATGGGTGTTCAGATGGCGTGTCAGATGACTTTCGTCGCCATAGGCAACGCCCGCGCGTCCATTCTCGTAGCCGTGGTCAGAAAATTCGTGTTGCTGCTTCCGCTGATATACATCATGCCGCTCATCATAACCTCGGACAAGGCTTTGGCGGTTTATGCCGCGGAGCCCGTCGCCGACGCCCTCGCGGTTACGTTCACGGCTGTACTGTTCCTGATCCTGTTCAAAAAATCGATGGCAAAACTCGATAAAGATCCGACCCGATCGAATTAAAAGTTAATTTAACGCGCGGAAACGCAACCCGCGCCCTATAGACCGTCTTAAAATGTCGGGATATAATATAAATAACGAAATCCTGCGAGGTGAAAAATGAGTCTGGACGAAAGCCTGTCCGAGACCGGAAAATCCGGCGGACTGACCCGGGAATCCGTCGGCGAGAAAGAGCCGATCGATTACGCGCCTCTGCTAAAAAAGATAGAGCGCGTTATCGAAAAGACGGACGAACAGATACAATCCAAGGCGACCGGACGAAAGTATGGGGCAAAAAGCACCCCGTCCTCGCCACCTACCGCGACAAAGTTGACGTAAACCTGTATGTCCCCGAACTAAAAAGACTGTTACGATCTGGAAACGCGCTACGGCTATAACCGCACGGACTCTTTTCTCGTTCTGAAAGACATCCTCGGCGCGATGTGGAAAAACAGATCTTGACGTGCCCGGACAATCCCAAAACCCGATACGCTTCCCTCTGCGCCATATGGAACTTAGCTACGAGTTAAAATGTCTATTGAAGCCTTCCCGTCCAGGCTACACAAGACGCATCCAGCGTTCCATGCGATCTTCAGAATCAAAACAGCTTACGCTCTATAATCGTTAGAACGATGAAGTTCACCAATCGTAAATAACCGAGGTCCGAATGAAGAAAGGGCGCGAAATGCGCCCTTATCCTCGGTCTGGTGGAGCGCAGTAATAGAAAATCGAATTGTAATATTATATCTAACAGTAAATATAGCATAGTAAATATTTACAATAAATATAAGAGATTTTTCTTTGTCAACTCGGTCGATATATGTTTTACGGTTAATATTAAGTGAGGTTGTGCATACCGGTTACATGCTGTTAAAATTATCTCGCTACCTTAGGACCGGCGCGTTTCGGCACCCGGGCGGTGATCAACAAATAGCGCGGGGAATATCCTCGCGCTATTTGTATCTGAACGATTATGTTTTTCGGTTCCGAGGCTCACTGCCTCATTTTTTACTTTACCGGGTAGATTTACGCATTGCGTCGTTTCCAATAACAATAGGAATAGTTGTCCGTAAGATATTCTGCCGCGGTGGATTTATCGGACAGGCTGTCGGCGGATATGTCTGTCCCGCTTGTCGCCGAGGAATCCCGGCTTACAAACCATCCCGACGTTTCTTCAAACGTAACGGACGTCAAGCCGCTGCAATTATAGAACGCATTATACCCTATGCTCGTCACGCCGGCACCTATGGCGACGGACGTCAAATCCGTGCAATATGCGAACGCATAACTCCCTATGCTCGTCACGCTGTCCGGAATGGTGATGGACGTCAAGCCACTGCAATTATAGAACGCATAACCCCCTATGCTCGTCACGCCGTCGGGAATGGTTATTGCACCTTCTACTTTGCTTCCGTCGATATATAGCGTACGTCCACTGGACATAACAGCGCCCAATCTGCTTATTCTGCACCAACCGGCTATGTCACCCGTGTAGTAGATTGACATCGAACCGCTGCAATCATAGAACGCATACCTGCCGATGCTCGTCACGCCGTCCCCTATGGTGACGGACGTCAAGCCCGTGCAATAACGGAACGCCTCAACCCCTATGCTAATCACGCCGTCCCCTATGGTCACGGACGTCAAGCCGCTGCAATCATAGAACGCGCCGAATAATATATTTCCTCCCGTAACAGTGACTTCACGCAATGACGAGGGAATATAATATGTGCTATTTGTAGCACGCGATGTGCTGCTGCCGTAGTAATACTGCTTAACTTCCGTTCCGCCGGTGTATGAAGTAGTACCGAATATGTATCCGAAAGGATACTGGTAAGTGTCACCGGACGTCTTACCCGCTTCCGCTCCAACAAACGGTATAGTTATACTCTTCAAACCGCTGCAACCGCTGAACGCATGACTCCCTATGCTCGTCACGCTGTCCCCTATGGTTAGGACGTCAAGCCCGTGCATCCGGAGAACGCATAATCCCCTATGCTCGTCACGTTAGAGCCTATAGTCACACTCTTGATGTTGGGACGATAACCCCATGTATTGAATAAGTACGCAGGTATCCTCTGCACGCTCTCGCCGAACGTTACCGCGATACCATCGCCCGCTGTCCCTGCATTATCGAATACGTCACTGCCCAAGTCCGCAACGGATACCGCATTCCAATTTATCTCCGTCAAGCCAGTGCAACCGGAGAACGCATAACTCCATATTCTCGTCACGCCTTCCCCTATGGTGACGGACGTCAAGCCGCTGCAATCATAGAACGCACGATCCCCTATTCTCGTCACGCCGGCACCTATGGTTACGGACGTCAAGCCCGTGCAACCTTCGAACGCATAATTCCCTATGCTCGTCACGCCGTCCGGGATGGTTATTGACGTCAAGCCCGTGCAATTATAGAACACAGAACTCCCTATGCTCGTCACGCCGTCCCCTATGGTGACGGACGTCAAGCCCGTGCATCTATAGAACACAGAACTCCCTATGCTCATCACGCTGTCCGGAATGGTCACGGACGTCAAGCCGCTGCAACCATAGAACGCATACGAAGGTATCTTCTGAACGCTCTCTCCGAACATTACTGCGATACCCTCTCCGGCTGTCCCTGCATTGTAGAACACGTTACTGTTATAATCAAAGTCCTCAACGGATACTGCGTTCCAGTTTATCTCCGTCAATCCCGTGCAATTACGGAACGCCTCATACCATATGCTCGTCACGCCGGCGCCTATGGTCACGGACGTCAAGCCCGTGCAATCCTCGAACGCACCATACCCTATGCTCTTCACGCCGGCACCTATGGTCACGGACGTCAAGCCCGTACAATCTTCGAACGCTTTATAGCCTATACTTATAACCTTACCGCCGTTATATCTCGAAGGAATGACGATAGCGCTGTCACTGCCGGAATATCCGTCTACGCTCCAAGTATTGTTGCCGAGATCCGTAAATGTAAATTCGCTTTCTGGTGTGATTTCCGTGACTCCGCACTCGCATTTGCCGTCCGCATCATAAACATGCGCCGTCTTTTCGGAAACGGCACCGCAACGGCTGCATGTCTGCCAATGATTGGTATCGTCATGCGCCCATACCATATAATTATGCCCGAGAGCTTTTATCTCGCGGCTGTCGGTCGTGGCGCCGCACCTCGTGCAATGTCTCGATTCGCTACCAGTTGTCTCGCAACCGGGTGCTACGTCCTCCGTATACTCCTCGGCATAATCGTGCCCGAGAGCGTCGATTGCTTCATTTTCCGTTTTTCCGCACACCTCGCAGGAGCGCCCTTTTTCGCCATCGGTTTCACAGGCGGGTGCAAGCAATTCAGTCCATTCGCCCCAGGTGTGAGTGTCCTCCCATATCGCATACAGCGTTATGTTGGCACTCACCGTATCGGTCTGGAGGTTCCACATTCTCTCTCCGCCTGCGTCCAAAGCAAACCCGACAAACCGCGCGCATTGTTTGGTAGGCGGCGCAACCTCTCCGATGACTTGTCCGTTCCCGACCGTTATAGCCGCAATATTACTGCCGCCTTGCGTATCGAAACTTACGGTAAAATATGTACCTTGAGTGTTCTGAGACTCAGAATCTTCCCCATTGCAAGCGACGAGAATACTGCCTGCAAACACAAAACAGCATATCAACGCGATCAACAAAAACCGTCCCTTTTTCATAACTTTCAACCTCTCGCATAAGGTGTTGTTCGTTGCGCCGAATAAGATATTCGGCGCAAAATTTCTGCTCGAAAAGGATTTAAATAAGTCTAAAACCCTTAGTTAACGATTTTGCAAATAACGCTTGACTTCAATATGGCGGTGAAATATAATTAAAATGAGTTATTATTTTGCGCCGAATATCTTATTCGGCGCAATAAAATAGTACTTATTTAATTGGTTTATTGCCTTTCTTTTTGTTGACATAAGCGAATGACAATAAATTTTGACGGTCACCGCCACGGATTCGTGTCCGAGGAGCTCGCTCAGCGTTTTTATGTCCATTTTCGTTTCCAACGCGCGCGTGGCGAACGTATGCCTCAATGAGTGGAAACCCAGTTCTCTCAGATGATTGTTCCTTAACAGCCTTTTGAACAGTTCCTGATACGTTCTTATTTTTACGGGCATCCCCTGCTTGTCGCAAATCACCGTCTCGCCGCACCTGTTTCGGCTGTACGCTTTCAATTCTTTAAGCAGCATGGTAGGTATCGGAACATACCGTACGGACGCATCGGATTTGGGTCTGTCTATGACCGTTACCCAAATATTTTCTTCGTTTTTCGCCTGATACACGGTCTTACTTACATACAATATTCCGCTCCTGAAATCTATATCGCCCCACCTGAGTGCCAATAACTCTCCTATCCGCAATCCGGTATATAGGCTGATTTTGACACCGATCAGCCTATTATCCTCACTTTTACTAACCGCCTTTTCAATCAACCTCTGTTCCTGTAAGGTAAATGCGGTTACACGCACGGATTTATTCCTCATTCTTTGGGTGGTCAATACCGGATTTTCCCTAATATATTCATGCTCGCACGCATATTGCAAGGCAAGTTTGAAAACCGTTCTAATCATGTTCACAGTCGACGCTGAAAGTGTTTCTCCCGTTTTTAAATTTCCGTGTTTGCGTTTCGACGCCAAATACTCTCCAATTGTCCGTGAAGTCAAGCTATCCGCCTCGCTCTCACCCAAATCGGGTATTAAATGCTTCTCCACTATATCCCTGTAACGGGCATAAGTCCTTATCTTACACATCAAAACTAAATTACTGCTTAACCATTTCTGCAATAAACTCTTTAATTGCATGCTTTCCTCCGAGAATATAACTTTTTGCTTGCAACACAAGCAAAATAATTCTACCCGCGTTAGGCACTTATGTAATTAATTGCATACGACTTAGAAAATATGAACCTCACTAAATTACAGGAAGAAAAAGAAACTGCAGAGTGCCCTTACACGTATTCTACTGGTGGTATAAAAGTCATAACCATTGGAGAAAGCTTGGCTGCACCAGAGATGATCCTTAAATAGTACAAGATTGATAATAAAGAGTTTGCATTATAAAAGCAGCTCTCGAATTGCTTTGCGCAATAGCCGGATATTTCAACGTATCCACGGACTACCTCCTCGGACTCGAGGACGAATTCGGGAATAAGATCTACTCGAATACGGAAAAAAAGGAATAACGGATAAATATCCACCCGCCAAGCGGGTGGTTTTTCATTTTCGGGTATAACCCTAATCTTTACTGGCGGGGCACAAGTGC
>CALVZV010000042.1 GCA_944372665.1 uncultured Clostridia bacterium
GGACTTCAACGCCGAAGGCGTATATGCGATAGATCAGACGGCATACGACATAACCGAAGGCAAAGTAATTGCTGGCGACGACCTCGGACTCATCATAGAAAAGGAACTCGGCTCCGCAATGGGATTATACGGACTCAGCGCCTATTCCGAAAATAAGAATTACGAAGTCGCCTGCATCGGAGCCGTTTTCGAAATACGCAAATTCACCGCTGTCATCGAAACGGCATCCACCGTATTTGAACTCGTATATTCGGGCGAAAGCTACTCCGTTGCCGCAACGGCGACCTCGGGAGCGGAGATCACCTGCTCGTATACTTTCAACGGAGAAAGCTTTACGGGCAACTCCTTTACCGAGATAGGCAGATACGTTCTGACGCTGTCCGCGCCGGAAACCGACTTCTATTACGCTCCCGTGCCGCTGACGGTATATCTTACGATCAATAAAAACGTGTTGGTCGCTGATAACAGCGGCATTAACGTCATTGTCAACAGCGACAGCGGCTTCGCCCCGGAAATGGAGCTTAATCTCGAAAAAATGCCGCAGGACGACAAAGAGCTGAACTCCGTGCTTGCATCCAACG
Organism: uncultured Clostridia bacterium; assembly: GCA_944372665.1. Lineage (GTDB taxonomy): Bacteria > Bacillota > Clostridia > Christensenellales > DTU072 > Stercoripulliclostridium_A. The sequence goes on from CALVZV010000042.1 coordinate 582, forward strand.
AAACCGTTGTGCGCGCCTTCAGCATCGAGGTCGTTACCTCCGAAGGCGGCGGCATGCTGGGCAGCGAACCTTCCGTCTACGTCAAAGTGCCCGATGCCCTGAAGGATCAGCAGCAGGTTAAAGTCGTCGTCAAAGACAACGGCGTTTACTCCGTCAGGATACTCGAAATAGACGAAAACGGCTATGTGACCATCAGCGAAACCACCGAGATCACCTCGTTCGCTTTCGTCAAGGAAGAATCTACGGAAAACTGGCTGATCATACTGCTTGCCGGAGCCGCCCTGCTCATCGTCGTCGTCTCCGCCACCGTGTTCATGCTTAAAAAGCGCGGATAACGAACGCGCCCGGATAAGGAACAAACAAATATTTTTCGGGGAGCGCGTAAACGCTCCCCATTTCGTTGCGTCGGCGGATTTTAAAGTGCTATAATCTTGCCATGGAAAAATCAAATAAAAGACTTCCCGCCGAAATGTGGGATAAAATGCAATACCTGTTCAGAAATTACTATGACCGCACCATGCACGCGGTCTACCGCTATAGCGCCCGAACGGACGTCGAGGCGTTAAAAGGCGCGTATATGTACGTACTGTCGCGTATCGATGTGCTGCACTCGACTTTCGCCGCCAACCCCTTACGCCCGTACTGGGAAGTCAACGACGATTACTCGCCCGACGACTTTTTCAGTTTCATCGAGACTTCCTCGCCCGAAAGCGAGCTGGATAAATTCGTCACTGCGGAAATATCGCCTTTCGGAAAGGTGCAGTTCAAAGCCGCGCTAATCCGCAGCGGCGGCACTGATATTTGGGCGGTGATATGCAATCACATGTGTTTCGACGGCTCCGACCTCAGATATTTTAACATGAAAGTTGCCGAATCGTATTCCAAATTTATGGCTGCGGGAGACTATACAGTAGAAATCAAGTCCGGCACCCGCAGTGCAGACCAGGTTTACGCGCAAATGAGCGAGGAGGACAAAAAGCACGCCATGTCGCTGTACAAAAACGTGTCCACGGTCCGCAACAAGATCGTGTTCCCGTTCGGCGAGGACGACGACACGTTAAGACCGCGCCTTATCCTAAGAAAACTTGCCGCCGAAAACTTCCTTAAAATGAAAGCGCGCGGCAAAAAATCAGGCGCCACGGTCAACGACATCATCGTGGCGGCGTATTTCCGTGCCCTGTTCAAATATATCGAAACCTCCGGCAGAACGCTGACGGTGCCGTGCATGTACGATCTGAGGCGGTATGTCGGCGGCAGCTCGGCAGGACTTACGAACATGATCGGATTTATGCCGTGCAGCCTCGACAGCGTCGGTGAGAATATGGATGAGACCGTCGAAAAGGTAAAAGCCGCTTTAAAACCCGCAAAAGAGGACAGGTTCACGGGACTTTATTCGCTGCCGCTGCTGAAGCTGGCATACAAGGTATTCCCTCACGTCATCGCGGAATTCGCCATAAAACTGGGGTATACCAATCCTTATATAGGCATGTCGAATATCGGGCTCATCAATCCCGCCGAGTTCAGACTCGCCTCGGCAGAGCCTTTCGACGCCTTCTATTCGGGCGCCATCAAGTTCAAACCGTATATGCAGCTGGCGCTGACGACTTTCAAAAACGAAATAACTTTCTCGATAGGCGTACGCGTAACCGACGCCGAACAAAAGCTGTTCGAAAGCTTCCTGAAAACCGTGACCGACGAGCTTACCGCATACGGAAACGGCGATTAACGTATATATCGATTATGCGATAAAAAAAGCGAACCGCCTAACTCGCGTCCGCTTTTTTCGTTTCGGGATAGATTTTACTCGGGATAGATTTTACTCGGGATAGATTTCATGCAGATACCTCAGCGACTCGCGCGTCGTCCTGTACGGGTCCGACGTAAAATCGTGTTCGATATACGCGTGTTCGGTGCCCGCCGCTTCCGCCGCCAAGAGTATGGTGCGGAAATCGAGCTTCCCCTTCCCCACGTCGGTTATCAGCGGCAGTTTAAAGAGCTTGGCCCCGTCCTTTAAATGTATGTTCCTGACCTTGCCGCTAAGCCGCGTAATTTCCTTTGCCGGGTCGAAACCGGCATAATAGCACCAGTACGTGTCAAATATGAACGACATATCCGGGCATTCCCTCGCCAGAAAGTCAATTACCCTTTCACCGCCCGTTTTTTTGAATTCGTAAGCGTGGTTATGATACGCAAAACCAAGTCCTTCCCCGGCAAGCAGCTTTTGTACGCCGTTGACCTCGGCGGCGAATTTTCTGAGCTCTTCGGGATTTTTATATGTCCGGGGCATCATGCCCAGCCCCACGACCTCGGCACCGAGAGCCTTATGCTCCTTTATCACGTTGCCTGTGTCCTCGCATATACGCTGCCAGGGCGTGTGGGTAATCGGGACCTTGATCCCGTAATCCCGGGCGAGGGCTCCGAACTCGGCGGCGTCGAATCTGAAACGCAAGCCGCTAAGCTGAACGGAACCCCCGCTCTCCTCTCTAAGCATACGGAAAACGCCTTTCAGATCTTCCAAAGAACCGAGCGATTTCCTGAACGTAAATAACTGTGCACCGAAATCCATAGCTTATCTTACTCGTACTTTTTGCCGCGCTTCATCAGGAAGAACGCAACGCTGAAGACAGCCAGTACCGTCAGGCCGCCCAGGACGTAGTACAGCCATACAAGATTGTTCTCGTCCTCTATCGTCAGCACGAATTCCTTGACGGTTTCGGCATACAGCTCGTCTCCTTCATACGTCACCACTACGGTATATCTGCCTGCCGTCGTAGGCATTGTGGAATAGCGGTTGCCCGAAGAATCGACGTATTCGATGCTGACGCCCTCCATCGCGGCAAGGGAATTGCCGTTTACCGCGCCTACTATCGCCAGAGGATTGGTTTCGGTCTGCTCCAGATCGGTAAATATCTCTATCTGCGCCTGTGCCTTTTCGACGTGCAACGTGATAGTTCCGCGGATATCGCCGCCCTCGGCGCCCTCGTAACGGGCATAGAAACTTGCGTTATCGTAAGGATAGAACGTCCAGGTATAACTTAAGTCGCCGGGCATCAGCGTCTGATCGGGATCCAGCGCGATATATCCCAGTTCGGTGTCGGAAGCCAGCTGAGGCAGAGGATCGCCGTAACTGAGTTTTGCGGTATATGCCGCGGGTGAAACGCTGAACACGGCTTTGTTGATGACCAATGTGGCTTCGAAATAGATGTCGTAGTAGTTACTGCCGCGTGTCACGTTGGCGCCTATCGTATAGGTGCCGGGCTCCACAAAGCGCGTAGCCGTGACATATTCGACGGTAGCGCCCTCGTCGGGTACGATTTCGATGGTGTGCGCCAATCCGTCGTAAACGACGACAGCGGATGCGTGATCATACGTGGGCGCGTTCATCGTGGCGGGTGTCACGAAGTACGTTTCGCTGGTATTGTTCACCAGATAATAATTGCCTTCGGCATTAATCAGCGACGCTCTGACATAGAAGCCTTCGTCCGTCACGTTCACGTTGTCGGCGTATGCGGAGGACGCACTGAGGTATTCCAGGCGGATATCGGCTTTCTCACCGGGGATGAGTCCCGTGACGCTAGCGGTCACTTCCTTGGCTATACCGTTATAAACGAGATCGGCGGGAGCGGCGAACACCACTTCCAGCGGTATCCTGGTCACCAGGAATTTGACCGAATAACTGCCGCCGAACGCATAGAAATTGACGTCGAAATTGTTGTTTGCGCCGACACCGAGTACGGAAATGACGTACTCGCCGGCGTCATAGGCGTTTACGCTTAGCGATCCGGTAAACGCGCCGCCGGGAAGCTCGGGCGCGGAAGACGTAAGGTTTTTGCCGAACAGGCTCATCCTGTCCACCGCCGTACCGGAAGCATTATACACGGTGTACATGAAGTCGGTATAATACTCCGTCCGAGTGATGTCGAATCCGTCAAGATAATCCTCGTCGCGCGCGATCATCGAGCCGAGATCGATGACGAACGTCGTCGCGGAGATCGCGTCGTAATACATATACACGTTTTCGCGGCGCGTCTTCTGGAGAGCCGCAGTCGGCACGGTATAGTAGACGTCCGAACCGTATCCCAGCAGAAGATCCGTTCCGTTTTCTGTCACGAACATGAACTTCGCCAGTCTGAGCGTACGGTTCGCGATATCGATCACGTAGTATCTGCCGTCGCCTGCATAATAGGAATAGTTGTAGCCGTTGTTCAGTTCTCCCGCGCCCATATCCGCCACGGCTATCTCGGCGCCGTCGATCTCCACGGTTTCGATATTCAGCTCGGACACCGCTATAGCCATGGACATTCCTAAGTCTACCAGGTACGTGTTGCCGTCCGAAGCGCGGTACACCGCCGTATTCAGCTCGGAATCGAATTTTACGAGATTGGCAAAGTCGACGTATACCGTTACCGTGCGCTTGTCCTCGCCCTGGTAGGAGAACACGCCCGCGCTTAAACCGACGGTATAGTTTACGTTGGCGCCCGAAGCGCGCATTGTATTGTAGTCGATGTTTATCAGTACGTTTCTGCCGTTGACGGTGGTGACGTAGGTCGCAGTGCCGTCGGGACCGTTGACGTAATTGGCGGAACCGGTATCCACTTTCATCACGTACACTCTGCCGTCTGTGTCGACGCGGCTCAGATATACGCCTTCCTCGGTCTCGTAATCGTAACCCTTGGAACCGGACTGGGGATATACGATATCCCTGTCGAGATCGATTATAAAGCGTATCCCGCCCAGAGTCTGTTCTGTTATACCTTCGAAAGCGCCCTCAAGAAGTGCGGTATAGGATTCGCCGCCGTAAGCGAAGCTGCCCCGGAGCAGTTTGAGTTCGGTCTCGACGTAATCCAGCCAGCGCTCCGCTTTGCCGTCGCCCTCGGGATCGATGCCCGTATAGACGGTATATACGTTGCCGTCGGCGTCCGTATACTGAGCGTTACCGAGATCGAATCTGTAACCGGTGTCTTTGTCGGTGACTACGGAGTAAACGTAATATACCACGCCGTTTTCAACGTAGGAATACATGTACGCCAGATTGGTGCCGTTATAGTTGGAACCTATATACGGCTGACCCTGTCCGTAGACGGGCAGAATGTAAATATCCAGCGGATTGATCACCAGCTTGTTTTCGAATATCGCTGTCGCCGAGGCGAACACGTCCCTGGAGGCATTGGGCATATACGTGACCCTGACCGAGTACGTGCCTACGTTTGAAGGACGCGTGGTCACCCACCTGTTGGTGCCCGCGACGCTGTATTCGTAGTTCAAACTCCCGAAATATACGTTGTCCAGAGCCGTAGGATTGCTTTCGTCATAAGGATAGCATTCTTCTTTGTCGCGATAAACTCTGGCAACTGCCGCCACGCTGCTACCGTCGTAGGTGTGCTCGATCATATCCATTTTGAGTACGGGCGTGGCGTTAAGCACCACGAACACGTTGTGACGCTCCTGAGTGTTGTCGGTATAGTTGGCGCTGGTGGAGCTGAACTTGACTCTTACCGAATAAGTGCCGGAGCTGTAATTATCGTGCCATTCGTCGTAAAGAAGCCACGTCCTGGTATTGGTAGCCTGGTTCAGCACGCCTATCCATATCGTCACGCTGCCCTGCATGTCCAAAGGCGTGGTGTCGCCCGAAGCGCCGCCTAGCGCATACAAGGCGCTGCCCACGGGCTGGAACAATTTGAGATCCTCGACTTTGATCTCGACGTTGCCGAAGGTGATCGAAGGCGTATAAGCCTGAATTGTGATGTAACCTTGCAGTATCAGCGCTTCGCCCGCGGCATAGTTGTCGTTCGCCGTCGGAGCGTAAGATATCATGACGTCGTATTCGCCGGCATTCACGGGGTTGGACGACAGCCATTCGCCGCTGCTGCCCGAAATGCGGAATGAATATTCCAGTTTGCCGGCGGGGGATATGTTGCCTACACCCTCCACGCGCGCCGTCAGCCCTACTCCGTTGCCGCTGTAAGTAACGATTATTTTCTGCCCGTCGTATATCGGCGTAACGGATCTGGGCACGATCTCCAAAGCGCTCTGGACGGTGTTGTCGGCCGACATCTCGTAATTGTCCTCGAACGCGGGAGAATAATTGAACACTATGCTGTAAATTCCGGCATTGATAACCGAACTGAGATTTTCCTGCCCGGACTTGACGAAAGTGATCCTGACGTCGCCCATGAGCGCGGAGTCGCACGCCGCAAGAACGCCGCTCTTAAGCACGATATCGTCCGGATACGAAGGCGCGAATGCGGTAGCGTTAAACGTATAGCGGAACGCGCCCGCACTTATCGCGGAGCCGTCGGCTTTTACGAAGTCGGAAGCCTTAAGCTGCTTCCTGGCAATACGTACCGCTCCGGAAATTATTATACCGGTGATCCTGGCTTCCTGACCGCGCGGAACGTAGTATGCCCAGACAGCATAATCTCCCGCGTTCACCGCTTCGGTCACACGGTTATCGATGAGGTATTCGTAATCGGCGCCCGAATAATCCGACGGCACAATGCCGAAAAAGAACTCGCCGTATTCGTCCCCCGGCACAACTTCCGAGCCGGGAACCGTTACGTTATCGGGCATTTCGGGGAAGTGCAATTTAAACATATCCGCGGTTATGGATACCGAATTTCCGGAATATGTTTTCGAAACAGGCTGGAATGTAATATTCACCAGGTCTGCGGCGATAGATATCCCACCCTCTATGTAAAGGTGCGTGTCGCCGCCTACGGAAGCGTAGTCGGGCATGGTGCTTTCATACTGGAACCTGATATCCCAGGTGCCGCCCCACAGCAATGCGACCGACTGTCCCGCAATTATCAGATCAGCGCTGTATTCGCTGCCGGAGCCGCTTTCTCTGAATCCGGTTATCGTGATGGTACCGGAAGGATTGGCGCCGCCATCCACGGGACGCGCGATCGGCTTGAGGTTGTCAAGGCTGATACCGTTTTTGTCGTATGCCAGCTCGATGGAATCGCCGGGATACTCGAACTGAGGAATTGCTTTAAGTATGACCAAGGCGTCTTGCAGCTGATCGTTTGTGGTATCGCGATCGCTGACCGCTCCGGAAGCGGAGGTGAATCTGGCTATGGCGGTATCGGTATAGTTGGGGTCGTTGCTCGCTATAAACCTTATCGACACGTTATATCGACCCGCATGATACGGCGCCGTGTACAGCGCGCTGCCCGTCTGGTAATAAATGACGATGATCTCGCCGTCCGGTTTGGTGCCTCCCTCTATGCCAGCCAGACTGTATTTCACGGGATGGGCTGTGCCGTCATAATCATGCTCGGTATAGTTGACGTAGAGTGTCGGGCGCACCTTGGAAATGACCAGCTGCTGGGCACCGCCCACGATAATATAGTTGGAAGAACTGCCCTCGCGTATCGATATATTGTACGTGCCCGCGCCCGTCAGATGATTGATCGCAACGCTGCCGGAAGCCGAACTATATTCGTATACGACTTCGGGCGACACAAACTCCGGATCGGTGGTAAGCGTGTCGGAACCTTCCCCGTACACGAATCCGTCGTACGAGAACGTGACCGTCGTCGGATTTTCTTCGCCGTAAGCCTTGGTTATGCGCCCCGCCGCGTTAGAAGCGTTGCTTGCGGTCGCGACCAGAACTTTCTTGGTAACGACGAGGTTAAAGTAATTCTCGTATTCGGCGCTGTCTTCGCTCCATAACCCTGCCGCAAGCATGTAATCGCGGTAGGAACCGTAGATTATGTTATAATTTGCCGCGGATATGCCGTTCTCGTATAACGTGTTACGGACGGTTACCACGAGATAGCCGCTTCCATCGGGAAGCACGTCATGGAACGCTTCGCCGTAGTCGGTATCCACCGCGCTGAGCACCTTGCCTTCGTCGCCGGGAACCAGACCTTTATATGCGTATACGAATTCGGGCACGCTGCCGTATACGGCTTCCGCCACGCCGTCGACGTAGACATAAAGATCTTTGGGCGAAACGGCGAATTCCCTGGTCAGCGTGAACGGGAAGTACGCCTCCTGATAATTGGAATTGCTGACGTAGCCCGAGTGGCTGAGCGTCAGCTTCGCCGTTCCGGCGGACTTGATTTTCAAGGTAAATCCGTTGCGCAGATCTCCGCCGACAAATTCGATGACGCTGCGCGACTCCGCCGCCACGGTCAGTGACACTGTGGCTCCCGACACCGAAAGCAGCTGCGGCGTAATCCTTACTTCGCCGTCGCCGTAGGTCCAGTCGGCGCTGAACGATTCTTCGGTGCGCAGCCCGTCGTTTTTCTTGACGAGGACGCTGTGCAGATCGTAATTGTAAACGACGTCCGGTCCGGCATCGGCAAAGTTGCCGTTTGCGTCCGAGAACGATACGGTCACCACGTAATAGCCGCTCTTGGCAGTCTTGAAGGTGATATCCGCCGTCGTGGGCATCATCCAAATGCCGTTATGGGATACCTGACTCTCGGAATAGGTATAACTGATATTGTATTCAGACTCGTTTAACAAAGTCGGAGCGGCACCGTATCCGGCGACGGTATAGACGCTGAATCTACCGTACACGTAAGGCTCGGAAACGGCGGACGTATATGCGGTGACTCTGATACCGGTTGCCGCCATTTCCTCGGTTGATATCTGGTAAGCGGCGACTCCTATTCCGTCGCTCTCCAACAGCATGCTGCTGCCGCCCTTGGTCAAGGGGTTATCGAACGCCACGGTCTGAGATATCTGAAGAATATTGAAATACAATACGTAATCGCCGGTAAAGTTGCCTCTGCCGCTTATAACGACCGCGCCGCCCGCCTTGACGTTTTTGTTGTCGGCGCCGTTATAGCCGTACGAGAAGCTGTAGTCGTCCAGCAGATCGAGTCTTCCGAAGCTATCCGAGGTCACGGCGTTAACGGTGGGTCTGATTTCGTTGTCGGAAGCGTTTTTGTAGTAGTACGAATACACGCCGTTAGAATAGACCCCGAGGACATTGCCTGCGGAATCCACTATGTTGCTCGCGGTATTGACAATATCCAGCGATACGGTGATCAGCGCGGGGTTGTCGTCACCGGCGGAGGGTTCGTATCCGCTTATATCGAAGGGTTTGATTTTAAACGAGATCCTGAGCTCGCCGGAGTAGTTGCCGATGCCGCTGACGGTCAGAGTGCCCTCTCCCGCATTGATATTGTCGCCGTACTTGTCGTCGTCCGCATTCAGCACGAAGTCGGTTCCGTGCTTTAACGTGTATCCGCCCTGAACGGACAGGTTGTCCTTATCGAATACCACCAGCTCCGAGGTTGTATTCGGTTTCAGGCGTTCGCCTGTATAGTAAAGATCATAGTCGGCTCTGCCCTCGAGCGAAGCAATGTTTTTGGGAGTAATTGTGAAATACGCCGTCAGTATGCCCGAGAAGTTGGCCCCGAGTCCGGTGCCGGTACTTAAAAAGTTTAACGTAAAGTACGCGTTCTTGCCGTTGGAGTCGGCAACGGAGGTGTTCTTGCCGTATCCGCTGATCTCGAACTGCGGATCGGTAGTGCCGGGTTTATAATAAGGAATGATATATTCTTCCGTCAAAGTCGAAGAAAGCGCCTTGACCACTATAGAACTGTCTCCGGTAAAAGGATAAGAGGTCAAAGCCGTGCCGGTAAATTCCAGCGACGGGAAGCCTTCTATCTTAAAAGTGGAGTCGCTTAATGCGCGCGCTATTATCCAGAACGTCGTGGTCGCTTCGCCGGTATAGTTGCCCTTGCCGGTTACGGTCACCAAAGCGTCTCTGGAGACGTTGAGGTTATTCGAATAGCTGATCTCGTAATCGACGCCCGACGTAAGCAGCGTATACTCGACGTAGGAACCGTCTTCCGGCTTCCTGTTGCCCTGAACGTAAGCCCATACAGCGGGCGTAAGCGCCTTTCCGGTATAGGTCTGATCGGGTATGCCGTCCTTTTTTATCGTGGACGTATCGGAATCGAAAGCTATGTTGTTATTGCTTATCGGTTTGGGCAGGATATTGAAAAGCGACCTGGCGACGCCGGAGAAGTTGCCGCTGAACGACGCCTCGACATAAGGCGCGTTCGCGTCGCCGGTCGATCGCGCGTTAACGTTGTTGCCGTATGTACTGACGGTAAATCTGGAGTTGCAGCCTGTTGCCGCATATCCCGTGCGCGCCGAATCCAACGCCGGATAATAGAACGCCGACGCCTCCTGCGCGATAACGAAGGTACCGGCTTCGCCGGAAACTATCTGCGTTCCGTTTGACACTGCGGATATGGTATAGTCTGCGTTATTTACGATCGCCACGTATACCACGGTCACGCCGGAATTCGGAACGACGGATCCGTCCGTGTTGACGGTATTGATGGTCATATTGCTTACGCTGACGTATATATAATCGACCGTGGGGGTCAGTCCGGAACCGTTATAGGTTTTTTCGGCTTCGGTGGTATGCGCGCCTGCAGGATCGTTTTCCTGGCTGATCACGGTAACGGCGGTACTCGACGAGAAATACTGCTTCAGCATATCCGGATTGTCAAGCGGCAGCGGAGCAATATCGAAAAACACCGTCATCGTGTTGCCTTTGCTTGTCGCTATGTCGCCCGTATTCAATACGGTTATTTCGAAATTCGCGCAATTTTCTCCCGCGTCGGCATAGCTCGAAGCGTTGATGTTGTTGCCGAACTTACCTATCATCGTCGAGCCGCTGCCGTCACTGCCGACCGACGAAACCTGGGACAGATTGTAATAAGTCACCGAAGTGCTTGCCTGGGCGCCGTACAGCTCCGAAATCCCGGTAGTACCGCTACCGGATATCAGCGGGAAAATAACGCGGCACGTCACCGAAGGATTGTTGACGTCTTTTGGTACAGTTGCGGTGACGTAAATCAGCAGGACGTTGGGCCTTATCTGATAGCCGGTGTACATACACTTGTAGCGCGTCATTATGTCGGTAGCCGTACTGAAAACTTTTTGCTGTACTTCGTTGAAGCTGTCGACGTTGTCCGACGTCGCCACGCTGCCGTCAAAAGCCGTCAGCGAGTAATAATTATTGAAGCTGTCGCCGTAATATACGCTGAGAGCGGACAGTTCCAGCTTATTTATCCTGAACGTCAACGTGTTGGAATTGGAAAAGTTATTGCCCAACGCCGATATCGTCATGGTAGCTTTGTCGGTCGCCCTGACGTTGTCGGAATAGTACGTGATCTGATATGTGGTATCCAGTATCAGTTTGTAAACATCGCTGCCGAAAAAAGCGTAGATCTCCTTAGGTCTCGGTCTGATCGCCAAAGACGAATACGTATACTGCGCGGTCAGCATGTTGCCGTTTACCGACGACTTGTCCTGAGTATCGGAAATCTTTACTCCTTCCTGACCGATATTGAACGCCTTGATCTCGAACCTTTGATAATAGTAGCCCAAAAACAGCGTGTGGCCGGTAGAATTGTCCGTAAACTGATTTTCCCGGAAGATGAATATCGTATACGCATACGTACCCACGTCGCTTGGTTTTGAAGAGCTGCCGTCGTAGCTGGTCTGATAGGTTCCCGAATAATACAAACTGCTGCCTACCGACGGAGTAGCGGTAAGATGCCCTGCATCAGGATCGCTTTCGCTGTATTCGTACACACCCGTCGTGAACGAAAAACCGCTTTTTAACGGATTGGTCTCGTCCTCGGTGTTGGTATTGATGGAAGGACCCTGTCCCAATGAATTGAACGACGAATCCTGCTTGTATGTAAAATCGCTTGCCGACGACGATATAGGGATCTGCTCAAATTTTGCCGTGAACGTCAATGACGAGCCTTTTAGGTATGCTCCTCCTCGCAGATGCAAAAACGGCGTCAATAGATTAGAATCGGTGTAGCTTGTCACACTCTCGGTGATCTTCTTATCGTCGAAAAAGATATTGGTATAAAGCGTGCCTCCGCTGATCGTCCAGCCTGCGAAATAATAACCCGGATTGGCTCTGGCAAAGACGCTGTTAAGTTCATCGTTCAATGCGGCTGAATAATCGTTGTATCCGTTGCCGCCGTTAGGTTTGACGCCGGAAGTACCCGCACCTTCGATTGTGCCGTTATTGCCGCTGTTAACCGTTATTTTGGGAGTCGAATAAGTCACTTTCGGCTCGGATGCGCTTATACCTTTGACCTGCATCGTGGGATAAATAGTTTTGAAAGGAATCCAAGACCATGCATTGTCGACGTCAACATGGACGGCTACCCCGTATCTGATCGTGGCTGCATTATATGAGGGCGTGATCGACATCGTGGACGAACGGCTTGCCGTTGTCTTTTTAGGAGCCGTCTGCGTCGAAATGGCTTCCGCGCCGACGTTATCGCCGTTCCCGTCCAGCTGAACGATAAAGAACGTAATATAGATTGCATATTGATCTGTAGTGACTTGAAAGTTACTGCCGCACGTCCCTACGGTTACGGAAACTTCGAATTTGGTTATGTTGCCGGTATAAATTGCGGCGCGGTCGCTGTTGTAGCCGTTACTCAGCGACATATTCACGTCCCAAATGAAAAGTATATACGTATCGTA
>CALVZV010000043.1 GCA_944372665.1 uncultured Clostridia bacterium
CGCGTCATGGACGCCAACAACGGCAAATGTATCGCCTGCGTATCCGAAGGTATCCGCGACAAGGACGGCAATTTCATAGTCGAAACGCTTTCTTCCGCCAAGGCGAAGGACGGTTTCGGTCACACCCAGCTCGGCGGACTCGCCATACAGCTCAGCGACCTCGTCAACCGCACTTACGGCGTAAAGGTGCGCGGAATAGAGTTCAGCCTGATGCAGCGTTGCGGCGCGCACGTCGCGTCCGGCACAGATATTGAGGAGGCATTCAACGCGGGACGCAAAGCCGTCAAGGCGGCTTGCGCCGGCAAGACTGACAAGATGGTGGCTTTCGAACGCGATATGTCGTCGGGGTCGTATAAATGCAAATATAAACTTATACCCGTTTCCATGGCGGCGAACACGGAAAAGAAAGTGCCTCTGGAATGGATCACTCCCGACGGTACGGGTCTGACCAAGGACTACATCGACTACGCTCTGCCTTTGATCCAGGGCTCTTCGAAGTCTCCCCTGGAAGAAGGACTGCCGAAGTTCGCCAACCTCAAGAAAGTAAAGGTGGAAAAGCGTTAAATGCGTTTTAACCGTAAAGTCGCGCTCATTGCCGCCGTCGTTTTGGTCGCCCTCGCAGCCGTTGCCGCAGGGGTGTGGCTGGGGATTTCGTTTTCCCGGCCCGACGAAGTGCAAATGAACGCGCCGCAGCTGACGGCGGAGCCGGGATATTCCATAATTTTCACTTGGGAAAAGGCGGCTTATGCCGACAGCTATACGCTTGAATACGAATACGTCACGGTGGAGCCGGGAAAGATTTACTCCGTCTCCACCGACGCTCTTTCCGCTGCAGTTCCCAGAAAAAGAGGGCAGATCCGTTACAGGATTACGGCTTATAACGGCAAGAAAAGCACCTCGGGAGCATGGCTAAGCTACGTTGTGCCCGGATTGACAATGTCAAAAGTCGAGCCTTTCAATATGGAACGCGTGGCGCCTTTTGTGTATGAGTTGGACGCCGACACGTTCGTGCCGGTAACGTATAATTACCGCGCCGAAACTTATACGATCAACTACTACGAGGTGGACGTACTGGCACCGGGAGAGGTAAGGGATCTCGATCCCGCGACGCTGTCGCTGGAAGAACTGACCTCGGGCTGGAGACTGAATGTTTCCGAAGCCGGGGTATGGACGATTTTCATCCGCCCGGTGACCTACGTTTACGTTAACGGCGACAGGGTGTATCTGGAAAGGATATCGGAACTTTATTCCTTGGATACTCTGTACACCTCGATATCCGTAACAATAAACTGACAATGATAAGAAACGATATCAGAAACATAGCAATAATAGCGCACGTCGACCACGGTAAAACGACGCTGGTGGACGCCATGCTCCGTCAGGGCGGCGTCTTCCGCGACAATCAGGTGGTCGAGGACTGCGTAATGGACTCGAACCCGCTGGAACGCGAAAGGGGTATAACCATACTTGCCAAGAATACCTCTTGCGTGTATAACGGCGTGACAATAAACATTGTGGACACGCCCGGACACGCCGACTTTTCGGGCGAGGTCGAGCGCGTTCTCAAAATGATCAACGGCGTCGTGCTGCTGGTGGACGCCTATGAGGGCCCCATGCCGCAGACGCGTTTCGTTTTGCAGAAAGCGCTGGAGATGAACCATAAGATCATCATCTGCATCAACAAGGTCGACAAACCCGACGCCAGACTTCACGAGGTCGTGGACGAGATATACGAACTGCTTATAGACCTTAACGCCAGCGACGCGCAGCTTGACAGTCCTATCATATACTGTTCCGGCAGAGCGGGAATAGCCAGCTATTCTCCGTCCGTTCCCGGCGTAAATCTGAAGCCGCTGTTCGAAACGATACTGGAGCATATCGATCCGCCCGAAGGGGACGCGGAAGCGCCCCTTCAGGTGCTGGTAAGCTCTATCGATTACAACGACTACGTGGGCAGGATCGCCATAGGCAGGATCGAGCGCGGAGAAATGCGGCCGAATACCGAGGTCGCCGTATGCAACTACCACGACGGCACTCAGTACAGGTCCAAGATCACCAACGTGTACCGTTTTCAGGGTCTTAACAAACTCGCTGTCGAAAAGGCTCAGGTGGGCGATATCGTCAGTTTCAGCGGCATCGAAAACGTCACGATAGGCGAAACGGTCTGCGCTCCCGAAGCTGCGGAACCGCTGCCGTTTGTAAAGATCTCGGAGCCTACGCTTCAGATGCTGTTCTCCGTAAACGATTCGCCGTTTGCCGGACGCGAGGGCAAGTACGTTACTTCCAGACACCTGCGCGCAAGGCTTTACCGCGAACTGCTGCGCGACGTGTCTTTGCGCGTCGAGGACGGCGAACGCGCCGACAGCTTCGTTGTGTCGGGCAGAGGCGAGATACATCTTTCGATCCTTATCGAGAACATGCGCCGCGAGGGCTACGAATTTCAGGTTTCCACGCCGAAGGTCATAACCAAAGTGATCGACGGCGTGCTCAGCGAACCTCTCGAGAAGATATACGTCGACGTGCCCGACTGGGCGGTCGGTACGGTAATGGAGAACATGGGCAGACGCCAGGGAGAACTGGTGACGATGACTCCGTTCAATTCGCGCATAAAAATGGAGTTTGTTGTCCCTGAACGCGGACTTTTGGGATACAGAAGCGATTTTCTGACGGAAACCCGCGGCGAAGGTATAATGAACGGCACTTTCGAGGGCTACTGCCCGTTAAAGGGCGTTATGCCGCGCCGTCCCTACGGAGCGCTGGTGGCGTTCGAAACGGGCGAGGCTTCAACATACGGACTGTTCAACGCACAGGGCAGAGGCGTGCTTTTCGTCACTCCGGGAACCGAGGTATATTCGGGAATGGTCGTCGGATATTCGCCTAAGCAAGAGGATATAGCCGTCAACGTATGCAAGAAAAAGCACGTAACCAATATGCGCGCAGCGGGATCCGACGAAGCGCTCAGGCTGGAAACGCCGAGGATATTCTCCCTGGAGGAATGTATAGAATTCATCGAACCCGACGAGATGCTGGAGGTAACTCCGAAAAGTCTCAGGATACGCAAAACGATACTCGATCATGAACTTAGAATGCGCCAGGTAATGAAAGAGCGCAGAGGATAAACCGAATACAGGAGGGCGTTATGGACAAAATCAGCGAATTTTTCTCGACAGGCAACAACCTTTATTACGTCATTGCGGCAGCAGCCGCGCTGGTGATCGCTGCAGTCGTCATAGCTGTAGCCGTCACGGTCGCAAAAAAGAAAAAGAAGCGGGCGGAAGCCGAATCCGAAGCAGATACCCGCGAAACGGACAGCCCGTCCGCACCGGGATCCGAACCTGCTTACGATTCCTCGGCGGAAGGCGAGATAGACGTGGACAAGCTGGTCGTGAGGTCGGAAAGCGACTATTCGCCGGAGCTTAACGCCAATCTTACAATAAGGCTTCCCGTAAAATACGAATCCGACGAGGTCGACTCGATAGTGCCCGCGCCGGTCAGGAACAAGGAAAAGAAGGTCAAAAAAGCCGAACCCGAACCAAAACCGGAGCACGAAGAAAAGAAAACCTCTTTCAAGGAGCACGTCCATTCGCCCGAGGCGGGCAGACGTCCCGGCACGATCCAGATATATACCGATATGGGCGGCAAATACCGTTTCCGTTTTAAGACCTCCAACGGCGAAACCGTGGGGCATTCCCAGGGCTATACTTCCAAGGAGGCATGCAAAAACGGCATAAAAGCCGTCATCAACGCCGCCCGCGTCGCGGACAGGGTCGATTCGACGCGCGAAGACTACGTAGCTGCGATAGGCAAAACGAGTTTCGTTATTTACCGCGATCGCGAAAACAAATTCCGTTTCCGCCTTACCGCGGCGAATACCTCGAATATACTGGCTTCTCAGGGCTATACCTCGAAAGCCAACTGCATAAACGGGACCGAATCGATAAGGAACGTGGCATTGTTCCATAATCTTGTCGACGACACGAAAAAACGCGCCGACAAGCAGGCGTGATCGGCTAAAAACGGCACAGGTACGTGCTTTTTTAGAGCCTCAAAAGATTCGGGTATTGACTTTACTCCGGAATTGTTTTAATATAATAGTATATTATAACTAGGTCGGAGGAGCAGCTTGGACATTATCGTTCTGGACGGATATTGCCTCAATCACGGCGACCTCAGCTGGGAGCCATTCGAAAGATTGGGCACTGTCGTTTGTTACGACAGGACTCCTTACGGTGACATCATTTCCCGCATGGGGAACGCTTCGGTCATGATAACGAACAAGTGCAATATCGACCGCAATATCGTGGACTCGCTGCCGAATCTGAAATATATCGGCGTTCTTGCGACGGGCTACAACAACGTGGATACGGAATATTGCCGCGAAAAAGGCGTCGCCGTCACGAACGTGCCTTCGTACAGCACGGAATCCGTCGTTCAGGCGGTATTCGGACTGATGCTGGAATTGTATTCGGGATTGGCTGTGCACGCGGAGTCGGTAAAAAAGGGAGACTGGTGCAAAGCTCCCGATTTTTGCTATTATCTGGGATCTTTAAGGGAATTGCACGGCAAGACCCTGGGAATAGTTGGCTACGGCGCGATAGGCAGACGGATAGCGGAAGTCGCCGCAGCGTTCGGCATGCGTGTTATCGTGAATACCAGGACTCCGTCAAGGTATCCGGAAAAAGGTTTCGTATACGTCGGCTTAGAGGAGCTGTTTTCGGAGTCGGATATAATCACTCTGAATTGTCCTCTGACGCGCGATAACGCCGAGATGATAAACAAGGACACCGTTTCGCTGATGAAAAAATCGGCGTTGATAATAAATACGGCAAGAGGCGGGCTTATAAACGACGCCGATCTTGCCGAAGCCTTAAATTCCGGCAGGATAGCCGGCGCGGCTCTGGACGTGCTGTCTAAGGAACCTGCCGACAAACAAAATCCGCTGCTTTACGCAAAAAACGCGGTCATCACGCCGCATATAGCGTGGGCGACGGTAGAAGCGCGTTCCCGCCTTATGCAAAGCGCCGCCGAAAATCTGGAGGCGTTTTTGGCAGGAAAGTTGATGAACCGAGTATAACTGCCGTTCAATATTGAAGAGGATAAATTTATGATAAAAATAGCAATTATCGATTTGGGAAGCAACTCGGCAAGACTGGTGATTGCCAATATAATGCCGACGGGTCACTTCATGGTTATCGACGAACTTAAAGAACCCGTACGCCTTGCTCAGGACATGGAAATCGACGGATTCCTGCGGCCCATACGTATTCAGCAGACGATCAAGACGCTGCGCACCTTCCGCACGCTTTACGAATCGCACGGCGTTTCCAAAGTCTTCGCATACGCCACCGCCGCGGTAAGACACGCAAAAAACCAAAAGTCGTTCGTCGACGAAGTGCAGAGCGCATGCGGCATCAAGCTGCAGGTCCTGAGTCAGGAGGAGGAAGCGACTTTCGTTTATCAGGGAGTTATCAACTCCATGGAAGTGCCGAAAGGGCTGATAATAGATATAGGCGGCGGTTCCACCAAAATGATATATTACAACCGCCGCGTAATGATAGCGCAGGACACGTTGCCTTTCGGCGCCGTCACTCTCAGCGAGAAGTTCGTCAAGCACGGCAACCCAGAGGAGTGTCAGACAGCGATAACCGAATACGTCACCGAGCACCTCGAAAAGCTGTCCTGGCTTAAGGAACTCGATCCCGAAACCAGACTTATCGGCGTAGGCGGAAGCCTGAGAAACCTGGGTAAAATAAGCAGAAAACTTAAAAAATATCCCCTGGACATGGCGCATAACTACCATATTCCTTTTACCGAATTTGAGACGATATACGATACCATAAAGCCGTTGTCGCCCGAAAAACTGATGCGTATAAAGGGTCTGTCCAGCGCCAGAGCGGATATTTTCCCGGCGGCGCTTTCGGTGGTGGAAGCCGTCAGAAAATTTATTCCTCAGTTTGACGAGATAGTTATTTCCGGCGCCGGGCTGAGGGAAGGTGCGCTGTTCAGGTACGCCTGCCCGTCGGTGAACGAAAAGCCGATAAGCGATATCCTGGGTCACAGCATATATACGCTGCTGCACCACTTCGACATGAACATTACGCATGCCGAGCACGTTTTCGACCTTTCCATGCAGCTGTTCAGGCAGCTGAAAGTCATCCACAAGCTGCCGCGCCCGTACGTAAAAGTGCTTAGAGTGGCGAGTATGCTGCACGACATAGGACAGGCGCTCAAATTTTACGATCACCACAAGCATTCGATGTACATAATCCTCAATTCCAACCTCTACGGCATTCCGCAAAAGGATCTGATTATGGGCGCAATCGCCGCGGCGTTGCACTACAGGGATTCTCTCGAGCAGCTGGATTGCCTTAAATACCTGGAACTAATGAACGAGGAAGAAATTTCCGCCGTCCGAAAACTCGGCGTGATCGTCAGGATAGCCGAATGCTTCGATCGCAGCTGCGGCGGAGTAATAGTGGGGATAACGTGCGACGTGCTGGGCGATTCGGTAATACTGAAGACCAAGTCGCAGGGTGACTGCACTTTGGAAATAAAGGACGCTATGGGCGCACTGGGCGACTTCAAACGCGCCTTCAAGAAGAATCTGGAGATACTTTGAACGTGCGCGTGCTCCTGGCTTCGTCCTCGCCGAGGCGCAGAGAACTGCTTAAGAACCTGTTTTCCGATTTTGACGTTCGCGGCTTTGCCGCGGACGAACATTTTATCGGGGAAACTCCCGAGGAAACGGTGGCGGAGATATCCAGAAGGAAGCTTGCCGCCGCGTCGGAGCTGTTCGGCAGCTACGATATAGTGATCGCCTGCGACACGCTTGTGTATATGGACGGCAGATATTACGGAAAACCGTCGGACGAAGCGGACGCCGTAAGAATGCTGAAAGAACTGTCGGGCAGAACTCATACGGTATATTCGGGGGTGTCGCTGTTCCGCGGCGGCGCCTGCGTTACCGAGGTAGTGCGATCGGAAGTCACATTCCGGAAAATGTCGGACGAAGACATAAAAAACTACGTTGCCTCTCATTCGGTCACGGACAAAGCGGGCGCGTACGCCGTTCAGGACGGCGTCGTGGTCGAGCGTTACGAAGGGAGTTACTCTAATATCGTGGGACTTCCGCTGGAAGCCCTCGGGACAATGATATAGGAACAGCCATGCAAAAGAGAAAATTCGTTATCGATCCCGGCTCAAAGTTTTTATCGGTTTACGGCGACGCGCTTATGTACCGTCAGCCGAACGTCGCAGTGATAAGACGCGGCAGAACGACCGAAGTGCTTGCATACGGCGACGAAGCGCTGGCGATGAAAACGCTGCCCGACCATGCCGTATTGGTGCGTCCCGTATCCCAGGGCGTAGTGCGTCAGCCCGACGTACTCGCCGCGGTTTTAAGAAAAATTTTCGAAAAACTTATACCTGTCACCATGTTCAAGGCGGTGGAACTGTACGTACCCGTGCCTTCCGGTCTGGGAATGGTGGAAAGGGAGAACGTCGAAAAAGCCGTTGCCGGCGGCGGATACAGGGACGTGACGCTGATCGAGTCGGTAATGTCGTTTTTGCCCCGCACCGACGGCGGGGATACCATGGTCGCCGACTTCGGCGGCGGCGTGACCGATATGGGAGTGATAAATTCCGAAGGCATTGTCACGGCATGTACGGTGGATATCGCCGGCGACGCCGTTGACGAGAAAATAAGGAACGTCCTCCTCCAAAACAAGAATTTCAAGATCGACGCTTCCGCGGCGGAGCGCGTCAAACTCGCGATAGGAAGTCTGTATACCGTCGATACCTCGTCCGTTTCCGTGATAGGTCAGGACATACTCGATCTCAGAAACAAGAATTTCGAAATAACGGCGACCCAGATTGCGCCGGCGATACATTTCTGCTACAGCCGCATCATGGATATACTGGAAACGCTTATGATGTCGCTGCCTAAACCCAAACAGGACGAAGTCAGAATGAACGGACTGTATATCGCCGGAGGCGGCGCCGCCATGAACGGGCTGACGGATTATCTGCAGCGCGGTCTGCATATCCCGGTTTATATGGATAAGGATCCCGAAACGGCGATTCTGAGATATACCGCACGTCTGATCAGCGAACCGAAATACGCTTCCGTATTAAAACTTACCGGGAAATAAGCCTTTTCCCGGCAAAGGACTTTTCCGACGGACTGCGCCGCGTTCGGCTAATGAACGCGGCGCCTTTATATGCGTGCGCGTAAACGATTGCATTCGTATTGCCGTTATGATATAATATCTGCAATCGTGTTAAACGGAGGGCTTCCGATGAAAGAGTTGCTTAAACAATTTTGGACGATCCCCAATATGATGACGCTGTTCAGGATTATTTGCGTTCCTTTCGTGATGTGGTGTACGATCGATGCGGATACTTACATGAAAGTAGGCGAATATTCTCTGCCGCTTGTGGGGTTGATTATTATGGTCGTCGCCGCTTCCAGCGACGTCGTGGACGGTTTTATCGCCAGGCGTTTCAATCAGGGCACGCAGCTGGGCGAAATGCTGGATCCGCTGGCGGACAAGCTGATGCACTGCGCCACGATCCTGTCCTTGGTCATATCCGGTTTCGTGCACTGGGCATTCATACTCGTGCTTCTGTTAAAGGAAGGCACCATGGTCGTGGGCGGTTTTTATATGGCGGGAGACAGCAAGAACATAAAAGCCAATTATATGGGCAAAGTGGCGTCTGCCACGCTGTCCGTAGCGATAATAATGTCCTACTTCCATCCGTTCTGGGCAGACAAAGTGTTTTATCTGGACTGGATAGTGCTGGGCATAGGGCTGGTGCTTACTTATTTCGCTTTCTTCAATTATCTTAAACAGGCGATCGCGATCATAAAGGACATTATGGCTAAAAAAGCCGCAATGCGCGCGGCGGATCGATCGGATATTGCCGCCGAAAACGGCGAAAGCCCTTCCGCGTCCGAAACCGTTTCCGCTTCGGACGGCGAAACCGGGCAACAGGATCCGGACGAAAAATAATTACTCACCTCAGAGGTTTTATAAATGGAACTACCAAAAAATTTCGAGCCGCAGAGCTTTGAAACGTCAATTTACGCGGATTGGGAAGGCAAAGGCTGCTTTACTCCCGAAGTCGATTATTCCAAGCCGCCGTTTTCTATAGTCATACCGCCCCCGAACATCACGGGGCAGCTGCACATGGGGCACGCGCTGAACAATACCATTCAGGACATCATAGTGCGGCATAAACGCATGCAGGGTTATTCGACGCTGTGGCTGCCCGGTACCGATCACGCCAGTATCGCCACCGAGGTCAAGATCGTCGAAAAACTGCATGAGGAAGGCGTCGAAAAAGAGGACATCGGCAGAGAAGAATTCTTAAAACGCGCTTACCGGTGGAAAGAGACTTACGGCGGCAGAATAGTGCATCAGTTAAGAAGACTGGGCTGTTCCTGCGACTGGAGCCGCGAAGCGTTTACGATGGACGAAAGATGTTCCAAAGCCGTCAGGGAAGTATTCGTGAACCTTTACAGAAAAGGACTCATCTACCGCGGCAGCAGGATCATAAACTGGTGTCCTCATTGCCATACCGCGCTTTCCGACGCCGAGGTGGAATACGAACCTCAGGATTCCAACCTTTGGCATATCCGTTACCCGTATACCGACGGCAGCGGTTACATGGTGATAGCGACAACGCGTCCCGAAACGCTGCTGGGTGACACCGCCGTGGCGGTCAATCCCAAGGACCCCAGATATACGGATAAGATAGGCAAGACTCTGAAGCTTCCGCTGACCGACCGTGAAATACCGATCATTGCAGACGACTATGTCGAACTCGATTTCGGTACCGGATGCGTCAAAATCACGCCCGCTCACGATCCCAACGACTTCGAGGTGGGTTTGAGACACAACCTGCCCGTGATAAGAATAATGGACGACGGGGGCGTAATAAACGAAAACGGATACGCATACAAGGGACTCGACCGCGACGAAGCCAGAAAACGTATAGTAAAGGATCTGGAAGAACTCGGGCTTATGGAAAAAATAGAGCCGTACGCGCACAACGTGGGCGTATGCTACCGTTGCCACAGCACCGTCGAACCCATCGTCAGCAAACAATGGTTTGTTAAAATGGAGCAGCTTGCCAAGCCCGCCGTCAAGGTCGTTAAAAACAAAAAGGTAAGTTTTATCCCGGACAGATTCTCAAAAATCTATTTTAACTGGATGGAAAACATCAAGGACTGGTGTATATCCAGACAGCTTTGGTGGGGACACAGGATTCCCGCATGGTACTGCGCCGACTGCGGAGAGGTTATAGTCGACAAGACCGATCCCGAAGTATGCCCCAAGTGCGGTTCCAAACGCTTAACGCGCGACGACGACGTGCTGGATACCTGGTTCTCGTCCGCGCTGTGGCCTTTCTCGACGCTGGGATATCCCGACGAAACCGAAGACCTTAAGTATTTTTATCCGACGAACCTTCTGGTCACCGCATACGACATAATCTTTTTCTGGGTCGCCAGAATGATTTTCAGCGGACTGGAACACATGGGCGAAATACCGTTCCCGGAAGTGCTTATCCACGGGATAGTGCGCGACCACCTGGGCAGGAAAATGTCAAAGTCGCTGGGCAACGGTATCGATCCCATAATGCTTATCGATAAGTACGGCGCCGATGCGCTGAGATTCAGCCTGACTACGGGCGTGGCGCCCGGTTCCGATATCCGTTTCAGCGAAGACAAAATGGAGCCCAGCCGCAACTTCCTTAATAAACTGTGGAACGCTTCGCGCTTTGTGTTGATGAACGACGAGGGCGTAAATCTGCCTGAAATCGGTAGCTTCAACTACACTTCTGCCGATAAATGGATTTTATATAAGCTGAACGTGACGATCAAGGAAGTCAACACGTACCTCAAAAAGTACGAACTGGGCATGGCGAACGCAAAACTCTACGATTTTATCTGGAGTGACTTCTGCGATTGGTATATAGAACTGACCAAGCCCGCGCTTTACGGCGACTCGAAGCGCAGAAAGAACGAAACGCTGGCGGTACTGACCTATGTTCTGAAGCAGATACTCAAGCTGATCCATCCTTTTACTCCGTTCATTACCGAACGTATCTGGAAGGAAATGGGCGAGGAAGGATTCATTATGCTCCGGTCCTATCCCGTGTACAGCAAAAAATTTGCGTTTACTGCCGAATACAGACGTTTCGAAAGGGTTAAGGAGATCATCCGCGCCGTCAGAAACGTGCGTTCCGAAATGAACGTCCAGCCGTCCAAAAAGATCAACCTCTGTGTTTCGGGAGAAGCCGAAAATTATCTTAAACGCAACGAAGTCTACCTTAAAAAATTAGCCAACGTCGAAAACGTAGTTTACGTCAGGTCCAAGGCTGAAGTCGAAGGCAAGTTCGTTTCGATAGTGGCTGCCGACGCGGAGATATATATTCCTCTGGGCGACCTGGTGGACTTCGAACAGGAGACTGCCAGACTGCAGAAGGAGCTGAAGAACATCGAAAACGAGATACGCCGCAGCGAAGGCATGCTTTCAAATCCGGGATTTGTTGCAAAAGCCCCCGAAGCGCTGGTCGAATCGGAGAAAAAGAAGCTTGCCGAGAACCGCTTGAAACGCGTTAAACTTCTGAAGAATATTCAGGATCTGTCATAATCGACGTCACGTTTCGACCAAACAAGACAATTTCACCTCTGCATCCGAAGTTATAATGGGCAGAGGTGATTTTTTATGGCGCGAACTATAGTCGTGGCATCCGGAAAAGGCGGTGTGGGCAAAACCACTTTGACGGCGAATCTGGGCAGGACGCTTGCCGCACGCGGCAGAAAAGTGACTCTGATCGACGCCGATATCGGGCTGAACAATCTGGACGTGGCTTTGGATATGGAGGACAGGGTGGTTTACGATATCCTGGACGTTGCCGAAGGCAGGATAAGCGCCGCCGAAGCTTTGGTGCAGGACAAGGATTTTCCCGAGCTCAAACTTCTGCCATCCGTCAAATGCGGAGTGTCCGACAAGATAAAGGCGGCAAGGTTCGCCGCCATAACCGCGCTCCTGAATATGGGTGTCGATTACCTGATAATCGACGCTCCCGCAGGGGTAGAAAGCGGTTTTCACCGCGCCGTATGCGCCGCAAAAGAGGCTATAATAGTGACCACGCCGCATTTAAGCGCGGTAAAAGACGCGGACAGAACGGCAAGACTGCTTTCTACATACGACGTCCGGAGCGTAGGGCTGGTGGTAAACCGCGTGCGTTACGACCTTGTGGACCGCGGCGAAGCCGTGCCCCCCGAAAAAATTGCTCAGTTGATGCGGCTTAGGCTTTTAGGCGCGCTGCCTGAAAGCGACTTGATAGGCATAAACGCGCTGTGCGGCGAACGCGGAGAATCCGCCAGAGCATACGCGTGTCTTGCGGACGTCATCGAAGGAAGATCCGACAGGATATACTCGCCGCCCGACAGCAGGGGTATTTTTTCTTTTTTCAGAAGGAGGACATATTGAAGTGAAAGCCGCGGAATTGACCATGAAAATGCAGCAGACTCTGGTCAGGGACAAAAGTCTTCCCGAAGGCTTCGGAAAGATGATACTTGACGAAACGGACAGACTGCTTTCCGGATTTTTCGAATACGGAAAGGGCGACTTAACTCTCAGACTGATTCCCACCGGCAGAGGCTGGGCGGTGGAGATACTTCTGGACGCGGTCAGGGTGAAGAACTTAAAACTTCTTTGAGAGTCGACTGGTG
Source organism: uncultured Clostridia bacterium (assembly GCA_944372665.1). Lineage (GTDB taxonomy): Bacteria > Bacillota > Clostridia > Christensenellales > DTU072 > Stercoripulliclostridium_A. The sequence continues at coordinate 12,746 of CALVZV010000043.1, forward strand.
CGAAGCGCCTGCCATCAGCTCCAGCAGTTGTTTTTCGCTGATTTTTTTTACCGTACCGAAGTCGTCGTCTACTATGACGAATTCGGTCAGGCAATCGGGACGTATGCGTTTGAAACAGCTTATCAGCTTCAGCTCCCAATGCACCGTCACGGTCTT
>CALVZV010000044.1 GCA_944372665.1 uncultured Clostridia bacterium
GGGGGGTTGACAAATTTTTGCGGGCGTTGTAGTATCATTATGTATATGTGCGCGCACGCATTGATAATGCGCGCCCGAAATTAATTATATACACGGGGTCGTTCCCCGCCGAACGCGAGGTGGTATGCGTAAAAGGGCTGTCAGAATATTGTTGATCGTTGCCGCGGCGCTTGCGATAGCGATGCTTGTCGCGGGCTGCAACGCGGGAAAAGAAGGCGCAGCCGAACGCATAGAAGTGGAAACGACGCATATTTATCTGGCGCCGACGGGCGAAGCGTCCACGTATCGGCTCAGTCCCAAAGTTTATCCCGAAGAAACCGCCGATCAGGGCGTGCATTATTCGCTCAAGGACAACTCCGACAGAATATATCTGCTTGTGGACACCGACGGCACGCTGACGGCGCGCGGCGAGGTCAAACAGGACGAGGAAGGCAACGTGCAGGACATTATCGTCGTCATAACCTCGAACCGGTCCTCGGACGTCTACATCGAAATCACCGTTACGATAGAAGAAGTCGAGGTCCGGCAGATAATATTCCCCGAAAGCGTGATAGTGGTGGAGCTGCACAGCGAAGGCGTACAGCTGCAGCCGCAGTTCAAGCCCGCGCACGCGTCTATAGGCAGAAACGTGGAATACAGCTCCGACGACTCGTCGATAGCTTCCGTGAATGCCAGCGGGTTCGTTACTCCCAGAGGCATCGGTAAGGTGGCGATATGGGTCAGAACGCCCAGGCAGGGCGCATTCGACTCGCAGGTCGAGACCCACGTGACCATAGACGTGCGGTATTCGGCGCTGAATTACCGCATGGAGCTTATTTCCGACGAAAGCGTGCTCAAACAGGTATGGGGCGAGCCGGAACAGCTTCAGTTCAACCTCATCAGACTGGACGATATTTCCGATCCGTCGCCGGAGATAACCTGGTACGTCAACACTACGCCCATAGACGACGGCTATTCCCGCGACAACAAGGTATTGAATTACACTCCCGACACTCTGCCGCCCGGCGAATACGTTATAAGAGCGGAATTATCCAACAGCACCCAGCGTCAGGTCCTGCAATCGGAGCCGCTGACAATTTACAACACTCTCAGCAGTATCAGCCTGGACGCCGTGGGTACGGGGGAGGATTACGATTACCTTGTGGGCGACAGTCTTAAACTGCTGGTCACTTTTACCGACGGTCAGTATCCGCCCGAACAGTACCGCTGGAGCGTCACGCACACCGATTCCGACGGCAAGGTGACAAGCGAGATTTTCAATAAGGCTCCCGCCGAACAGACGGGAAGCATAGACGTCATAGGCGATCTGACGTATGTTTTCGGAAAGACGGGAACCTATACGTTCACAGTGGAAGCCATGGTAAAGAGCGTCGCGTCGGGCATAACCGATTCGCTGACGATAGTCGTGAGCGAGGGAAGCACCGAAAACGACGTTTACGGCGTTACCGTGGACGGGGCTTCGGGCGGTCTGGTGCAGGTGCACTGGGATCCGCTGCCCTACGAATGCGGTTTCACCGTTCAGATCAACGTCAACGGCGACATAATAAGTATGGATTCCTCCGCCAACGCCAATTATTTCGGCAAGAACTCTGTCGTTATACCCTCGGGAACGGCGACGTTTGCGGAGAATTTTTCGGTGCGCGTCAAGAGCTCCGAATTCGGCAACTGGACCGATTGGGTCGAATATAAAGCGGATACGATCACGAAGTCGCACTACGAGTATTTCGGGGAGATCGTTCCCGGACAGAACGCCTACGTCGCCGATCTGGACGAGCTGGCGGAAATAATCAATTACGTGTCATTCTTCAGACCCGAAGATCTGACCGAGGACGGGATATGGTACGAACTGGATCTGTTTATCCCGTTCAGATTCTCCGATCTGGACGAAAGCCTTTATCCGTTCCCCGACGAGCTGATGAACCCCGACAGCATATCCTCGTATAACGACAATATGCGCAACGCGTATCAGCTGATGGTGGCGGCGGCATACGCCTATGCCGAGTCCGTAAAAATGTCGGTCAGCGTCGTTAACGCCGACGCCGCGGGCAGAACGACTTACAAAATATCCTTCCTTTCCGCGACGTCGCCGTCGGGGATGTATATGCCCGGCGATACCACGGGAAGATATCCCGACGCGGAAAACAGCTTTACGCATTATTCGCTTTCGCCCAGGGGCGAGGGCGGCGCGCTCCCGATAGAAAGTCTCGGCAGCGTCATGGAAGTTGCTACCTCCAACCAGCTCTATTTTGCGGTTTCCAACGGCTATAAGCCGCTGCCGGCAGCAGGTTCCGCCGCGGAAACCGTCTACCTGCTTGCCAAAGCCGCTCTCAATTCGATAATCGACGACGGCATGACCGATACCGAAAAAGCTCTGGCGATATACGACTGGCTGGCTGTCAACGTCAGCTACGATAATCTGGTGGCGGAAAATTCGGCCGTGGAAAACATAGGAGCGTATAACGCGTTCTATCTGGAGGGCGTTTTCGTCGACGGCGTAGCGGTATGCGACGGTATAGCCAAAGCTTATTCGCTGATGTGCGGATTGGAGGGTGTGCACGCATACAAGGTCATGGGACTCTCTAAGCTGACTTCTCCCGCTGTCGGACACACCTGGAACGCCGTGGTTGCGGAGGGCGAATTCTATTACGTTGACGCCACTTGGGCAAATCTTAAGACGACTGTAGGCAATACCTACTGCGAAACGGTGGATTACGAGTATTTCCTCATGGGCTACCGCGACGCGACGGGCGCGCGTACGCTTTACGGCGAATATCCAGCCACTCCGGCTACGAGCGACAGATACGCTTACGAGATCCCGACGGGCGAGGACACCGATTTTTACGTGACGGGCAACGCCGAGCTTAAGGCGGCGCTGGCATACGTCGTTTCCGTCGCCGGCGGCAGCAACGTGTGGGCGTCGATGGCGGTCGACGACGCGTACATATCCTCCATAGGCGGCACGACCAAACTTTACGAAGCGGTGCGCGCATACGCCGCCGAGGCGGGCGCGAACGCGGCTTCCGTGAACGTGGTGCGCGGTGCGCTGACGAAACTGGTGGTCAATCTTACGTATTGATTTAAAACTTTTACGGAGCTACAAGATATGGAAACAAGAATAGGCAGTTGCTTTCTGGGCAGAACGCTGGAGCTGACGAACGGCAAAATAGTCGTCGGCGTCACGTTGGACGTCGGTCCCAGGATCATCAAACTTCAAAAACCCGACGGCGAAAATCTGATGTTCGAAGATACCGCCGACAACGTCAACAAGGATGTTTCCGCCGTGTACGGCGAGGGCAGGAAGTGGCATATTTACGGAGGACACAGGATATGGCTTTCTCCGGAATCCTTGAAAACTTACTATCCGGATAATGCGCCCGTCGTTTCAGAACTCAAGCCCAACGGCGCGGTGTTCACGCCTCCCGCCTGGACGGAATGCGGCGTTCAGCCCGTGCTGGATCTGGAATTTACCGAGGACGGAGCGCTGGAAGTCAGGATGCGCGTCAGAAACATATCGGACGCCGCCGCGAAACTGTGTGTGTGGGGGCTTACCGTCATGAAATGCGGCGGCACGCTGACGTTGCCGCTTTCCACCGAGGATACGGGTTTTCTGGCGAACAGGAATCTGGTGCTTTGGCCGTATACCGATATACGCGATCCCAGGCTCACCATAACCAACGACCGTTTGATACTGACGGGTTCGACCGAAGCCGAAACTCCGTTGAAAATAGGTACTTTCCTGAACGAGATACGCGCGTATTACCGTTACGGCGACACTTTGTTTATCAAAGAATGCACCGCCAAACCCGGCGAATATCCCGATTTTACGTGTAATTTCGAGACATATACGAGCGAACTTATCCACGAATGCGAAACTCTCTCCAGCGCCGCGGAAGTGGCGCCCGGCGATGAGATAGTACACGTAGAAACATGGAGGCTGGAATAATGCTTGACAGTAAATATTATCCTATTTATCTGTTCGCCCGCGACTTTAAAGCCGCGGCGGAAAAAGAGGGCGCCGTAAAATTCACCCTGGCGTTGGAGCGCGGAGCAGGAGAAGTGGCAAAGTATTCCTCGGTGCTGTTCGCCGACGGACACGGCGAAGAAAACTTCAGGTACCTGGAGCGTATCGTAAAATTCATGCTCTGGGCTTACGGCGGATATAAGTTCTATACATTCGGGATAAGCGACGAACTAGTGCTTAAACTTGCCGAATGCTATTCCGACGCCGGCGAGAGGGCGTTCGATTACGGCTTTATGAAAGGCGTTTACCTTAAAGGACTGACTTTCGAGAGCGTTTCCGCCGAAAGCGCGCTGCCCGCCGAAAACGTCGTGGCATCTCCCGCGTCTCCCGCGGCGGCAGGTAAAAGAATAGGTTTCGACGCCGGCGGCTCCGACCGAAAAGTGACGGCGTGTATCGACGGCGAGGTCGTTTACGAAAAAGAAACCGTCTGGCATCCGAAACTCAATTCGGATCCCCAATATCACATAGACGGTATCCGAGACAGCGTAAACGCGGCTTTAAACGCCCTGGGCGGAGAAGTGGACGCGATAGGCGTTTCCACTGCCGGGATAGTTGTGGACGGCGAAGTCAGAGTGGCGTCGCTGTTCAGAAAAGTGCCCGCAGAAGTTTATGCCGAAAAGATTTTTCCGATATACAAAAACCTTGCCGCCGAGTACGGCTGTCCCGTAAAAGTGGCTAACGACGGCGACGTCGCGGCGCTGGCGGGAGCGTTCGGGCTTAAACGCGGAGGCGTTCTGGGAATAGCAATGGGCACCAGCCTTGCGGGCGGATACGTTGACCGCGAGATGCGCATACGCGGATATCTGAACGAGCTGGCTTTCGCGCCCGTAGACGCCAACGCTTTTGCAGCCGCGGACGAATGGAGCGGCGATCGCGGCGTGGGCGGGCTGTACCATTCTCAGGACGCGGTCATACGTCTTGCACCCGAGGCGGGGATAGAGCTTGACTCCTCGCTCAGTCCTGCCGAAAAGCTGAAAGTCGTGCAGAACCTTGCCGAGCAGGGCGACAAGCGCGCGCTTGATATCTTCTTCCGCCTTGGCGAATACGCGGCGTACACGCTGATGTGGTTCAACGAGTTTTACGACTTCGACACCGCTATATTCCTGGGCAGAGTGACCTCCGGAAAGGGCGGCGACGTGCTGATCGCCACCGCAAAAAAAACGCTGAAGGGCATGGGCAGCACACTGGAAATAGAACTGCCCGACGAGATGAGCAGGCGTTTGGGGCAAAGCTATACCGCGACCCAGCTCTGATCCGGTTTTCCGAAGCAATAAAAAATCCGCAGACCGCTCTGCGGATTTTTTTATAAATGCTGCCGATCAGCTTCTGGAATCGATAGCGCGCTGTATAGCGGCGGTCAGCGACAGTTCGGGATCGGTGGAATCGCACGCGAAATGCCATATCATGACTCCGCCGAGACCCCGGTCTATGGCATAGCAGGTTTTGTCGTAGATCGTCTGCCTGCCGTTATAATAGTTTGGCGCGGTATCCGTGACGCCGTTGCTGTCGGTGAAGGTTTCGGTTATCATATTGTCGCCGTATCCCAGTTTGTCGGCTACGTCTTTGTAATTTCCCCAGAACGTCGCGCCGGTCACGGGACGGGAATAGTATGGAAGTCCCAGATTCATGCGTTCCGCGGTCGCGCCGCGTATAACGGCGTTATTGATGTTGTCGTACGCGTCCAGGAAAGTGGAGTGGTTGCCTCGTTTGTCGAAAGAATCGTACGACATCAGCTCCACGCCGTCCAACAGGTCGAGTATGGTGCTGCTTATGCTGAAAGGACCCATGTTCCAGACCGATACGGCGATGCTGAGCAGCTTTGAGTCGTCAATCGCCTGCGAGAGCTCATTCAGGAAAAAGTAATAGTTTGTGAACGAGGGTATCATATAGGGATATTCGTAATCGAACGAAACGCCGTCCAGCCCGTAATTGTCTGCAAGATCTAAAATTTCGTTTACGAGTACTCCGCGCAGAGTATCGTCGCCCATCACGGCGTTGTATCTGTCTTCGGGTTCGACATACCCGTCCCCGGTCAGGTCGCGGTTGCCGAGAACAGTAGCGACTATTTCGGCATGGGGGTTCAATTTTCTTAAATTCGCGAGGGCGCGTTCGAACACTTCATGCCCGTCCTCCAAGCCCGGTTCGTCATAGCCGTCGAATACCAGCCTTCCCGTACAGTCAAAGTAAAGCGCACCGATAAGATTGAATTGGGTAACCGTTTTTGCATTTTCCTTCCATTCGACGCCCATTTTGCAGGCGCTGTCCGCAGTGACGTACGCGACCACGTCAAAGGATGGGTCGGCAGTGCGCACGACCATGGAAGCCTTCATTGACTTTATTTCGAAATCGCCTTCGGCGGCGGTGACTTTCAGTCTGAGTCCCGCGGTTTCGGTAGCGGGGAAGGAGCAGAATTTGTATCTGTCGATATAGTCGGATGCATACAGTTTGTCGCCCTCGGCGGAATATATCTCGAAGGCGGTGACGGTTTTGGTGGCTTCTTCGATCTCCACGGTGTTTATCTGATATTTTGCTCCGAACTTCAGTTCCACCCAATCGCCGACGCTGCCGGAGGAGTCGGTCAGCGTGCCTTCGACCGGTATGCTGCCGCTGAAGGACGGTTCATCCGGTTTTTCGGGGATAAAGACGGCTGCGACAACGACCGCGATAAACGCGAGCGACATTATTGCCGCGACAAAAATCCTCAATTTCTTTCCCATAACCCGTTCTCCGTTGAATAATGGATTTAAATCATTGTAACACGGTTTTACGGCGAATACAAGTATCGGCGTTCCGCCTTGACAAAGTCAAAACGCGGGAATACAATATTGACGTGAAAAAATTTACGGACATCGATTATCCCGAACTCGTCGGGGACAAAAAGCCCACGCTGCTGCTGCACGTATGCTGCGCGCCCTGCGCGGCGGGCTGTATCGAACGGATACTGGAATTTTTCGAGGTCACCTTTTTTTATTACAATCCCAATATAACCGATACTTCAGAATATGTAAGGCGTCTGACCGAACTGGAAAGATTTGCTTCGTATTTCGGGATAAAGACGGTTGACGGCGGCAAGGACGATTTTTCGGGAGCCGTCAAAGGTCTGGAAAACGAGCCTGAAGGAGGCGCGCGCTGCGCGGTATGTTTCAGAATGCGCCTCGAAAAGACCGCCGAAAAAGCCGCCGGCTACGATTATTTCGCCACCACGCTCACGCTCAGCCCGCTGAAGAACGCCGCACTCATCAACGCCGTGGGCGCCGAATGCGCGGCAAAACACCGCACCCGTTACGTCGCCACCGATTTCAAAAAGAAAAACGGGGTTTTGGCTTCGGTCAGGCTGAGCGAAAAATATTCGCTGTACCGCCAAAATTACTGCGGATGCGTTTATTCGCGCCGAAAGGATTGACTAAAGGACGAGGAATTTATATAATTTTGACATAAACCGACGGAGAAAGCATATGACTGCGTTTGACGTGGAGCTGGTCGGCAAGATCGGCTCGATGGCACTGATAAACAAAGAAAACAACGATATAGATTACAATATCATCGCGCGTATTTCTCGCGAACTTCGCCCCGGCTGCATGTGGGTGACTTCGGGCGCCACCGAAATAGGCAGACTGGACTATCTGCACCGCGTGGGCAATGAGCTTTGGGGTGATTATAACGACATCAAGACCGACTATTCCGCTCAGGGTCAGGCGATACTGATGGAGACGTACCGCAGATTCGTCGATTCGCGCTTTTCTCTGAGGCAGTTTTTGGTCGAGCACCAGCATTTCAACGACGAAATGAAGCGCGAGCACCTGCGCGCCGCGCTTATGCGCTGTCCCAAACAGGGCGCGATCCCGATAATAAATTATAACGACCCCGTTTGCAGCGAGGAAAACCGCAAGATGGAGATCCAGGCGCTCAGGAGTGCGCACACGAAGGTAGTGGAATGCATCGACAACGACGAGACCGCGGGGCAGATAGCATGCCTGGTCAAGCCCAGATACCTTCTCATATTCACCAGCGTGGACGGCATATACCGCGACGTCAAGGACAAATCGACGCTGATTAACGAGATCGAAGCCGACAACGGCGACGAACTTACACAGAAAATAGATTATTACATGCATTACTGCGACGGCGCCAGCCGTCCCGGAGCTAACGGCGCGGCAGCTAAACTCGAGTATGTCAAGGAACCCGCAAAACTGGGCACGACGGTATATATCGCCAACTCCCGTTACGGCATCAAAGAGGTGCTGGAGGGCAGAGCGCCTTCTACAAAGATCCGTATAACGAAATAGGATATAAAAAGGAATATGAAAAAGGAGCGTCGGAAAACGCTCCTTTTTCGACAATGCCGCGCTTCAGGTGGACAGCAGACCTGCCGCTCTCAGCGACGCCAACAATTCGTTCAAAGAGTTGGCGAGATCGGTTGTGGACGCGCTGGTGGAAACGTCGCTGACCGCCGTGCCGGGAGTGATCTGTCCGGCATCGCCGGTGGGACCCGTCGCACCGGTGGGACCCGTGGCTCCCGTGGGACCCGTAGCGCCGGTGGCGCCGGTCGCACCCGCGTCGCCGGTAGCTCCGGTAGCGCCCGTATCTCCCTGAAGACCTTGTATGCCCTGAGCGCCGGGGTCGCCCGTAGCCCCCGTGGGACCGGTAGGACCTGTGGGACCAGTAGCTCCGGCGGCGCCGGTAGCTCCGGTAGCGCCCGTATTTCCCTGAAGACCTTGTATGCCCTGAGCGCCGGGGTCGCCGGTAGCTCCCGTCGCGCCCGTAGCTCCCGTGGGGCCGGTGGGACCCGTAGCTCCCGTGGCACCCGTGGCGCCGGTAGCTCCGTCGGTGCCCTGCAGACCCTGTATACCCTGAACGCCTTGCGGTCCGGTGGGTCCGGTAGCGCCCGTGACGCCGCGCAAACCCTGCAGTCCCTGTATTCCCTGCAGACCCTGCGGTCCTTGGGCACCGGTCATTCCGGTGGGCCCGGTGGGGCCGGTCGCGCCCGTCGCTCCGCGAGCCCCGGGTATACCTTGTATGCCCTGTACCCCTTGCGGTCCCGTCACTCCGGGCGGACCTTGTAAACAGCAAGGCTCCGGTTTCGGGGAAGGGGGACAGCCGCATCCTCTTTGATTGCAAAACATATATGTCACCTCCGATAAGCAATTTGCTCTAATACATCATATAAATGCTTGTGAGGAAAGGTGATAAATGGCATTGATCTCGCTTTGCATGATAGTTAAAAACGAAGAAAAAGTGCTCTCCCGTTGCCTGGACGCGGCAAAACGCTTTGCCGACGAAATTATCGTCGTGGACACGGGCTCCGAGGACTCCACGCGCGACGTGGCACGCGCGTATACCGATAAAGTATACGATTTCGAATGGAACTGCGATTTTTCGGCGGCGAGAAATTATTCTTTTTCCAAGGCGGAAAACGAATACGTTATGTGGCTGGACGCGGACGACGTCGTAAAAGAATCGGAATGCGCCAAGATCGTGAAGTGGAAGGATAATCCCGACTGCGACACGCTGTACTGCATATACGACGCGGCGTTCGACTCCGCCGGAAGACCGACGTTTTCGTTCATGCGGGAACGCATACTCAAAAACGACAAGCGCGCGGTATGGAAAGGCTTTATTCACGAATGTATCGAGCCGTTCGGTCAAATCGTCAAAAGCGATATCCGCATCGAGCACCGACCTTTGCCCGATAAGCTTAAAAAGCCCGACAGGAATTTGGAAATATACCGCATGAACATAAAAAAAGGCGCACGCCTCGGCGCGCGCGACAGACTGTATTACGGAAAAGAACTGATATACAACGGATATGCCGAGGAAGGCGTGCTGATGATAGAAAGCATGCTCAATATGCGCGACGCTTTTTACGTGAACAAGATAGAGGGGCTGAGGACCGTTGCCGAAACCAAGCACCGTCTGGGTGACAAGGCGGGAGCGAAAAGAGCGTATGCGCAAAGTTTTACATACGGAGCACCGCGGGCAGGCATACTCAACGGTCTGGGCAGACTTGCCAAAGAGGCACGCGACTACGAGGAGGCGGCGCTGTGGTTCAAAGCCGCGTTAAACTGCGCCGACCATTCCCGCGAGGGCGACTTCGAGCGCGTCGAAGAAAGGAATCTGATTCCGTATATAGAATTGAGCTGCTGTCTGTGGGAACTGAAGCGGTACGAAGAAGCTGCCGAGATGCATTTTAAAGCCGCCGATATATCGCCCGAGCATCCCAGCGTAAAATTCAACGAGCGGTTTTTCGGTAAACGCTGACGCGGGATAACGGGACAACCTGTCGGAAAACGCCCGTTTTTAAAAAAACGCTCTTGAATTGCGGCTGTTTTAATGTTATAATTAATTAATAAACGAATGAGAGGTATTTGCCATGTCCAGGTTTCCAGACTATATTTCTTCCAAACGCGAACCGATAAAAACTCCAAAATACATCGTTGAAAACGGACAGGCACATTTCGGTACCTTTTTGACGCCTTTCGAGAACCTTAATCTGCTTGATTGTGAAAAACCGTGCGGGCCGCTGATGCCCGACTGCATGAAAAAATCGCGTCTTACGGAGTGGGAGGCCTTTGAATTGAGTATGGATGAGGGCATCCTCGTTAGCGCCGTTTACAATACCGGTCCCATGGGTTTTTCGATATTCGTATGGTTCGACAAAAGGGACAATAAGATATATTCGTGGAAAAATATCGTACCGGTAAAAAAAGCAAAGGTGGCTCCGCAGCTGATAGACGGGGAATGCTATCTCAAAACCGCCAAGTCCGAATACAGGATCACTAACGACCTTGCAAACGGTTTCGCGCGCGCCGAGGGCTATTCCGAGGGCAAGGCAGGGGTTTTCAGGATAGAAATGGACGTCGAACGCATTTCTCCGCCCAGTATCGTCAGCATTCCTTTCGGCGAAAACAAACCGCTGTATTCGGAAAAGGATTTTCTGAAGGCGACGGGCTGGGTCGAGGTGAACGGCGAAAAGTTTGTCACCAACGAGCGATCCGTCAGTATCATAGACGACCATAAGGGCTTTTATCCTTATCGCGCGCATTACGACTGGCTGACCACCATGGGTGATATAGACATCGGCGGCGAAAGCAAAAAATTCGCTTTCAATCTGACCAGGAACCAGTCCGTGGATCAGGATGCTTACAATGAAAACCTGATCTGGCTGGAGGGTAAATCTTATCCGCTTCCTCCCGTGATTTTCACCAAAAATTCCAGAAAAGCCAAGACATGGTATATTCGTGACGAATACGGCAAAGTCGATCTTAGGTTCGAAATAGACAACGTGTTCTATATGCCGATACATCTGTTGGTGGTCGACGTGTACTACGCGCTGCCTTTCGGCAGGATATACGGCACGGTGGAGGACACCGAGGGCAGGATCTACAGACTCGACGGAGCATACGGCATTGGCGAGGACAAGAGCACGAGGATGTAGTTTTCCTTTTTTTTATCCGGACTGCCCGAATAACCTTTTAAAAATAAAATATTATTTAGGAAAAGCGGCCGCGGACCGCTTTTCCGGCGTTTGAAAAGACTTGGAAAAAGTAAATCTGAAAGGGTGGGTAAAATTGTTTGACTTTGTATCCGCGTTCATTTAAAATAGGAATATCATTGATACTGCTTTGGAGGAAACGGACCCATGCCCCAGGGGAAGCATTACGATAAAACACTTTGCTTTACTTTTTCGGGGCTTAGCGCGCTTAAATGCGCCGAGTCCTCGGGAGCGGAAATCCGCGCATAGAACGTCATACGCCCATACGGAGTATGGCGTTTTTCGTTAGTTAAAAACGGCTTATGCCGAACAAAAATACAACGGAGGTAAATCCAAATGAAACTTAAAAAGGTTTTGGCTTTAATGCTGGTACTGGCTGTTGTCGCAGTTGCCGCCGTCAGCTTCACTGCTTGCGTTGACAACGAAAACAACGACGGACAGAATCCTGAATATCCGAATATATTCGAGGACACCAATAACGATGTCATCTATACTCCTATAGCTATGTCGGATATAAAAGTAGGATTCATATTCCTGCATGACGAAAACAGCACTTACGACAAAAACTTCATCGACGCCGCCAACGCCGCGACCGCAAAACTCGGTCTGACCGCGTCTCAGGTCATGTTCAAGACCAATGTTGAAGAATCCGACAAATGCTATGACGCCGCGGTAGAGCTTGCCGAAGCCGGCTGCGATATCGTCTTTGCCGACTCTTTCGGTCATGAGACGTTCCTGCTTCAGGCCGCCAAAGAATTCCCCGACGTACAGTTCTGCCATGCCACCGGCACTCATGCGTATGACGAAGGTCTTGCGAATTTCCACAACGCTTTCGCTTCCATCTATGAAGGCAGATATCTTGCGGGTATCGCCGCGGGCATGAAGCTCAAAGCCATGTACGGCGACGCTACCACCGGCGCCGTTTCCGACGCCAACGCAAAAATCGGTTATGTGGGCGCTTATCCCTATGCCGAAGTTAAATCCGGATATACCTCCTTCTTCCTCGGCGTCAGAAGTATAGTTTCCAACGCCACCATGGAAGTTGTTTTCACCAATTCCTGGTATGACGAAGCCGCCGAAAGAGAAGGCGCCAACCGCCTTATCGCCGACGGTGCGAAACTCATCAGCCAGCACGCCGACTCCATGGGCGCTCCTTCCGCTTGCGAACAGGCGGGTGTCCCGAACGTTTCCTATAACGGAAGCACCGCTTCCGAGTGCCCCAACACTTATATCATTTCTTCCAAGATCAACTGGGAGCCTTATTTCGAGTACATCATCAACAGAGTATCCGAAGGCAAAGCCATCAGAGTTGACTGGTGCGGCACCATCGAAACCGGTTCCGTTCAGCTGACCGAGCTCGGC